>DASYRN010000128.1:0-18224 GCA_036004365.1 Binatia bacterium
CCTCGTCCAATTCATACAGAGAGGGATCGATAAAGCCGTCGCCAAAACCGAACTGCTGAGCTATGGGTGTACGCATGACTTATTTGTACCACATGCTGTTGAGATGACCGAGAAAAAAATGACTTTTTCAGTGAGAACTAGCTAGCAATACTCTTTAATTTTTCCTCAACATAGGTGATCACGTCTTGAACCGTTACAAAGCGCAATTCGTCCTCTTTTGGGATCTCAATATTGAATTCTTCCTCAAGTTTAAAGATGAGATCTAACGTATCTAACGAGTCTACGTTGAGCTCTTCGACAAGCCTCGCTTCCTTTGGGACTTGTTTAGTATCTTTGCCAGACCGTTTATGATCCGTTTCTCAATCAAACCATCCGATGCCATCCCTTGTTCCATTTTCATGACACCGCCTTCATCACTAAACAGCAGTTGTTGCTTCCAAATCCGAAGGAATTGGATAACGCTACTTTCACGTGTCTCTCACGCGCAAGATTCGGGGTATAGTCCAAATCACATTCTGGATCAGGTTCTTCATAATTGGTGGTGGGATGAATGATGCGTTGTTGAAGAGTCAGCGCGCTGACAATCCCCTCGATGGCCCCGGCAGCACCGATGGTGTGTCCTATCATCGACTTAGTTGAGTCCAAGGAAATCCCGTACGCATGTTCTCCAAAAATCCTCTTTATCGCCTTTGTTTCAACCCGATCGTTCAGCACAGTAGAGGTCCCATGTGTGTTGATATAATCAACCTCGGCGGGGGAAATCCCTGCATCCTGGAGCGCTAGCTTCATCACGCGAGCCCCTTCACTCCCCGTACTCTCGGGGTGAACAATATGGGTTGCTTCACAAGTTGCCCCGTAACCCGCAACTTCCGCGTAAATGGTGACCCCTCTCCTTCTCGCACTCTCCAATGTTTCCAGGATGAGGATCCCGGCTCCTTCGCCCATAGCAAATCCGTCCCGCTTTTTGTCAAAAGGCCGACTCGCCCGATCCGGAGTCTCGTTCCGAATGGAAAGCGCGCGGAGGGAACAAAAGGCAGCAAGCACTCCGGGCAAAATGCATGCCTCCGTGCCTCCTGCGACAATAAAGTCTGCTTTCCCAATGCGTATGAGGTCAAATCCACAGCCGATGGCATGCGACCCGGACGAACACGCAGTGGAAATGGTCATATTCGGGCCCTTCAACCCAAAGAAGATCGCAATCTCTGCCGCAGGGGCATTTGACATGGTTGAAGGAACCGACCACGGATGAACTCGCCGCGGGTTGTTGGTCTCAATTAACCTTCGCAACTGGGTTTCGTAAACGTCCATGCCCCCTAACCCCGTCCCTATAACAACCCCGACTCGGCATCCATTCTCTCTAGAGAAATCGAGTTGAGCATCGTCGATCGCCATTTTGGCAGCGGCCATGGCAAACTGCGAGGCTCTCGACAGTTTGGGGACCTCCGAAGGAGGGATGTAATCTTCTGGCCTAAAATCTATGATCTCCCCAGCGATTTGACATGAATAAGAAGAAGCGTCGAAACTCTGGATGGACCGGATCCCCGATTTTCCCTCAAGGAGCGCCGACCAAAAGGATTCTTTCCCTAACCCGATGGAACAAACAACGCCCAGGCCAGTGATGACAACCCTGCGACCCGTCATGGAAAGGCTTCCGTAGATCCTGATGCCGACAATTCAAAATCTTCCGATCTGTTGAGATGGGAGTGAATAAATTTGGCCAGTTCTCGTGCCACAGCCTCCCTTTGTTGATCCACAGTGATGACATGGTAGCAGTCATCGAGAAGAATCAATTTTTTATTGGAAGAGGAGATTGCGCGATAAACAAGTTCGGAATTCTTGGGACTGGTAAAATCATCGTCTCGCGCCTGAATGATCAATGTTGGCGCAGTCACGTAGTGGAGATCTTCCCTGACTTTGACATAAAGCCGATCCAAATCCGCCAAGGTTTTAAGGAAGAATACGGGATATCCAACAGCCTCGGGCGAGTACCGCCGTTGGACTCCAGGCGAAGAACGGCCCAGGATACGACGCAGAAAGAGCTTCGAGCGAACGACGGGATGATATGCCTCGTGGAGACGAGCCTGCAAAGCCGGGTTTTTGATTCCGTACGGGAACCTATCGAAATGAAAAAAGATGTAGTGCAGGGGAGAAGGAAACCACTTAATCCCAACTCGCAGCAGTTTTTGTGTCCACGGCACATTCCACCCGTCATAAAAGAAAGTCGGAGAAAGAGCACCGATTCCTTGCAGCGGGACGCTAATCGAAGCCTCCAACGCCAAAAGGGCACCCGCGCTCAAGCCGATGGCGAAGAGATTTTGATAATGTCTGCGGACATAAGATAATTGGGTTCGAACATGCCCCAACCACATCTCTTCATTAGAGCGGAGCAAATCTCGAAGAGTCGAGCAGTGCCCCGGACACGTCGGAAGATAGACGTCCCACCCTTGGTGCCGTAATTGTCGCGCAAGGTATTTCATTTCCATGGGTGTTCCCGTCACCCCGTGTATCAGGTAGACCAGTGTCGAGGATTGTGAAGGCATAAAGATGTCCGTACTGCTAGCCTCTGGCATCCTAGCAAGAAGCGCCGCAGTCGACTCAACTGGGTGCCGACTCATCTCGTTTAGTCTTCGCTGCATTTTTTGAAAAGAAAGTCGAGCATCTCGAATGATAGATCAATCCCCTCTCTTGTAATCTCCAACGAGGGTGCCAACGTCAAAACGTTTTTGTAATAGCCTCCTACGTCCAAGACCAACCCCATCGCTCCTCTAGAAGTAGGAATCTTTCCTTGAAGTCCTGATTCAACAATGGCATCGACCAGCGCTTTGTTCGGCGTATATCTATCCGCTTCTGTAACCTCAATGCGAAGGGCCAGACCCAATCCCGCCACATCACCAATCGTCCGGTGTCTAGCCTTCAATTCCTCCAGCCGAGCCATGAAGTAGGCTCCCTTTTCAGCCACCGACTTTTCGTAGTTCTGATTTCGAATCCATTCCAGCGTCGCCAAGGCTGCGGCTGTCCCCAGCGGGTTGGACGCAAAGGTAGAATGGGTCGAGCCTGCTGGCCACTTCTCGGGAGAGATCAAGCCTTCCTCCGCCCACAGTCCTGATAGTGGGTTCATCCCATTGGTCATTGCCTTTCCGAAAACAACGATGTTAGGGCTGACTCCGAAATGTTCGATAGCCCACATCTTTCCGGTCCGAAAAAACCCCATCTGAATTTCATCGTCAATCAACAGAATTTTTCGTTCCGCCAAAATTTTTGCCATTTGTGCAAAGTAATCCAGCGGAGGAATAACATATCCTCCGGTGGCTTGAACCGGTTCAGCGTACAGAGCTACAAACTCAGGTTCCTCGGCCTTTGGATCCCAGAAGGAGTGGTATTCGCTCTCGAAAAGTCTTTCAAATTGCTTGACGCAATAATAGTCGCAGCTGTCAAATTTCTTTCCGTAGGGACAGCGGAAACAATAGGGAAACGGCACGAAGTGCGCCCGATTTGAAAAATGGCCAAAGCGGCGCCGGTAGCGGTAGCTGGAAGTGATTTCGGAAGCTCCCAGTGTTCTTCCATGATAGCTCCCCCAGAATGCCATGAAGAGACTTTTGCCGGTTGCGTTACGAACCAACTTCATCGAATCTTCGATAGCCTGAGCGCCACCGACATTGAACTGTATCCGTCCCTCTTGGCCAAACGCCCGAGCACATTCCTGAGCCAACTCGGCCGCCAGGAATACCTTTTCGTCGTGCAGATATTGGCATGCAAGTTGTGGCAGGGTATCGATTTGCTTTTTTAAGCTTTCACCGATGGCTTTGTTTCGATATCCAAAATTGACCGCCGAATACCACATTTGTAGATCAAGGTACGGCAATCCATCTCGATCAAATAGAAAGCTCCCCTCGGCAGCCTTAAAAAACTTGGGCGAGCTTGCGTAATGAACCGTGTCTCCGAAAGAGCAGTACTTCTCTTCCAGCCTTCTTAATTTTTCTTCTTCAGGACGGAAGCTCATCTGTCATTCCTAAACACGCGGTTGGCGATCCATGGCTATCTAAAGAGGGAAAGAGCTACCCCGGTCAAGGTTTCAAAGGACTCATGAACAATACCGCTTTTTAGGCAATAGTCGTGTAGTCGGCTCTTGGCAAAAACGCGATCTGCACGATGAACCACGCAAATATCTGATAGACCATCCCCTATATAGACTGTAGGTGCGATCCCGAATCCAGGCCGTTCGAGCAGCCGACACTTACAAAGGCCACAACCGCCGCGACAATTCAAATCACTATAGGGAAAAGCCAAGAAAGGGCCTCGCTCTTCATCCCAATCGAGCCGGTTCGAGTAGTGAGGAAGGTGCTTTAAGCCTCGGGTAGTGAGCACCTCTTCCATCAAAAGATCGATCCCATCACTGACGATGACCAACAACGAGCCACTTCTAATGCATTCGCTCTCCAGGTCATAAATCCCGTCATCGATAGGGATACGGTTGCAAAGAGAACGGAGCATTTCGGGGCAAGCATTCATGAGTCGGGTCTGGCGTTCCATACATTCCCGGCCTGTGATACGCCCCTCTTCCCACATACGCTCCCACTCCCTGTATTCTGGCAAGGCAAAGGCTTCCAACGCGGCATCCGTCGTGTCCCGCAGGGTGACGGTTCCATCAAATCGCAAAAAACGGTCATCCTCACTGTAAACCTTTCGGCGCTTCCGCATGAACAGGCAACCTTCCAAAAAAGGACACAAATAGAAACCTCTTCGCCGCTCTTGGGCGAAGGAATTTCAGACGCGGATAAAGTTAAACCGAAGGAAACGGGTCGGGGACGGAAGAACGCGGCAAAGCCACCCGATAACCATGATCGCGAGTCGACTTGAGCCGTGACTTTCTTAGTTCTTCCGTGCTGTAGAAGGAAGTCAGTTCTCCTTGATTGGCAGTGAAGTGGCGAGAAATGTCCTCCGAAGCCTCGAGCGACTTCGGAAGCGAGCTGCACTCTACCTCTTCGAGGCCTTTTACTACTAAGACATTACCCTTGACTGGATGCTGCCTCGATGCAAAGTCGGAACCGTCGAGATCAAGCACATCGCAGAAGATATATGAAGAGATCAAAACCGTGCAGGCAATATAGATCACCCGCCAGAGGACCGGCGAACGATGGGGTCGAAGATAGGCTTGCATAGATACGCTAACATTGGGGAGCTTAACGAAATACCGGGTGTTGTCAAGAGCCGCCCTGAAGTTGACATAAAGTCCTCGGATACTTCCTGCTCCAAAGTTGCGATGGCAGAGTGCGGCGCAGCAGAAAACCGGAATCTGTTATGAGGGAGCCTGTTATTCTAAATTTTGATGATTCGATCCGGTCGCTACCTGGATGCCGTTCGATCCCCCTCCTGGGTTGGCAAGAGAAGATTCGCTATGGATGTACCCTTCGCGATCTCACAGAGCTGGAGGCCGTGCTCAATCGGGAACACATCGGTCTTCCGGATGCCACCTTTCTGGGAAGCGGAGATTTCCACCACGTCAGTTATCTCCTGATCAGACGATTGGAGTCCACGAGGCCGTTCCAGGTGCTGGTCTTTGACAACCATCCGGATAACATGCGCTATCCCTGGGGAATTCACTGCGGTTCTTGGGTCCACCACCTCTGTCGACTTCCATTTGTCTCCAGAGTGACAGTTATCGGAATCACTTCCAGCGATATCCGATGGACTCACCTGTTGGAAAACTATCTTCTCCCGCTCTACACAGGAAAACTGTTCTATCTCTGCCTCTCCCCCGTATCCCGGTTTGCTCGGCTTCTCGGTCTTTCTGCCATCCGCGATTTTCGGGACGACAAGGGCCACCTCACTGAACGTATCTGCGTGACGGAGATACCAACCCTATCTACTTATCGATTGATAAGGATGTCCTCTCATCCCAGGCTGTCCAAACCAATTGGGATCAGGGGATCTTGATGGAGGAGGAATTGACTCACTCTAAGCAGCCGCCTGCTGCCGCACCAGATCAAGCTCCCGAAGCCAAGAAATAAGCTGGTTCCAACTGGGAAGGGTTAGGGACGCCAGAATTTTCTTCCGAAGTTCCCCCCTGAGGCATTTCAGCAGTCAATTCAAAGAGCTTGAAAACCCAAGCCGAAAGACAGCCAGCCCAGCAACAAACCAATCTCAAGAATCGCATCCAGAAGATAAATTTTGCTGATCGTTTTCGCTGCGACATAAATAACGTCGATAGCGATCAATGCCAGCTGGCTTCCAATCGCCAACAGCAAAACCTCCAATGTCACGCGCTGATTCATGCCGGCAACAACAAGCGTTGCACCGATGACGGCTACAAGTATTCCCACAGTCTTAACCAGCCAGAGGTCTGTTTTCGGTCCCGTAACAGCTAAAAATGACCGCATATGCAGGATAGGCCATATGCCAGAAAAGAAATAATAGATACCTTGCGCCAGTAGGATAGTTTCCATTCGCCGCCACAGGCGAAAATCAACTTTTATTTAAGGGCAAGCGATGATATTGGCCCTTGAAGAAAATTAGAGGTCGCCCTTCAGAAGTATTCGCGCTGACTATCTCGCCTATATAGATCGTGTGGTCGCCGCCGTCGTGGGTCCGAACCACCCGGCATTCGATGTGGCCAATGGCTCCGTCGATGAGGGCACATCCGTTCTCGCTCCGATGCCACTTGATGCCGTTAAACTTCTCGACCCCTTTGGTGGCGAAGCGACGGGAGATCTCCTCTTGCTTCTCGCTGAGCACGTTGATCGCGAAGATCTTGGATTCGTCGAAGCAGGAATAGCAGTGCGCCTTTTTGTCCACACAAATCAAGGCGAGCGGCGGGTCCAGAGAGAGCGAGGTAAAAGCGTTGGCGGTAAGACCCGAGGGGTTGGCGTCTTTATCCAGAGTCGTGATGACGGTGACGCCCGTGGCAAAATGACCCATCACATTGCGCAAGTGTCGCAAATCCATTTTTCCGCCCGTAAAAAAGGATGATTTAACAGGTATCAAAGCCCGTGTGGAGCTGTCAATCAATTGCGACCGCTCTCGTCTGGACGAGAGTGCGCAAAAGGTGTTAAGAATAACCTCAAGGAGGGACGATGGCCGTTAGCGTGAAGAGGGAGGTGAACTCTTTAGAGCATTACATCAACGACCTGCGCTCGATTTGGGGCGACGGAAAGAATCCTCAGCTTCCGTTCAGAGTTAAAGCTCTTTTGGAAAGGCTCTTGGCTTCGACCAGGCCCGCCGAGCCATGGATGGCGCAACTCATGGCTGAGGGTAAACCATCCAGGGAATTGTATCGTGATCCCGAGCATGGCTTTATCCAGATGGGCCATGTTCACAAGCAAGGCCATACCAACCTGCCGCATGATCACGGTCCTTGCTGGGTCGTTTATGGTTCCTACAGCGGCTTGACCGAGATCACGACCTACCGGAGAAACAGCGGTGAAGACCCCGGAAGAGCCTCCTTGGAAAAGAAAGAACTGCACCGGCTCACTCCGGGCGTCGCTTACCCGTATCTTCCGGGAGAGATCCACTCGACGCATGCCGTGGAAGGACCAGCTGTGGTTTTTCGGTTCTTGAGTCAAGATCTCGAGAAGGTGGAGCGATACCGCTACAATCTCGAAAAAGGGATGGTGAGCCGAGTTTAAATTTCGTTAGGCTGGAACTCCTCTCTGGGCAGATCCGATCCGCGAGCGGTCTTCTTGTTCACTGCTCCGACCGGGTCCAAGCTCTCCGCGGTCATCGAGGAGATGGTTCAATGCTTTTTCGTGAGCTTAACCGCAGCAAGTGCAAAACCTATCTCATTGGCTGCGAGAGACAGCTTCTAGCCGCCCTGATCGATCCTCTCAGGGAAAAGATCGACCGCTACCTTGCGTTCCTCTCCTACCACAAGCTTCGGCTTGAAGCTGTCATCGACACGCATAGTCATGCCGATCACCGGACAGGTTGCTTTGAACTCAAGGACCTGACGGGTGCCAAAGTCATCATGCACAGCAAAGCACCGGCGCCGCACGTTGACATCCACGTTGACGATGGCGCCACGATCAGTGTTGGAGATGTGCAGCTCGGAGTCCTTTACACGCCCGGTCACACTCCCGATAGCATAAGCATCCATGCCGGAGGCCGCGTGTTCACCGGCGACACTCTTCTCATCCGCGGCACTGGAAGGTGCGACTTTGCGGGTGGCGACCCTGGGGAGCAGTTCGACTCGATCACGCAAAAGCTCTTTGCACTTTCCGATGAGACCTTCATCTTTCCCGCCCATGACTACAGAGGCAACATGCATTCGACCATAGGAGAAGAAAAGCGCTTCAATCCGCGCATTAGCGGTCGGACGCGAGAAGAATACATCGATCTGATGAACAACCTGGGCTTACCCCTTCCGGATAAGATTCAAGAAGTTCTACAACCGAATCAATCCGCTTTGGACGACGACCGACTCCGTTTCCCTTCCTTAGCCGAGCTTAATCAAATACGCCAGGTCACTCCCAATCAAGTACAAGTACTTCTCGGGACTTGCCCGGCGCCCGTACTCCTCGATGTCCGCGAACCGGAAGAGTATACAGGCGAGCTTGGACATATTCCTGAAAGCTTGCTCATCCCTCTCAAAGACCTACCCTCCCGAGCTTCCGAGCTGGAAAAGTACAAGGATAGGCACATCATAGCCATCTGCCGTTCTGGCGTGCGGAGTACCACGGCTGCGGCGATCCTTACCGGTCTGGGCTTCGAGCACGTTTCAAATCTCAAAGGAGGGATGCTGGACTGGAACAACCAAAATCTTCCGCTGGAACGACCCCGAAGCCCCGCCACTCCAGTTAGTTAGACCACAGGAGGGGCCACAACTGAAACCACTGGCCCTCCTAATACTCACCCCTTAGCGCGTCGCCGGCGACTCTCGTCGGACACGGCCCGGAAGCTTCTTCGCTTCAACGGCCCCTCCCGTGTAGAGTACACCTGGCAGCCACGCTGCTGAGGATCTCCTTTTGATCATCTCCTATACTAAGTTTGACATAACAGAAGCTCATCGGATATTTTCGATCCCAAAGCACGAGGGCACGCACCCAAGGAGGAAAGTCATGGCGCTGACCTTTGAAGAGAATGAAATATTGACCCGTGTGGGTCCAGGAACCCCTGCAGGCGGAATGCTACGCCGCTATTGGCACCCGATAGGGTTCACCAAGGAGTTAAAAGAAAGGCCGAAGCGAAAGAGACTTTTAGGAGAGGACCTCGTCCTTTTTCGCGATGATCGAGGCCGGCCGGGGCTTCTCGGACTCCGCTGCTCGCACCGCGGAACCTCGCTGGAGTTTGGACATATTGAAGATGGTGGCCTGCGTTGCTGCTATCACGGTTGGCTTTACGACGTCGAGGGACGAGTCTTGGAACAGCCTGGCGAGCCGTCCGACAGCACCTTCAAAGAGCGCGTTCGTCACCCTGCTTACAAAGTTCAGGAGCTGGCCGGGATCATTTTCGCCTATCTCGGACCCGAGCCGCCTCCGTTATTGCCGCGGTACGACGTGCTGGTGAGGGAGGATGGAGTCCGGTCACTCAGCGCCCGGCTCATCCACTGCAACTATCTTCAGATGGTCGAGAACAGCGTCGATCAGCACCATTTCAAGTGGCTCCACAGGACGCCGAAGACGAGGCATTGGAAAGATGAGAAGCTTACCTCCGAAGTCACTGACTTCGGCATCCGCGACACCTTCACGCGCCGGGTTGGAGACGACTGCTTCAGGACGATAAGCTTATTTCTCATGCCCAACATGAATAAAGTCGGGTACCACCTCTCCGAGGACCACCCGGCTGCTTTTGCCGCAACTCACGAAGGCTATGAGGCACTGCGGTGGCGCGTGGCCGTAGATGATACCTGCACGATGCATTTCACGCTCTATTTCGCGCCCCTCGTAGATGGAAAGGTAACCGCGAAGATGCCGGAGGATCGACAGGACGAAGGGCTCGGTGACAGTATTCTGGGAAAGTATCGGTGGGACGAGACCACGGGCTGGATTGCGCGAGGCGATCAAGACCGCTGTGCTCAGGAGAGCCAGGGACCGGTCCTTGATCGGACGGCAGAACACTTGGGCGTGTCGGATGAGGGGGTGATTCTGCTGCGGCGCCTCTTCAAGCAGTGCATTGAGGCGGTAGAGAGAGGTCAAGATCCGGTTGGCGTCATCAGGGATCCAGCAAAAAACGAAATCATTCGGCTCGTGCCAGGCGAGTACCGGGTAAGCTAGTCATTGCAAAATGAAAAATGCAAAATGCAAAATTCAAACTCAAAATCTTGGATAAGGATGCTATTTTTCTTTCTCCGATTTTGCGTTTTTCAATTTGCACTTTCCAATTTGCATAGAAGTGACTCCGGGGGAGTTGCCAATGAATAAATGCGGAATTAGAGTCCTTTGGGTAGGAACGATTTGTTGGGTGTTAGCTCTCTTCGAAGCTTCCCATCTCCACTCCGCGGAAAACATGGAGTCGTTGGTAGCCGCCGCCAAGAAAGAAGGAGAAGAAATTGTTTTCATCGCCGGGGCTCAAACCTTCGGCGGAAAAAAAGGCTTTGCTGATATCGAGGCGGCCTTCTACAAAAGATATGGCATCAAGGCCCGGATTAACTTCGCCGCGGGCCCCGACATGAATGCGAGAGCGGCACGGATTATCACTGAAGTGAAGGCCGGTAGAAAATCTTCTTCGGATTTTTATCTTGGATCTCAATCTCACTTTGCTCTGCTCCACAAGGAGAACGCTTTAGAGAAGGTGAACTGGTCTGGCATCTTTCCTTGGGTAACCAAGGAAATGGAAGTTTTTCCCGGCCAGACGGTTTTGGTTTATACCTCTCCGAATGGAATCATCTACAACAGCAATTTAATTCCCAAGGACAAAGCACCCAAGAGCTATACGGATCTGACCGATCCCCGCTTTAGCCCGACTTGGGCCGGGAAGATGGCTATCCCTCCATACGTTGCCTGGCTTGCCGAGTTATCTTTGAACTGGGGCCAGGAGAAGGTGAAAGATTTCGCACGCAAACTGGTCGGCTTGAGCGGGGGCCGACTCCGATACAGTGAAGAGGAACGTGTTGTCAGCGGCGAATTTCCCATCATGGCGAATATCGGAGGGTCGCTAGAGCATATGTGGACTTGGCAGGCGAAGGGGGCTCCTCTCGCTGCCGTGCCCGGCTCGACGCCTGTCAACACGGACTATTTTCAGTTGGGCCTTCCCGCAAACTCGGCCCACCCGAACCTGGCAAAACTCCTCGTTGCGTTCATGGCTTCCAAAGAGGCCCAGGCGATCCTGCAGAAATACGAGTCTAGGAGCTCTCACCTGGTGGAAGGGACAATGATGGGAAAGTATCTGCGCGAAACTCGCGTCGCCCTTCAGGAGCCGAAGGCCTCGATAACTTATTATCTCGGGAGCGAAACGGCGGAAGGTCTCAAATTCAAGGAAGAGCTGGCCAACATACTGAAGCAATGAAGTGACTCACTCATCTCCGGCGGCCACTGAAACGCATGCGCCGAGTGACTCACCCTGCCCAGGATGACGGGGACGAAGGGCGTCATAATGACAACTGTGGAAGTAGCCCTCCCCTCTTCAAGGCCGAAGACCCCTTACTTCGACGGGTCCAAGCTTCTGCTCCTGGGAATCGCGGGGATTTCGGCGCTCGCCATTCTCGGCCTGCTGGCGACGGTGGTGTGGATGAGTCTCAGGACCGGAATTCCCGGACAACCCTCTTCCTATACCCTTAAAAACTACGCCTCATTATTAACTGATCCTTACAGCTATCGGATCATGATGGCGACGTTGAGCTTTTCCGTAGTAACCATCATGGTCTCGGTCCCACTGGGATTTAGCTTTGCCTGGCTTATCGAACGGACCGACATGCCTTACAAGACCCTGGCCATGAGTCTCCTTAGCATCGGCATCCTCTTCCCTACGTTTCTAAAAGCTATGGGCTGGGTATTTTTGCTCCATCCGCGCATCGGAGTCATCAACATTTTTTTGATGCAGCTCTCGGGACTCCAAAGCGCCCCGTTGAACATCGCGACCTTGCCGGGAATCGGTTTCGTCCAGGGACTCACCCTGGCTCCCCTGGCATACGTCATGATCTCCGCAGCTTTGCGAAGCATGAATCCCGCGCTGGTAGAAGCCGCCAGCATCCATGGAGTGAGCAAATGGAGAACTCTCCTTCGCGTCGAGCTGCCCCTAGTGTGGCCGGCATTGCTTTCCGCCATCATTTGGATGTTTACCGTTTCGATTGCCGCGTTCGATGTTCCGGGCGTGATCGGTATGGCGAACAATATTTTTACCTTCAGCACCGCCATTTACTTTATGATCAACCCAAACGAGGGTCTGCCGCGGTATGGATTGAGCGGGGCGTACGGGACGATCATGGTCGGGTTTTCTTTAATTCTGATGATTCCCTATTTCACAGCCTTGAGACAAAGCCACCGCTATCAAATTATCTCCGGAAAATCTTATCAGTCCCGGCCAGTGGAACTGGGGCGCTGGTGGCTCTGGGGTTGGGGACTCCTGGCTCTCTATTTTTTGCTTGCCTTTATTTTGCCGTTGCTGGCCATCTTCTGGGTCTCGCTTCTTCCTTATGTTCAGGTCCCCTCTCGGCAAGCTCTCTCCGTGGCCTCTTTCGAGCGCTATACATCGATCGCTTTTGATTCCGCTATATTACTCGCAGCTTGGAATACGCTCATCTTAATGGTCGCCGTGCCGACGCTCATCTTGGTGATGAGTTCTGCCATCTCTTGGGTTGTCACCCGCTCACAAATGCGGGGAAGGTTTCTGTTGGACGCGATCGCCTTTCTACCCCACCCTGTTCCCAACCTGCTTTTTGCGCTGGCCATTGCTTATTTCGCGCTTCTCGTCTCGGATGTCATTCCACTGTATGGAACGATATTTGTACTTATGGCCGTGTACGTCATTTGTTGGCTCAGTTTTGGCACGAGGGTTCTGAACAACAGCATGATCCAGGTCCATCGCGAGCTGGAGGAGGCGGCCCAAGTGGGAGGGGTTCCCGCGTTTCGCATCCTTTGGAAGGTGATCCTGCCATTGATTCGCCCAGGACTGGTTTACGCCTGGATTTGGACCTCTCTTTCGGCGTATCGCGAACTTAGCATGGCCGTCTTTTTGGCTTCACCGAAAAGTCAGGTGCTATCCACTTACATTTGGGGACAGTGGCATGGCGGCGGACTGGGAGATGCGGCAGCGATCGCCGTGATCATGATGGCGATCATGTCGCCGCTCGTTACGAGCTTCTGGGTCTACGCGCGGCGCCAGCAACACATCGCCTCTTCGGTATCTTAGGTGGGATCGAAATATCTTTTTTCAGGAATGATGCTCAGAGCCAGTCCCAATAGTCAATTTCCCTCTCCCGCGAGCGGGAGCGCACCACCCTCACCTTCGTCCTCTCCCTCCAAAGGAGGGCGAGGAATTTAATCTCGGTCCGAAAACCTGTTTCGGATTGAGGTCGAGAATGATCGCGATCCATTCATTAAAGAAAACCTTCAAAACCGGTCCTGAATCAGTCCGGGCCGTGGACGGCGTGGACTTGAATGTCGAGGAAAAGGAGTTCTTTGTTCTCTTGGGGTTGAGCGGCTCCGGCAAGACCACGCTTCTCAGATGCGTTGCCGGTCTGGAAAAGCCGGATGCAGGAGACATCCTTCTAGCGAAGCAGATCGTCAGCTCCGTGGAACGGGGTATTTTTATCCCGCCGGAAGACAGAGCGCTCGGCATGGTCTTCCAGTCCTATGCGGTGTGGCCGCATATGACCGTGTTCGACAACGTGGCCTTTCCTCTGACGAACGGGAAGAGGAGGCTGACGCGAGCCGGGGTGCGCGACAGAGTCCGGAGAGCCTTGGAGTTGGTCCAGCTCTCCGCGCTTGAGGATCGGCCGGTGCCTTTTCTAAGCGGCGGTCAACAGCAAAGGGTAGCCCTTGCGAGAGCGTTGGCCGTGGAGCCTAAAGTTCTCCTCATGGACGAGCCCCTCAGCAACCTCGACGCCCGGCTGAGGGAGGAAGTTCGGGACGAAATCAGAAGCCTGGCAAAAAAACTCGGCATCACCGTTCTCTATGTGACCCACGATCAGGTAGAGGCGATGGCCTTGGCGGACAGAATAGCCGTCATGAGTGGGGGAAAGATTTTACAAACCGGTGCTCCCCTGGATCTATACCATTCCCCTCTGAGCCGGAGCGTGGGCGAATTCCTGGGAGCGATGAACGAATTCGAAGGCATCGTACAAGATGAAGGTCACGTCAAGACCGATCTGGGAGTAGTGCATTGTAAGGTTCCGGATGGCGCGCCGAGAGAAGTGATCGTCGCCATCAGGCCCGAGGACATCTATCTCTCGCATGACCCCAGCGGTTTGAACAACGAGTTCTCCGCTCAACTTATTTCACAGCTCTTTCTGGGAGACGTCACGGTCTATCAACTGTCCGCCAATGGAAAGAAGATGCGCGGCAAGACAACCCGAGTCGATCTGCAGTTGGGAGTCCGTGGCGGTGTGTATGTGCGGTTTCCTGCCGAGAAAGTCAAGATTTTTCCGCGGCAGAATAGCTAGTCAAAGTCGCCATCACGAATGAATAAGGCTTGAGGCGACAGGCAGTAAACCAACAGTCGAGAGATCTTGGTTCCGCATCGCAGCTGGTGTATGTTGTTCCAGGATTGAGGGTCTCTGAGGTTGACTTCAAAAATTGATAAGGAGGCTTTTATGAAAAGGAGCGCTTTCTACCTATTTTTCGTCTTGTTCGGGTTTACCCTTCTATCTAGCAACGCTCAGGGATCCTCGCATGAATTTTTTAAGGGCAAGGCTATCAGGCTCGTGGTCGGGACCTCGGTGGGAGGCGCCCAGGACGAATGGGCTCGCTTTATAGCGCCGCATCTGGGCAGAAACATTCCGGGGAGTCCCGATATCGTGGTGCAAAACATGCCGGGCGCGGGGACCGTGATTGCAGCCAACCATACTTACAACATCGCCAAACCCGACGGGTTGACCCTCGCGATGGTCAACCCGGCCATCTACACCGATCAGCTCCTAGGAGCGAAAGAAGTGAAGTTCGACTGGCCGAAATTTTCCTGGATAGGTTCTCCGGAACGGATCGATCAGGTCTTGTTTGTGCGTACAGACACTCCCTACAAGACCCTGGAAGATATTCGCAAGGCTACAGAGCCGCCAAGGTGTGCAGCCACGGGACGTTCTGGCGCCGGTTATTTTTTACCGAAACTCCTCGAGGAGGGGCTCGGACTTAAGATTCATATGGTGGTTGGTTACGGGGGCGGTGGCGAAATGAACTTGGCGATGGAGAAAGGGGAAGTGCACTGTCGCGCCGGAACCGTCTCGGCTTATGTGGGCCGTGAACCTACCCGTACGTGGATTAAGACAGGCTTCGTTCGCGCTCTGGTCCAAAGCGGCGCGAAACGTTATCCAAGATTGACCGATGTCCCAACCATCTATGAGCTGATGGATGCACATAAGACGCCCGATGCCACGAAGCGCGTTGCTAGAGTGATGCTCTCCTCCGGAGATCTCGGTCGCCCCTTCATGGGTCCCCCTGGGATGCCTGCGGAGCGGGTTAAAATTCTACGCGAGGCCTTTGTGAAGACCATGAATGACCCGGCGCTACTAGCTGAGGCTAAGAAAAAGGAATGGGATATAGATCCCTCGAGCGGCGAGGAGCTAGAGGCCATCACCAAGGAAATTATGGTTCAGCCCCCAGAGGTCATCGAAAGGATGAAGAAGCTGTTGGAGAAATAAGGTAATTTTACCCCAGTTTCGGCAGTTCCACAGAGAAGCGCACGCAACCGATATTAGCTGCTCCGACAAACGGAGAACGATGGCTGAGGATAAAGACGGCCCTCTCATCGACTCGGCGCCGGTAAAGTTCGGCGTCTTCGACTGGATCGATCGCAACCAGCTGCGGCTGCCTGAACTCTACGAGCAACGCTTAAGGCTAGTGGAGTGCGCCGACCAGACTGGCTTTTATTGCTATCACATAGCAGAGCATCACGCGTCGCCCTTGAACATGACACCCTCGCCCGGTCTCTTCCTGGCGGCGGCTGCGCAGCGCACCCACCGCATTCGGCTGGGAACCTTGGTCTATGTGCTCCCCGTCTATAACCCTCTGCGGCTGGTGGAGGAGATCTGCATGCTGGACAACCTGAGCCGGGGGAGGCTGGATGTCGGAGTCGGACGGGGCATCTCTCCCATCGAGCTATCGTTCTTCAACCTGGACGCCGATGAGTCGCGGGCCATGTTCCGTGAGGCGCTTGACGCCGTCACGTCGGCTCTCTCCAGCGGTAGAATGTCCTATGAGGGCCGTTACTTCTCCTTTAAGGATGTCGAGCTTCACATGGAACCTTTCCAGCGTCCCTACCCGCCTCTGTGGTATCCCACAAATAGCAGTGATTCCATCACGTGGCTGGCTCAAGAGGGGCTCAACACCGTGGTTCACTACCAACCCATGCTTACTATTCGCGAGCTTTTCGATCTGTATCGGCGCATCTGGAAGGACCATCGCAACGATCAAGGTCGCCTCAACGCCCACGTGCCAGACCCGAAATATGGCATCTCCCGCCACGTCTATGTGCGCGAGTTGGACGATCAAGCTTGGGAGGAAGCCAAGACAGCCCTTACCCACTTCAACCGAAATACGACCTATCTGCAATCGATGCGCGGTGACAACCGGAGAAGAGAGCATCTCAGCGACTTCGAGGCACGCCGGGGTGAAGGGTTGTATATCGCCGGGTCTCCGGAAACGGTGCTCCGAGAAGTGAGAAAGCAATTGCAGATCACTGGCAGTAACTACTTTGTGAGTTCCTTTTGCTTCGGCAGCCTCAGCACCGAGCAGGCAATGAATTCCATGCGCCTCTTCGCTCAGGAGGTCATCCCCGCTTTCCAGGCGACAGTGAGGCGTAAGGCGTAACGGAGAGAGCAAGCAAGTAAAAAGGCAACAAAAAGCAACAGAGCAGCAAGACGCTGATTTGAATTCGCCGGGTGCGCAAAGCGTCGAATTAAAGAGAGCGGGGACCATCATAGGGGGATTTTCCAGGAAGGAGAATGTCATGAAGCAAAGAGTGTGGTTTCCAATCGCACTAGCGGGCCTCGTTTTACTCGCTGCTGTTCCGGCTAAATCAGCGACCGATGACTTTTATAAAGGCAAGACCATTCGCATCGTTGTGGGTTTTGGGGCCGGAGGCGGATTCGATACCTACTCACGCGCCATCGCTCGGCATATGGGCAGATTTATTCCCGGAAATCCCACAATCGCTGTGGACAATATGACCGGGGCCGGTAGCCTGATCGCGGCCAACCACGTTTACAAGGTGGCCAAGCCGGATGGCTTGACCATTGGTCACTTCATCGGTGGACTCATCATGCAGCAGGTCATGGGAGGCTCGGGGATCGAGTTCGACGCGCGCAAATTTGAAATGATAGGCGTTCCGGTGAAGGAAAGCGTGGTGTGTGCGCTACGCAAAGAAAGCGGCATTACGAGCGTGGAAAGCTGGCTTGCGGCCAAAGCACCCGTCAAACTGGGAGGTACCGCTCCAGGCTCAACTACGGACGACGTCGCAAAGGTTCTCAAGGATACGCTAGGGCTCCCTATCCAACTCGTGTCGGGATATAAAGGCACTGCCGATATCCGCCTAGCCGCTGATAGCGGAGAGATTTCAGGGGGCTGTTGGGCTTGGGAGTCGATCAAGGTAACCTGGCGCAAGGGATTGGAGGCGAAAGAGGTCATGGTGTTACTGCAGGCGGTTCCCAAACCGCACCCGGAACTTCCTATGATTCCGTTAGCGATCAACTTCGCCAAGACCGATGAGGCAAGAAAGCTAATCGATGCCGGCATCCATGACACGCAGATTTTTACGCGTCCTTATGTTTTGCCGCCGGGAACGCCCAAAGAGCGTGTCCAACTTCTCCGTAAAGCTTTCTTAGAGACCTTTAAAGACAAGGAGTTTCTAGCCGAGGCCGAAAAATCCAGATTGGATGTGGATCCAGTCTCTGGCGAGCAGGTGGAAAAGATTGTAGGGGGCCTTTTTAAGCTGGAGCCCGCCTTGCTGGGAAAATTGAAGCAGATTCTTACCAAGAATTAGCCAGTCTTAGAGAAACCAGGCAACAGGAAGAAGTTAACGAATTTTTGAAATCAGCGTGCCGAGCATTTTACTAGGCTCTTCAATTTCTTCTTATTCACCCTCACGCCTCTGCCTCCTGCTTAATCATTGCGTTCTTCAACGATTTTTTGCGCGAAGCCGAT
>DASYRN010000129.1:0-4077 GCA_036004365.1 Binatia bacterium
AAACGACCAGGCCGACGAAGCCGATAAAAAGCCAGAACAGCCCTTTAATAATCGTCATGGTCACTCCTTTCCTTGATCGAAATTTGTTGACCTCCTTTGAACACTTCACGTAAAGCAGCAGCGCGATCACGAGCGCTGGACCTAAAAACACCACGGGAAAAATCCATCTCATCGCTTCGCTCACGTTCGATCACCCTCCTTTGACACGCCAGGGCTGGAAGGCCGGCGCCACTACTTTCGCGGCGAGATTGGCGATCCGTTCATTATTGCCGCCGGTGTCTGCGTTGGCTTTTTGCTTGCTCATGTTCCTTTTCTCCTTTCGTGCGGCAGATAGGCCTACCGCCCGCGGATTCGAAAAAGCATCGGCAGGATCTTTGCGCTTCCATGGGTCAACCTCCCTTCGGCTACAGTCCAAACAACTCTGGCGGTCTACTTGTCGGCGCCAGGAACAGGACAACCAGGACAAAAAGCATGACGACTATCGGCGCCAGCCACCACCATTTAAGCTCCCACAAACGGGACACGTTTTTCATTTGATCCTCCCGATTAGTTTGACGTGGTGTCAAGCGATCCGTTTCTTTGCTCTTTGCTGGTGCGAGAGGAAAACTTGGTACTGCTTCAAGGCAGGCGCTGAAACGAGCCAAACCGTCTTTACGACCCGACCGCGTTTCCCTTTTATCCCGTAGATGCTTTCAGTCATTTCTCCCATCACCTCCTTTTGCAAAAGGCCGGAGGTGTGCGGGTCAGTCTCATAGACCGACCCAATATCACTAATTGCCGACTTGTGTCAACAGTTACTTTTTAGGTCGGGAAGGCTTTTTCTTTGGCCAAGGCCGTCCGGGCTTTGCGATTCGGCCATACTCCTCAACGGCTGCCCGCTCGAGGAGGTACGTCTTTTCGCCGAACTTGTGATAAGCCAGGCGGCCGCGCTTTATAGCCGAATAGATCGCTTTGGCGCCGCTGCCGAGGCCGAGTAGCTTGCCTGCTTGGGTGGGGGTGATAAGATCGGATGGCTGTTTCTTGCGGGCCATTATTTGTTGACGAGTGTCAACCGAGACTTCTACCATGACTCACCTCAAAAAGACAAAATCATTGGCCGCCAGGATTTTCCATATGGAAACTGTCCGGTTTTTGTCTGGTCGCTCGTGAAAAACGGTGAAAGTTCGTAACACTGAGCCGGAGCGGAATGTAAGAAAATTGAAGAGTTAGAGAGATGGTGAGGGATCGTGAAACATTCGCACCGGCCCTCTCACGTCGGTAACACGGGCTCGATTCGCGTTGGGACCAACATTCTATCTTACTCCAGTTTTCCAGCCCGCTGCGTAGCTAGGAAGGATAAAGGCGAAAGGTTGAAGGATGAGACACCTTTTAATTAGTGTTCCCCCGACCGGAAAGAATTTGAGGTAAGCAGCAAATGAAAATTGCCATCGCGGCCGATCACGCAGGCTACACGCTCAAGCAGACTGTTGTGAAGAATCTAAAGCGTGAAGGGCATGAGGTCGTCGATGTGGGAGCGCACCATCCCGACGACTCGGACGACTATCCCGATTTTGTGCAACTGGCCTGCGAGACGGTGCGGCAAGGCAGCGCCGAACGTGCGGTCATTATCTGCGGCAGCGGAGTGGGCGCAAGCGTGGCCGCGAACAAGTTCCCTGGCATCCGGGCAGGACTCTGTCACGACCATTACTCCGCCCATCAGGGAGTTGAGCACGACGACATGAATGTACTCTGTCTCGGTGCGCGAATTATCGGTGAGGAGCTCGCCCTGGAAATCGTTCGGGCTTTTATCACGGCGAAATTCAGCGGCGAAGAGCGTCATCTGCGGCGAGTCAACAAGGTAAAAGCGATCGAGGCCAAATTCTTAAAAGATTGAGATTTCCTTCAAAGCGGTGGACAGCCAGAGTTACCAACTGCCCCACGATCTCGATGCAAAAGTGAACGCCACTCTCGAAGATTGGCGCGCTGGTGGTAAGGTGCACCGTCTCTGGGCCGGTGACAAGACTCTTTGGACCGGCCAGGATGAAGACCGTTGGCTGGGATGGTTGCGCGTCGTAGAGGATCGGTTGGCGCACGTAGGCGACTTACGAGAGGTTGCTGAAGAGATCAAAAGGGCAGGCTTCTCTCACGCCCTGCTTTTAGGCATGGGCGGTTCGAGTTTGTGCGCAGAAGTCATGGCGACGACCTTCGGAAAGATATCGGGCTTTCCCGAATTGCGTGCCCTTGATTCAACCGACCCTGCTCAGATCAAGAGATTCGAGGAAAAATTAGACTTAGCGAAAACCCTCTTTATCGTATCCAGCAAATCGGGCACCACGCTCGAGCCTAATATATTGAAGCAATATTTTTTCGAGCGTGCGAAGGAACAGGTTGGCGCCGAGGAGGCGGGAAGGCGCTTCATTGCGATCACCGATCCTGAATCGAAGTTGCAGCAGCAGGCAGAAAAGGATGGCTTTCGGCGCATCTTTTTCGGGCTGCCCAGCATCGGCGGAAGGTATTCCGCGCTATCGAACTTCGGCATGGTTTCATCCGCGATTATGGGAGTGGACGTGGCGCAGTTCTTGGATCGAGCTAAAGAAATGGCTCGAGGCTGCGGTCCCTCAGTCCCGCCGGAAGAAAATCCGGGCGTCGTGCTAGGGGCGATCATGGGCGTCCTAGCGAACCTCGGACGAGATAAAATCACGATCATCCCATCTCCCGGCATCCGGGACTTCGGCGCGTGGCTGGAGCAGTTGCTCGCCGAGTCCACAGGCAAAGCCGGCAAAGGCTTGATCCCCATTCACGAGGAGAAACTTGGTTCGCCGGGGATGTACGGCGATGACCGGCTCTTTGTCTATATCCGGCTGGAATCGAAGCCGAATTCGACACAAGATGATGCTGTAGAAGCGCTCGAACAGGCGGGGAATCCCGTCGTACGCATTGCCGTGAGGGATCTCTATGATCTAGGGGGGGAATTTTTCCGCTGGGAGATGGCCACGGCTGTTGCGGGCGCTGTCATTGGCATCAACCCCTTCGATCAACCTGACGTAGAGGAAAGCAAAATCGCAGCGCGGAAGCTGACCGCTGAGTTCGAGAAGACCGGCACTCTCGCACCCGAAAGACCCCTGTTCGAGGACCGAGGCGTGAAGCTATTTACGGACCAGGCAAACGCTGCCGCGCTGTCGGATACGCGCTCCGTCAACAAGAATCTGGTGAGTTTTCTCAAGGCGCATTTGAATCGCGTCCGGGCAGGCGATTATTTCTCTATTCTGGCCTATGTGGATAGCAACGAGAGACATCACACGATGCTCCAGGAGATGCGCCACCTTGTTCGAGACGGCAAGAAAGTGGCCACTTCTCTTGGCTACGGACCTCGCTTCTTACATTCCACGGGCCAGCTCTATAAGGGCGGGCCTAACAACGGCGTTTTTTTGCAGATCACCTGTGACGATGCGGCCGACCTTCCCGTACCTGGACAAAAATATACCTTTGGTATCGTGAAGGCAGCGCAGGCCCGAGGGGATTTTGAGGTTTTAGCGCAGCGGGGGCGTAGGGCCTTACGGGCACATTTGGGGTCGGATGTGGGTGCGGGTTTGGCGGTACTGCGCGCGGCTATCCAGGAAGCAATCGCGTAAAAAGGGAGAGGAGAAAAAGCATGCAACTCGGCATGATCGGTTTAGGACGTATGGGTGGAAATATCGTCCGCAGGTTGTTGGACAAGGGTCACGAGTGCGTGGTGTTTGATGTCAATTCGGACAACGTCAAGCAATTGGTGAACCAGGGTGCAGAAGGCGCTTCTTCGCTCGACGATTTTGTAACCAAGCTGAACACGCCGCGAGCGGCTTGGGTGATGGTTCCGGCCGGTGAAGTAACCGAAAGAACGGTTATGGCCTTGGCCGAACGGATGCAAGCCGGCGACATTATCATTGATGGCGGGAATTCTCACTTTAAAGACGGCGTGCGCCGAGCGAAACTGTTGAAGTCGAAGGGAATCCATTATCTCGACGTTGGAACAAGCGGCGGGATTTGGGGAACGGAGCGAGGCTATTGTCTCATGATCGGTGGACCACGGGAGGCCGCCGAACGCCTGGAGCCCATCTT
>DASYRN010000130.1:0-34693 GCA_036004365.1 Binatia bacterium
AATACGGATTTTTTTTGTGGCCATCTTGTCGCTCCTTTGCGAAACTTCACATATCTATTTAATTTACTGCTGTTTTAACAGATTCCACACCTTTTCTCTTGCTTCCCTTCTACCCGTGATGATCCAATTCCAGTCGGTGTCGTCGAAGTACTTGATCCCCGGCTTCGGAATGATTCCCGGATTCAGATAGGATTCATTGATGTCCGTGCGCAAGGTGGCGGATCCATAGCCGCGGCCGTAGATTTCCAACCCTTCTTTCGAGAGAATCCAGTTGACAAACACTTGCGCGGCGCGAGGGTTGGGAGCTTTGTTGGCCACCGTCAGCATCCAAGGAGAGCCATTGATCGTGCCGGGAACGTCGGACAACTCCACGATTTCAACCAGTTTGAAGCCCTCTTTCTGCAAAGGCCGGACATCGTCCTCACGACAGTTGAGGCAGATCGGGTGGGTTCCGCGCGCTAACCAGTCCGTCATTTGCCGGCGGTCGCGTGTGGGAACCGGCTTCTGGCCCACGTAAAGCTTCTTGACGAACTCCTCGCCCAGCTGGTGATAGAACTGCGCCGCCTGATTAGCGCCGGCGCCCGTCGTCGTCGGATCCTCTACGGAGATCTTCCCTTTCCATTTAGGATTGAGGAGATCTTTGGCCGCCCGAAGCTCCTCCGCCTTGACGTGATCGGCGTTGATGAAAAGCAGGCCGGCCACGCTGCTGAAAGGGCGAACCACGTATCTTTCTTCCGGGTCGACAAACCAGACCTTCCCTTTTTTCCACTTGGAGCCATCGGCCACCTCGGGTAAAAGCAGCAGCGGCTTCAGAGGATCGATCAGCTTCTCACCATAAAGCGTGTTCGCGGTCGTGTCGGGACCGGAGAGATAAACGTCTATCGCGTAGATACCCGCCGAGCGCTCCGTTTTCACCTTTGCCACCATCTGGCTCGATCGCCCCGCCATGAACTCCACCGGGATGCCATAGCGCGCGGTAAATTTGGGGATGACTTCGTTGCGCATCACAGGATCGGGGGACCCCGCGATGACGACCTTCCCCTCTTTTTTTGCCGCTGCCAGGATCTCTTTCCACTCCTGGTCAGCCACCTTTTGTTGCGCCGCAGCCGGAGCGAACCAAACGATTATTAGGAAAACCATGAACGCTCGCTTCATCGTGTCCCTCCTTGCGTTCTCAATGCCCATTCTCACTGTGAGCCCGAAAGCTCAAGCCCAAATCTCCTCCCCAGGAGCATCATCGCACAGATGATCATCGCGATCAGCAGCCCCAAGGCGGCGCCCCGCTCCAGCTCCCCGGTGAAGCTGTATTCCAGCAGGAGAATCGAGAGCGGCCTCGACTGATGGCTGTAAAGGAGCACAGGCGTGCTGATGCTGGTCAAGGCACTGCCGAAGTTCATCAGTCCCACAGCAGAGGCGATAGGTGCCAAGAGCGGCAACAAAATTCTGCGGTACGTTTGCCACCACGAAGCACCGCTCACTCGGGCGGCTTCCTCCAAGTCAGCGCCGAGCTGCAGAAAGGCCGCTTTGAAAGCTTGTGTGGTCACGGGGCTATCTCCCAGGATAAGCGCAAAAGCGATTCCCCAGACCGTGCCATAGAGCACGAGGCGCAAAGGGGTGGAAAGAAAAAGCCAAAGGACACCGAGACTCAAAAGAATTCCGGGTAAAATATGAGGCAGCCAGCAAAGGCTTTCCAATACCGGGGCGGCCAGCATTCGTCTCGATACCAGCAGATAGGCGACAGCCGAATAGAGCAACATGCCGCCCAGCGCGGTCACGGTCGCGATGATCAGGCTATTCTTCAGCGCGACCAAAAAGATCGGGTCGGCAAAGAGGTTCTGCCAATGCGCTAGCGTGAATGGCGAGTCGATGTGAAAAAAACCATACCGACGCATAAAAGAGCCGAGGACGAGGAAGAGCAACGGCAGCAGCATCATGACGGCAATGTATAGGAGACAACCGCCCAATGCGATATGCTTCCACCGTCCCAGTTTGACCCGTTGGGTCGAATAGCCCTGACCGGTCACCACCGTAAATTTTCTCTTTCCGCTGAGATAACTCCAGTAAACAGAGAGCAGGACTGCGAGGACGAGCAGAAAGACCGATCCCAGCGCGGTCGCCTGTCCATATGCCGCCGGCTCCTTTTGGATGTAATCGTAGATTCGAGTGGAATAGACATAAATACCGACGGGGGTCCCCAGGAGAAGCTCGGTATTAAATGACTGCAGCCCGCGGATGAAGCTCAAAACAGAAATCGCAAGGATCATCGGAGACAGTACCGGCAAGGTGATGCGCCAGAGCGTGGTTGCCGTATTGGCGCCCGAAACTCGCGCCGCCTCTTCTAAGGAGGCTCCCAGCCGGCGAAAGATGGGAGCCAGCAACATGACTTTGAACCAGATGCCCCCGGTGGAAGTATGGACCCAAACGATCCCCCAGAAGCTATAAGGGTTAAAGAGCGGGCTCTGAACGAAAGGGAGACTCTTCGCTACAGTGTTGAGAAAGCCAAAATGGGGATCCAAGAGCAGGATCCAGGCGAGGATGAGAGGGAAATCCGGAACGAAATAGGCGACCCAGCAGAAGGACTCGATGGTTTTTCCTCCGGGCATGTCGGTCCGAGCGATGAGCCAAGCAAAGAGAACAGATAGAACCATGGCGGGGATCAGACGTACGACGGAAAGGAGAAAACTTATCCACAGAGCGCTCAGGGTTCTGAAATCGGAGAACGCGCGAATCCAGTTGTCCAAGCCGTAGACCGCTTCTTTGCCGGGCGGTGCCAGATTGAAGCTGCCGGCGAGCAGGAAGAGAAGAGGCAATCCCATGGCCACGCCGAAGAAGACGATCATCAAAAATTCCGCCAAGCGGAAGGGTCTAAACCGAGCTTTCAAGCCCAGGACCGGAAAAGGTGCAGCGGCGGGTTTCATAGGAAGTTTTAACGTGGGTGAATGTTGAGTCGCTCAAGATCGAAGCTGAGGCGTATTTGAGAACCTACGTAGTGTCGTTCCCTTTTCGGGGCCGAGAGCATGAAAGAGCTTCCTCCCGCGGAAACTTGATACTCGAAGTGATCACCCAAGTAAGCGACTTCTTCAATTTTACCTGCGATCTGGTTGGGCGATAACTCACCCTGGGGAAAGATTTGAATATCTTCCGGCCGCGTGAGGATGCAGACCGGCTCTGCCCCGGCAAACCGGCTGCCTGCATCCGTATTCAGAAAGAGTCGCCCGCTTCCATGGACAAGCTCGATCCAATGGCCGCTGTGGTTTTTTATGACCGTTCCTTCAAAGATCACCGTCCGTCCCAGGAACTCGCCGACAAAAGAGTTCACGGGTTTTTCATAGACTTCCGCTGGAGTCCCGACTTGTTCGAAGCGGCCTCGATGAACGATCGCGATGCGGTCCGACAGGGTCATGGCTTCGGTCTGATCGTGTGTAACATAAAGGATCGTGAGCTTGAGTTTTCTCTGAAGCGCGCGCAGTTCGAATCTCATCTCCTCACGGAGCTTCGCATCGAGATTGGATAGCGGCTCATCGAGCAAAAGAAGGGCGGGGGCATAGACGAGGGCTCGGGCCAAGGCGACGCGCTGTTGTTGACCTCCGGAAAGCTCCGTGGCGCCGCGCTCCTCGAATCCCGCCAGTCCCACCGTCTCCAGCACCTTAAGCACAGAATTTTTGATGGCTCCGCCTTTTTCCCGGCGTACCCGAAGGGGAAACGCAACATTTTCAAACACGGTCAGATGGGGCCAAATGGCGTAGGACTGAAAGACCATGCCCATCCGGCGCTTGTCCGGCACGACGAAGACGCCCTTTTTTGGAGCGGCCACAAGCTCCTCGTTGAGAAGAATTTCTCCCTCATCCGGCTCTTCCAGTCCTGCTATCAGTCTGAGCGTGGTGGTCTTGCCACAACCCGATGGACCGAGGAGGGTGAAGATCTCACCCGGATAAATGGAGAAACTCACCTGATTGACGGCGCAGACCGAGCCGAAATGCTTGCTGACTTCGCGGAACTCGAGAACCACCTGCCTCATCTCGGAACTTATCAAAGCCGTCTATTCATCCAGCAGTCGACAATAGTAGCGCCAGGTAGAGTCGGTACGCATCCTCCCCGTTCTGCCTCGAGCACGGCCGACCATCGCTTCGATGTCTTCAGGGGGAATCGGCTCGGGCTTTCCTAACAGAGAGGCGCGGTAATTCATCTGCGCCAGCTCGTTTAACTTGATCGCCGTGAGCGTCGCTTCCTCGACACTGCCTCCAACGGTCGTAATGCCATGGCCGCGCATCAAACACGCTTGGGTGTTGCCCACCGCTTGGGCAAACTCTTCGCCGAGCTTATCGTTCGTGACCGTAATACTCCTCTTATAATTCGAAATTCCTTCTATGAGAAGCCGCAAACCGCTCGGATCGTAGGCACCGTATATAGGGAGAAGCGGCTTTTGGCACACGGTAAAGAGTACGACCGTAGAAGGGTGGATGTGAACGACACACCCGGTGTCGGGCCGGGTGCGGTAAAGCCAGGTGTGGATGAAGACTTCCTGGGGAGATTCGAGATCCTCGGGCCCCTCCACTTTCTTTCCAGCGAAATCCACCGTAATGATGTCGCGGACGGAAACAAATCTCAGGCCCGACTCGCCCGGGCCTCTCGCCTTGATGAGAATTCTCTCTTGTCCGGGAACTCTCGCGCTGACATGACCGCTGGGTTCTTTAGTCAAATTGAGCTTGCCCAAGATACGGCACGAGCGCGCTACCTGCTCCTTCAAAGTATCCAGTTCCATAAACCCCACCCCTTTCTTGTCAGTATTTCTCTACTGGCCTGATGAAATGGGAAGAATCATATCTTCTGTGGAAATGCTGAGCAACCGGGAGGTAGATCGCCAGGGAGAAGAGGCTAGATGGCAGGACGCAGACAAGCCCTTCGGGATAGCAAATTGCAAATCGCAAATTTGAATTTGACAGGCTACTGAAAATTCTTGGTTCACCCTTCGACTCGGCTCAGGGTGAGCGGAGATGTCAGGAAATCATTAATTATTTTCCGTTGATGCTGAGCTCGTCGAAGCATGGAGTTACTTTTTCAACTGCCTCGAAAGGATCTTTTCGGAAGTGACCCGCGTTACGCTACTCTCGCCTCGGAGGCCCTAGAACGCGACATCTGTGCTATCGACTCCATAACGTGGGTATCAATCATAGGATGAGACGCATCCCTAATGATCCCCGTGGGATCGAGCCCCTGCCGCACTCTTTCCATCTCCCTTTTCATCATCTCTCTCAGCATGACGATGCCGCGATCCGAAGTCGTTAGGCGCTCGCGCGTGCGGTCCGCGATGGGTCCCTGCGTTTCCCAGGCCATGTGATCCTGAGCCTGCACTTGGTCCATTCTAAACTTCGTGAATGGGTGAAGCGCATTGGGAGGATTCTTATAAGACTTAACGTGCTCGACCGGAGGATCCTCCTGCTCTTCTATCAGCCTCCCGTCCTCGCTGGGAAAGAAGCGCACGATGAAGATCTTGGTGTGGGTATCATCTATGGGCACCCGGATCTGAGTCCCGTTTCCCTGCCGGAGAATGTTGGGAAAAATCAAAGGGTGCTCGTCGATCATTCCGTTTTTATAGGTTCTTTTCTTCATGATTCCGTATAAAGTTTCGTAGAAATCAAATCCCGCTATGTCATCGGTAAAGCCGCGCGTCGTGCTCGGAGCCTTTCTGCGCCCACCCTCATGGGCCGTTTCCTGGTGAAGAATTTGCAGGTGTGCGGGGTCGACGGAATTCTCCATCGCCTGAAACCAGTTGCAGTCGAGCTGGGGTTGAACAAATACTTTTCGGGTGCCGTCCCGGCGCACCCAGACGTCATAAGGCGGGATCGAGGGAGCCGGTTGCGGACCCAGGTAGGCCCAATACAGCCCGATGAATTTCTGCACCGGATACGCTTTATGTTTGACCGTCAACCTAAACTTGCTCTCGGGAGGCTCCGGCGGCGTCTCCAGACAGTTTCCTTGAACATCGTAGAGCCAGCCGTGGTAGGCACACGCGATACCCCTCTCTTCGACTCTGCCGTAACAGAGCGAAACGCCGCGGTGCGAGCAGCGATCGTCAAGTAAGCCCACCCCTCCCTTCTTGTCGCGAAACAACACCAGGTCTTCGCCGAGAATCCGAACAAATTGGGTGGGGTTTTCCTCGCTGAGCTCTTTGGCCACGGCAACCGGCATCCAATATCGCCGCAGGAGTTCGCCGGCGGGCGTACCAGGTCCCACCATGGTCAGCATCTCGTTTTCTTCTCTCGTCAACATGAATGTCCCTCCTTCTATTTCTTACCGGCCTTCGCCAAGGCTTCATCCACGATTTTCATTATAGGTTCGACATTTTCGTATTGGGGGAGACTGGTGATCAGGTACCTACCGCCATCCTTCGGCACCGCATGCGGATCCGTCAGCATCTTCTTGGAAATGTCCGTGCGGAGGGAATTATTGTCGGTCTTCTCTTGCCACTTGAGCTGCCCCTCCTTGGAGAGGAGCCAGTTAAGCAACACGTTGGCGGCGTTGGAATGCGGGGCTTTGTTTATCAAGGCGACGTGACCGAATCCCCCCGACATGTGGGATTCGTCATCCGGCGCATCGATCAAGTCGACAGGAAGCCCTTTCTTGTTTGCATCTTTGATATCGTTGGCAGTGGGAAACAGATAGAGGATAAATTTGCCTTGCGCGAGCCAGTCGATCATCAACCTTTGGTCGCGGCCAACCGTGACATCCATTTCACTGAAGAGCCTGCGGATAAACTCCCCGCCAAGCTTAGGATTGTAGTAAACGCCTCGAATGGTCTGAATATGGCCCCGGCTTTTCGGATCATGAGCGACGATCTTGCCTTTCCACTTCGGGTTAAGCACGTCCCAGTAGGATCTGACTCCGTCCGGTTTGAGCAGATTGGTATTGTGCGCGGCCATCGCCGTATTGACATTCCCCTGCATCATGAAGACGTACTGTCCCTTCGAGTCGGCGTAGACGTGCTTTTTGTTGAACCAAAGGGACTCGTCTTTGTTCTCGGGCAGGATGAGAGCCGGCGCGATTGGATCCAACATCCCGCCACTAAACAAAATCAAAACCATCGTTGCCGATCCGCCGATAAAAACATCGCCCAGATACTTGCCGGCGCGCCTTTCCGCAACTAGACGTTGTGCGTTGTCGCTTCCGGAGCCCGGAACATAGACGAGTTTGATCTTGGGATAAGCCTCCTGAAAAGCGGTAATGGCATTCTGGTAGCTTATGCCCGGTGGGCCGTAGACCGTGACTTGCCCTTCTTTTTCCGCGGCGCCGAGAATCTTCTGCCATTCTTGTTGCCACGCCGGATTTGCCTCGGCGCTATTTGAGAGTTGCGGCCGCAGCAGCGCACTGCAAAGGCACGCCAGCAGAAATAGATTGCAACCAGGAACCCTTTTCACTGTTCTTCCTTCTTCATTTCCGTTGAGCCAATATTTCGTTGACCAGCTTTCTCAGTGGCTCCACATCCTCGTACTTGGGCAGGCTCGAGAGGAGATATTTGCCTCCTTCCTTTGGGACTTGCTCGTCCTTAAATGCCAGCATGTCCTTGGGAATGTCCGTCCGGAATGAATTCCTCCCTGTAAGATTCTGCCACGCGAGTTGGCCTTCTCTCGATAAGAACCAATTGGTGTAGACTTTCGCAGCATTGGGATGGGGAGCGTCTTTGAACACACATATATGTCCGGATCCCGTGCTGATCGTGTCTCCCTCCTTCTCGCTGAAGACCTGCATCACGGGGAGACCTTGTTTGCGAGCGTTCTGCGTATTCTCAAGCTTCGCCATCACGTGAATGTTGACTTTGCCCGACCCTACCCAATCCATCATCTGATGCTCATTCGCGGCGAATGTGAGAGAGGTTTCCGTTAAAAGCCGCTTAATAAAGGTCGGTCCCAGATCAGGGCTGTAGTAGAGAAATCTCCAGTTCCCTATATTGCCGGCTGAATGCGGGTCCGTCATGACGATTTTGCCCTTCCACTTGGGCTGAACGAGGTCCCACCAGGACTGAATCTCGCTTGTTTTCACCAGATTAGTATTGATCGCTCCTATCCCGGAGCCACCATCTCCCTGAGCCATGAAAACATGCTGACCCTCGGCATCCGCGTAGAGATGCTTTTTCGACCACCACTTGGTCTCATCACGCACTTCGGGAAGCAGCAGCGAAGGAGGAATGGGCTGAAGCAACTTGGCTTTGTGATAGACGAGGACCATCGTGCCTCCGCCGCCAACAGAGAGATCGACGAGGTGCTTCCCGGCTCTTTTCTCAGCCATGATCTTTTTGGCCAGATCGCTGCCTGAGCCCTCTATGAAGTTCAGCCGGATCTTAGGATAAGCCTGGGAGAATGCTTGGATGCCCTTTCCTACGCCGGCACGCCCCTGGCCATAGATCGTGATCTCTCCTTCCTTTTCCGCAGCGGACACGACCCGCTCCCAGTCGCTTTTCCAATCGGCCCGGACGCCTGAGACAAGACTCAAAAGAAGAAGCAAACTTAACGCTACCGTTAGAGTCCATGTGCGATCGCGCAGGAGCGTGAGATATTTCGTATTCATGCTTTGCCTACCACCAAACCTTTATTGACCGTCATTTGCTTCTCGGTCTAGGCAAGACAAGTCTCCGTCAGAGAGAATAATTAAAAGGATGGGCCCTTTGCAAGAGATCTTTCAAAAAAACCGAATAAAATCGATAGGTTATTTTTATACATAAAATATTGCCACATGGATATTTAGGAAGGAAAGTAAACTGGGGGGCGTTGCAGTCTCCGAGGACAGGAATACCGCCCAAAGCGGACGGAAAGGGAGGCCTCGTCACTCTGTCAGGACTTTGTGTATTAAAGGGACAGGGGATTTGGTGCGCTAGCTCGATTTCGCGTTTCTCTTTTGAAGATTTTAAGTCCGCGCCACGTGCGCGATCTGAGACGTACCTCCTTGGAGGCCGCGCCCAATCCCGCGACCCCTAATCTAAGAGGCTTCAACGCGCTTGTCCACCTTTGCGCTTGCAGAGCGGTAAAGACCGATCCGCTCATTGATGACATCGAGTTCGATATCGTGATTCTGCTCTCGATTCCGTATCACGCCCAAGGGATCGCCACCCTTTTGCACAATTTCGATCTGCTCCCTCAAGAGTTTCCTCAGTAGAATCACGCCTTCATCAGAAGCGCCCAAATGCTCTTGCGTCCGATCCGTGATTGCACCCTGCGTCTCCCAGGCCATTGAGTCCTGGGCAGAGACTAGATCCAGGTTGTACTGTCGCGGCCCGGTCTTTAGCGCGCTGAACTGAAAGGGAGGGTCTTGCTCGGCAGGTGATTTCTCTGTCGGAGATGGAACAAAGTTCACGCGGAAAACCTGCGTGTGCATATCATCCACCGGCACACGGATCTGCAGGTTGTGTCGAAGTTCTTTATCTTTATAAGGCGCCACGTGTCTTAAGATCGTGGGAAACAGCAGCGGGTGCTGGTCGATCAGAGGCGGATCGCTTGGCTTTTTCCCTGGGGTGATCCGTCGCTTCATGATTCCATACTCAAAACGAATAAACTCATGCTTCTCGCTGTATTTTTTAACCCGCTGCGCCAAATGAGCCGTTTCCCCATGAAGCCAGAAGAGATGGGCCGGATCCACGGAGTTCTCCGTGGGCTGGAGCCAGTTGCAATCGATCAGAGACTCTTTGACGATCCACCGTCTGCCGTTCTCCCATACGAGCACATCCCAGCGCGGCAACAGCGGCGCAGGTTCAGGTCCCATATACCCAAACAATAACCCCCCGAGCTTCTCTACCGGATAGGCCTTGTGCTGTACCCGATCCTTATATGTGCTCCCCTCCGGCTCCGCCGGCTGCTCCAAACACCTCCCCCTAATATCAAACTTCCACCCATGATACGGACACCGTATCCCTTCCTCCTCCACCCGACCAAACGCCAAAGAGGCCGACCGGTGCGGACAGTGCTCTCCGACTAACCCGTAGCGCCCTCCCTTGTCCCGAAAAACCGCCAACTCCTCTCCTAAAACCTTCACCGCCTTGATCGGCTTCTCCTCGGTCAGCTCCCCGGCCACCGCCACCGGATGCCAGTACCGACGCAGCAGCTCCCCAGCCGGCGTGCCAGGACCCACACCCGTCAGCATCTCGTTCTCTTCTCGAATCAGCATGGCTTATCTCTTCCCGTTCAACTAGTTCTCAGTGAAAAAGTCCCTTCGCCCTTCGACTGAGCCTGTCTGTCCTGAGTAGCAGGCCGTTTCCTTCGACCAAGCTCAGGACGAACGGCCTGCGTATCGCAGGGCTCAGCGAACGGAAGAGAAACCGGAATTAATAGGAATTTCCCGTTCATGCTGAGCGCCGTCGAAGCATGCTTACACTTTTTTCAGTGAGAACTAACTAACAACGTTGTCTTTGGACCGTCTACCCTTTCTTTTTCTTATCTTTTTCGCCTTTATCAAGCATGGACTCGTAACCCAGCTTCTCCAAAACTTCGACCACGGAAAGTCCGCGACGGATACCTTCGGCCATTCTAGCCTCGCGTTGCGCCACAGCCTCAGCCTCTTGAATAACCTCAACCTCCTTTCCCTGAGGGATAAAAACGACGCCGCTGCCGTCAGCAATTACGAAATCCCCCGGATGGACCTGAACTCCGGCAAACTCGATCTCTCGGTTAACGGAATCCTGCATGACTCTGCCCCGCGCGGTCATGGGAACCGCGCCCCGCGCATAAACAGGGAACCCTAGCTCACGACTTTCGTCGACGTCTCTGCAAGCTCCGTCGATAACGACCCCGCCCAACCCTTTGATCTTCGCCGCCAGAGACAGGAGCCCGCCCCAGGCGGATACATCGGTTCGTCCGCCACTATCAATGACAATCACATTGCCAGGCTCTGCTGCCTCAATAGCCTGCGTGCCTAAATGGTGCTTTGGTTTCTCCAGACCGGCGGGTTTGATTTTCATGGTTACCGCGCATCCGACGATCCGTGGGCAGGACCACATAGGCCGAACGCCGAAGGTCGCACCTCTGACCCCCACGCGGTCCATGGCATCGGAAACCGCGCCGGTATCGAGCTTTGCAAGACGATCTATGAGAAGATCTTGTCGTGCCATCAACAAGATTTGTGCAACCCCGCTAACTCCAATAACTAAAAGTCATGCCGCAGCCGGTACCAGCGGGAGAGCGATAGGTTGTGACATAATCGACGAGATGCATTTCCATAGGCTCCACGGCCCCGGCCAGCGCAACCCAGTTGAGAATTTCCGATGTCCCCCCACGGAACTTTTGCCGCGGCAACTGCCACAACTTCTCACGATCTTTTTTCTGCAATGCGTCGATGGTCAGGTGATCCAGCTCTTCATCGATGATCACATGGCTCAGGCCACCGGAGGCCATGACCGCAACACGACTGTTGGCATCCCACGATTCGATCGCCTTGCGCACAGCCTGCCCCAAGGCGTAACAGCGACGGGGAGTTGGCTGATTCGGTGGATAATAGGTATTGACCATGATGGGCACCATCGGCAACGTGCCGCCGGGCCAAATCCGGCGGTACAAAAAACTAAAGGCATGGCCCACTCCGATCTCTTTGCGCAATCGATCGCAGCGCGCGATGTCGAACTCGTCATCGACTAGGGTTCGGATCATATGCTCCGCCAACTCATGGCCCGTTGAGTATTCCGCCGCGGTCTCCGCCCATCCTCTTTCTTCGGCGTCTTTCCACGCTGCGGGGTTGTGCCCCGTATGCTTCACGACCGGCAGAGACTTCCCGTAGTAGACGGCAAAAGTCGGCATATTGTCCTCATGAAACTGCTCGTGCTGGTCGTCACCGAACACGACAATCACATCGGGCTTCGCCTCGCGCAAGACGTTCCCTAGAAACCGGACGGCTTTCTGACAGGCCTCGTCCCGCGCCTGCATCTTTTGCTCTGTAAGCTCCCCCTCGATATTCGGCCCGGCGCGGCGCAACAATTCCTGGTAGTTCAACCTCGGGTCATGCACGTCTTTTTCTCGCAGCAACTGCCATTCGTTTGCACGTACGCTCAGCTGCGGACTATGGGAAGTCCCGATTCCCAAAACAACTTGTGCCATTTTTGCTCAAGCCTCCCTGTAATCTAATTTTTCAACAACCAATGTTTTTCAAGCTTACGTCCAGCCTCGGGTCCAGCGCTCGCCCTTTTTAATTTTGTCCGCGTAATAGCTCCAATCGGCGGAATGGGCCATGATGTTCCTCCCGGGCTGCGCGAAAAGCTTGTCCTTGCTTGCTCCGAGTTCTTTGAGGAATTCTTCCGTTGGCCCCGGAAAGCCGAGAAGATGGGCGATCGCCTGAATCTTGGCGGTCCGCTCCATATAAAGGGCATTCATGCACGCCTCATCGATGGTCTTCCCGACCGTGACGATGCCGTGCCCCTTGATCATGATCCCCGCAGCGTCATCGAGCGCTCGCGCCAGGTCCGCGCCCTCAGCCTCATCCAAGATATAAATGGGCCTAGGATAGATGGGCACACCTTCTCCGAAGCGAAACGACTGCATGTGAACGCACGCCACGGACTTCTCAGCCAAGCTGAGCGCGACGCACATCGGCGCGTGCGAGTGAACGGCGGCATTGACATCCGGCCTCGCCTTGAAGATCTCCGTATAAATCGTCGACTCCCTTGGGATCGAACCCACTCCTGAGAGCTTCTTGAGCGAGTAGTCAAAGCTGACCAGCCAATCATCCACTCCCTCTTGCTCGGGCCGGCGAAACATCTGCACGGCTACTCCGTTGCCTTCGGGCAAGCGCATTCCCACGTGGCCCCAGATGTCGCCGATCTCCCACTCCAGGATTCGAGCCGCGATTTTCAGCTCTTTTTCTGCAAGCTGGGTCGGGGTCCGTCCCTTTTGTACTCTAGGTTGCTTTGTCTTCTTCATTTTCCCTCGTAGCTATCTCTTCGCGACCCCCGCGAGCGCGTCACTCGCGAGCTTCAGCGCCGCGTTTTCGCCGTCGATGTCCGCGGCCCGGCTGATCATCAAGTACCGGGTCTTCGGATCTCTTCTGTGAGACAATGGAATCACGTCCTTCGAAATATCTTCCCTGAGCGATTCACGAATATTGCCCTCGTTCGCCAGATGCTGCTGGACGGCCGTCTGCCCCTCTCTGGAAAGGAGCCAATTGATGAGTACCTTCGCCGCGTTGGGATGAGGCGCGCGATTGACAAGACCCGCCGTTCCGTTGAACGGCGACACCGCCGCGCCCTCTTTGAAATGGCCCGGGGAAAATTCCTTGATCGGAAGGCCTTGGCTCACGGCCTTGGCCGTCTCCGAGCTCCCGACGAAGACGCCGATCAAAAATTTGCCGGCGGCAAGCCAATCCAGCATCTGGGTAAAATCCCGCGCCAAGGTAAGGTCCGTTTCGCTGAAGAGCCTCGTGATGAAGCGCGGTCCCAGCTCCGATTGAAAATAGAAAAAGCGGATGCCTCGGCTCACCGCGCCGCTAACCTTCGGGTCCATGGCTACGATCTTGCCGCGCCACCTGGGCTCCAAGAGATCCCAGTACGACTTGACGTCTTCCGGCTTTACCAGTTGCGTGTTGTAGGCCATATCGCCGCTTTGCACCGTCGCCTCGTAGATCAAGATGTATTTGTTTTCCGAGTCGACGTAATGATGTCTCCCCTGCCACCATTTGCTCTCATCGAGCACTTCCGGAAGGATCAGGGCCGGTCCGATGGGATCCAGAGCCTTATTTTTGTGCAATATCCGGTAGGGAGTTCCCGGACCCGTGAGAATCACATCCGCCAGATATTTGCCGGCGCGGCGTTCGGTAATCAGCTTGGGCCCGACGACAGGCGCCCTACCGCCGACAAAACTCACTTTGATCTCCGGAAACTTCTTCTGAAACGCGCTCTGCAAAAAGAGCTCGAATGTATCGCTGCCATAAACGGCGATCTGCCCTTCTTTCTTTGCCGCCGCGAGCGTCTTTTCCCACTCTGTTTTCCACGTGGGCGAAGGGTCGGCCGAGAAAACCAAAGCGCACGGATCGAGCAACATCCAACCGACGATCAAATGGACGGCGCAGGCAAGTCTCGTAAAGGAGCGCACGAAAAACCAGAGAAAGGGGGAGGCGGCGGCCATTTAAGAAACGGCTTTCTGCTTGGGTCTGAAGGCGACCGGATTTTCTCTCTCGGCCGTAGGCGTCAGGTAGGTAAAGTGCTGGCGCCAGTGAATATTGGAGGGTAGAAGATGCGCGAAGCAATCGATATGCGGGAATCGGTTCCGCTCCGCATCCCGCACGATATGGGGAGGCTCTTTGCCTTCTTGCTGAGCCTTGACCGTGGTCAGCAAATACTTCCGCAGCGCGATCACGGCCTTGTCGCTGATCCCCAGATGCTCCTTGCTGCGGTCAAAGATCGGCCCCATGCTTTCGGTTGCGCACGCGTCGTGGTTGAGAAAGTCTTCGATGCCTGTGTAGTTGACCGTCTTCTGCGCTTGCCTGTCCTGAAGGTAATTGTTGCGCGCGTTGCGTATGCGAATGTAGTCCGGGCCGATCTGTTTGTGCCTATGCAGCTCCTCCTCCTCGACAGGACGGCTTCTCCTGAAACCGAGATCGTAGCGCCATGCGCGCGTATCATCGAAGGGGACATACATATGGATCTCGAAACCGTCAAGCTCGCCGGGGTTGCGGCCGGCGGGAACACAACCTAAAACCGGCATGACGAAACTCGAGAACCTGACATATTGTTGGTCCGGTCCCGCCTTTCGGGTCGCGATAAGCCGCACGCCGAAATCGGTCTCTTCGGTCTCATAGAAGGGTGCCGAGTCCAGTCGCCAAATAGCACGCGCTGGGCCCGGAGCGAAGGTCTGGTGCAACAACGAAAGATGTGAGGAGTCGCACTCCCCCTCGAGCCCCTGAAGGTAGTTACATTCCAGGAGACATTTGGTGACATAGGTGTGGCTCAAAGGAACTTGCGTCCATTCATAGTTAGGAAACAGCGGCATTTTGCCGTCCGGCCCGAGATAGGCATAGACAATCCCCGCCGCCTCATGTGTCGCGTAAGCCGTGTGGTGGAGTTTCTTCTTAAAGTCACTGCTCGCAGGTTCGGCCGGCGTATCCAGCACATTGCCGTCCACGTCGTACTTCCAGCCGTGATAGATACAACGCAGCCCGCACTCCTCGTTGCGCCCGTAAAAAAGCGAGGTGCCGCGGTGAGAGCAGTGCTCGTCGAGCAGGCCGATTCGCCCCGCGCTATCGCGAAAGGCGACCAGCTGCTCGCCCAAGAGACGGACCCGTACAGGTGGACAATCCGGCTCCGGGATCTCTTCCGACAAGAGCGCCGGTATCCAGTAGTGCCGGATCAATTCTCCCATGGGAGTGCCCGGTCCCGTTCGCGCCAAGAGCTCGTTGTCTTCTTTTGAGAGCATCGAGGGTCTCCTGTAAACTCACCGTTCACCCTTCGACTTGCCTGTGCTGAGTCGCAGGCCGTTTCCTTCGACAAGTCTCAGGACGAACGGCCTGCGTATCGAAGTGCTCAGGGCGAACGGACCGGACATTGAAATCATTAACCATTCCCGTTCATGCTGAGCCGGTCGAAGCATGCGAAGCTCTTTTTTACGGTCTGTAAAGTCCTGTCCCTCTAGGTATCCAGCGTTCCGGCCGCAAAGATTTCCTTGTATGAAGGCTTCGAGCGGATCATGCCTTGATCATGGTTATACCTGATGAACGCGTCGATCGTAGGTCTGTTGGCTTCCAGTCCGTAGCGCCACGGATCATCCCAATCTTGCATCTGCTCCTTCAGCCTCTCCCTCAGATAGACCGTGGAAAAGCCCCCGCGATCACTCAGGATATCATCATAGGCCATGCTTTTCGCCTGCTCGAACGCGGCGTAAAACTTCGCCGCCAGATCGGGATGCTCCCGGTCGAGCTTCTTGCTCATCACGATCATATGCACAGGGGTATAGATACCAGTCTCTTTATAGAGCTTTTGATCCTCCTCGACATAATTTGGAAAAAGGCGCTTCACCTTCGGATCGTTTTCTAGAATTTCGAAAAGCTTGGTATCCGAAATATCCGTGATGATCGCGTCGACCTCGCCGCCGATCAGCCGCTCCACCATGTTTTTCTTGCCGTCCACGTACTCGATCTTGGCCCCGTGGTCGTGCACCGGGAAAACCTCCTGCGCCTGCACGACCCAGTGAAGCTTCGAGAGATCGACGCCGTAGCGCTCCTGCAAGAGTCCCCTTGCCCATACGGTAATGGCAGTCCTGTAGCTGCGCGTGCCGACTCTCTTTCCTTCCAGGTCTTTCGGTGTCCGAATTCCGGAATCCGCATGGCAGAATATCAACTGATAGACCGGCTTTCTTTTCGAGAAGACCGGCAGTCCGATCAACTCCCAACCGGCCTCGATCGCGGGCAGGAAATAGCCCGCGTTGAGATCGCATAGACCGAACTCCCCCGCCTTCATCTTTGGATCTTCCCTAGAGATCATCGAGGAAGTCTTCACGGCCTTTAGCTTCACGCCATCCACCGTTACCCTGCCCTCGAGCAGCGGCATGGTAATGTCATAGCGCATCACTGGAAATTCGATTTCTAGCATCTGGCCCACCGCCGTCATCGCCGACCTTTCTCTCCGGTCCTGCCAAGACTTTTGGTCACTCGCTGCACCTTACTTGAAACAATAAAGCTCAGATTCTTGATGCAAAATTCATATTCTTGTTGAAGGAAAATTGCAACAAATTTGCAGATAAACGGCGAAAAACTAGACCTATAGTTCTTGTACAAAATGTTGAAGCGTTAACTATGTAAGTAAGAAGTGAGCGCGAAACCGGCCACAGAACAGAGAAGCCAGCGATCCAGTGATGAAGTGAAAACGAAAAAAACTGTCTGGCGTTTAAAAACTGGCGGAGAGAGAGGGATTCGAACCCTCGGTACCCGTTTAAGGGGTACACACGCTTAGCAGGCGTGCGCCTTCGACCACTCGGCCATCTCTCCGGCATCGAAGTATTGAGGTATGAGAACTGAGTAATGAGTTTTCTAGATTACAACTCCTTTATGCAACTCTCAAACCTCAGTCCTCATTACTTTCAACTTCCGATTGGCGGAGGGGGCGAGATTCGAACTCGCGGTCCACGAAGTGGACGCCGGTTTTCAAGACCGGTGCCTTAAACCGCTCGGCCACCCCTCCGCACTGTAAAATCAACCACTTGCGGCGCCCTCAGTGGAAGCAGCTTCCTTTTTCTTGCCATTCTCTAACAATCCGAAAGCCTCTGCAACGTCTCTATCCTGCAGATTCACATAGCGCTTGTGCATCTGCACAGACTCATGGCCCGCGGCGAGCATTGCTACGTCGACGTGAATATTTTTTCGCGCCCAATCGGTCAGAGCCGTATGTCTGTAGTCGTGGAATCTGAAATCCTGAACGCCCGCATTCTTCGCCGCTCTCTTCACGGCCTTGGTTATCATATTTTTGCTGATGGCTCTTCCATCCTCGCGCGTGAAGACCAGGCCGTTGACGTTCGGAACGATGGCTCCGCTCTTTTTGTCTTTCCTTATGTCGTCGAGGATCTGCTTTGCCCGCTCCGTCAATGGGGAAACTTGCCTCGTGCCAGTCTTAAGCCGGCCGCCCTCCGGGACTATCACCTGTCTTTTCTTATCAATCATTGCCTCAGTCAGACGCGTAAGGTCGCCCTCACTCAGACAGGTCTCGCGGGCGACGATGGAAAGCCTTTTCAGCCATCCTGGATAGGCGTTCAAAAGCTTCTCCTCTTCCTCGTGCTCAAGGGTCCGCTCCCGCCCTTGGCTCCTTACGATCAAACCTTCAAATGAAGGAATTGAGACTTCCAATCTTTCTCTCGCGGCGACTTTGAGCATGCGGCGAAAGCAAGATAGCTCGTTGCTGACAGTACCCAGAGAAACTTTTTTCTTTGATGGCTTGCCATGACGGATGATAGGTTCTTCTAGGCGCTGGTTCTTATATTTGAACAAATGCTCCCGCCTGGGCTCCGTGAGCATCATTGAGCCGAAAAATCGGTTGAGGTGCGCTATGTGTTGGCAGTCCCGCTCGTAGGATCGCTTCTCTTTCACTTCATCGAGTTCAAGGAAGATCTCGCTCCACTTCAACACCGTGAGTCCGATCGGCTTGTCTGCGTCAAAGTCTTCCCTCCGGATGTTTCTAGCTTCCAACCACCCGGAGCTCATCGCGAGCCGTCTTCAGGTCGGAGCCCAAAGGGAAGACTCTGCGCTTTTTCTTCAGCCGGCAAGTGAACCGCGCGTAATAGTTCGTGCTCCAATCCGAGCCAGGCCGACCCTGATATTGGTAGCGGTAGAGATGCTTTTCGACTCGTTCAAATTTTTGTTCCATGGTTTTTTCCTCTCTTTTTATGAAGTCCACCAAGAAGGAGAAAGTCCGCCATGACGTGAGACCACGGCCCTATGCAATCGATCGAGTCTATCGTAGAGATCATTTTGCCGCTTGATTGAGTCGGCCCAGCGAGCGTCGAGGGCGTTACATTTTTCATTCAATCTGCCATGGCGAGAAGAGCAATCATTTTTCTCTTGAAGGATGCTGTCGTATTCCTTTCCCCCCTCTTCTATCCTCGCCAGGAGCAGATCCCTCTCGGCTACCACCTCACGGCGGTAGGCATAGTCTTTATAGACAAACTGGTACGTTAGTAGGATCGTAAGGAAAAACAAAACTGTGACCACTGGATAAACAGATTTCATCTTTCTTCTCCTTCTGCCCAAAACTTTTTTCTCAGTTCTTAAAAACTCCTGTGCTATATTGCGCGCGAAATGCTCCAAGAGAGAGCCCTTTGGGTCGCTGTGATGTCCCGGGCGGTACGTGATTTATTCGGGATCGAAACTGCACTCTCAGAACGTCACAATCTCCAGCGCGCGGCGAGATCATGGTTTTTCTCTTCCGATTCCCAGCCCGCCTCTTTCCTGTGGGTATGCGATTCGCTTCAATTAAGCCCCTCCGGCATCCGCCGTCGGCTACTGGCTCTATCTCCCGCGGAAGTTCGAAGTCGGTTGAGGCCGGGGAGCCGGACAAAAATAAGACCGCGATCCTCTCAATCCTCGCTCTCGCATGGCGGCCCGCCTAACGGCGTTGGGAGACAAGTGATTGCCACAGCTCGTTTATGTCGGTCATGATCTCCGCGCCCTGTGGATTGCGGTCGGGATGATACTTTGCGGCGAGCCGGCGGTATATCTTTTGCGCGTGAGAGTCGCCGTGAGAGTCATCGAGGAAGGAATTAATATTCTCCCTTTGTAGCCGGCTTATCTTTTCATTGAGGCTTTTTATCTCCTTGCGGGCAGATAAAACCAACTTAACGTACCGTTCCATTATCTCTTCCTTCGTGCCAGTAAGCCGCTTCGTTAACCTCATTTCGGCCTTACGCGCCTCCCCTTCCCTCGCTTCCTTCAACAGCTGCATCAGCGCCTTAAGACTTGTCCCTTTCTTTTTATTTTTCCGTTGCCGCATGTTGCCTGTATCGTGTATCATCACCATTAACTTGTCGCGTATAAAATGTGAGCAGAAAAATGCAGGAGTCTCTTACTCACCGGCCGCTTCCCTCGTTCGATGAAAATTTGCGAGCGTTCCTCGAACGTGAGATCTCATGTGAGCTCTTTACGTTGTACGGCCTATTTTCAACAGGAATGGATCCGGATTTCGACCGGTGGCTTGAGCAGACGGCCGCGAAGAAAGCGATAAGAAATTGTCTCCAGCAATTGTATTCAGACCATGGAATACTCCCCGCGCCCGTTCTGATGATCTTGGCGAAGGCTGAGAGATTACTCACCCTCAGACCGACTCAACTGAAAAGACAAAAGCGAGAAAGACAAGCCGACATCAAAACCCTAGAGGCGGCATTAAAACTGTTTGAAATTTACAGGGCGAGCTCGCTTTTGTTGGCTGAGCCGCGGCCCTTGATCATCAAGGAAGAAATGGAGCGGGAGGGGGCAGCTCACAGCTACTTGAAAAGCCTCATTTGCGCCATAGGGATGATACGGACAAGCAAACAGCCGGACCGGGAGATGCGTTTTTGTGCTCAGACGCTTGCAGATTTTTTTCGGAGCGTCACTGAGCAACCGATGCACGAACACGTTGGCACTCTTCTCAAAGGCTCTTTTCCAAGAGAATGGGGCGCAAGTAGCGATCTTAGGCTCGCCGCCCTTCACCGCACAAAGGGACCCAGCATAAACGCCAGACGGAGCACGTTAGACGAAGCACTCGCTCTGCAGAGGCGTGACCCTGAGTATGCAGCCCACTACAGGTCACTTGCCGAGAAATGGAAAGGGATTTCTTGGGAAGCAGATAAAACTCGGGGCGAGCGAAGAAAAAACGCACCTACTCCCCACTGAAAAATAGAATCTTGCCCCGGAGCCGCCCAGGTAAAAGAATTTTAAGCGGGGCGCGCTGCGGATCCTGTAAGGAAAAAGGAGGACGTATGAGCAACGAAGAAACTGGTGGACCTTATCTAGGTATCGCCGTGCTTTGCGAAAAAGTGCTTCACGATAAAGATGGCGTTCTTAGCCTCATTCGGGTCGTTGATCGTTTGACCGTGACGGCGTCCGAAATCGGAAAGCCACCAGAACAAATGCCTCCAGTCACTGTCAATCTTGAAGCAGTGATTATGTTTAAATCGGGAACCGCGAAAGGCAACTATACTGTGACGCTTAGGCCGGTTCTTCCTTCCGGCCGCCTAATTCAGGAAATTTCCTTGCCCATACTCCTAGAAGGCGAGGATCGAGGGGTGAATTTGGTAATTAACGTTGGTCTCCAAGCACAGGAGGAGGGACTCTATTGGTTCGATGTTCTCTTAAATGGTGAGTTGATTACAAGGATGCCGCTTAGGCTGCAATACCAACGAATCGCGTTGGGCTCTGCGGGGACTCCGATACACTAGAGGTTGATATGTGGGGAGCACTGGAATCCGGGCGGTATTCAACTACGTAGTCAGTCACAAGGGGAAGCAATTTTTGCCTCAGCGATTGCTCGTCGAGGTGGGAATTGGAATGCTCTGCCAGGAGTAGTTCAACTTGCGACACAATTTCCTGCATTAGCGGAGTTGCGGCCTCGTGGAAGTTCCAACTACGAGCCACAAACCAGTCTTCGAAATCCTGGAGAGAAATTTGGCCAGCCAAATAGCGGGCGATTTGCTCGCGTATCTCCAATTCTGAACTGAACCTCATGAACTCCCTACCTCCAATAGAAAGAGTTGACCAGCATGAACTAAGACGCATTTTCAACACCGGGCGGTTCTGGGAAAAAGCTCAGGCCGGGGAACTTAAACAGCAGTTACTTCGAGACGGACATCCAGCCCCACCCGCGGCGCCCGTGCCTCTCTGCACGAGGAGTCAACTTATCTCATATTTTACTCAGGACGGTCAAGAGGTCGCCAGGGTCCATCAGTATCTACTCCCTGACGGGAGAATTGGGGCTTCCGGCATGCCTGACCCCAAAAGAGTCCTACACAATGGTATTCTTTACAGGCTCAAGAGACAAGAAGACCGCTGATTCCATGAAAGACCCCCCACCCCTGCCTTCTAGCCATCCTCTAGCCATTTTTTTATCAAAATGGGGTCTTTCTGAACAGTGTGAACAATCCGAACATTCTGAGCGCGCGGAGCAAAGACCAAAAAAAACGGGAAGTTGTCTTAACTCCCCGTTCTCTCTCTGAATTCCGTTTAGAGCCCTATCAGGTTTTCAAGACCGGTGCCTTAAACCGCTCGGCCACCCCTCCGTGTTGTGAAAGCAATTGTAAAGCAAAAGGTTTTCATTTCAACCTATAAGCCTCATCCGATTTCGCTCCATCGTCTTGTGCTCGTCTCGCCGCGATGAAAAAGCCGCCCACTCCGCCGATGATCCCAAACATGAATCCATAGAAAAGCGCGAGAATGACGACTGTCACGCCGCGCAAAAGGATTGCCCTAAGATTCATTTGCGCCCTTAGCGAAACGCCCCTTGAATGGCACGTATGATCACGGGGGCGTGTTGTTGGCAATGCCGCTCTCCAATCAAAAGCAGCACCTGAGCGTGATCCCCGTCGCAGTCCACCACATATTCAAGGGACTTCGTGCGGCCTGTGCGTTTTTTCGCAGCTCTCATTATTGCATGGACGCTATATCCCTTCGGCACATGCTTCAGAAGGCATTCGTAGCACTCAGCAGTGAGCGAAATCTTCATCGAGAAAAAGGTTTAATACTGGTCGCTCGCAATGAGATTACGGCACGAATTTTGGGACACATATTGGTTCATAGAACTCAATTACGAGTCCCTTGGAATCTATCGCCTCGATCTTGTAGCAGAGGTCCATCAATCTCGCATCGGATGTATAATCCACCTTGGCTCCGCCTGTTCTGGCAGCACCTTGGGAAAACCGGCCGTTCACTTCCCAAGGCCCAGTCAGAGACGTAGAGCGATAGGCGATATATTCTGTTGCAGAATCGTTGAGGTCCCACTGAAGAATGATGAAGTCTCCAGCGTTCTCTCCGTATAGAGTTCCTTGGGCATTTGTCGCCCACTGTGGCTTTCCGGCTTTCTCCGACTGACTAACCTGCACATTTGAAGGGATCTCGTAGGGAAAATTGCAGCACTCGGCGACTTGGTTGGTGCTGCCGCCGTTGTTCCACCCGAGCAACCAGGGCACGACTGGCAAACTTGCAAGGATGAAAGCCGACAAGAAAGCGCGGCAGAAAGTGAATGACCTCATGGGCACTTCCTGGCATGAGATGTCGGGAGCAAAGCACTCTCGTCGATATTGGAGTCGGACTGAGGTGTGGAGAGGCTATTGCCTCTTAGCACTGGCGGGAAATAGCTGTCAAACGGACTTAGGGGTAAAGTTCTAGCGGCAGGACGCAGGCAAAAACGCAGTGCCGTTTTGCCTGAATCGAAGCACGAGATCTTTAGACGGATCAGGACTGCCTTCTTTATCTGAGGACAGCCCATGAAAAGCCGGGACAGAACATGACTGGAGATCACGGCACAAGTTCTGCACTACAGCATATCCGAAGAAATGCCGAGCTGAAGGGGGACGAGAACCATAAAAAAAGGATGCTATATGATGGCCCTGCTGGCGTGGGTGTTGTGGGCAGAGGTTTCAAACTCTAATAATCTGGAAACCGTTAGGCAGACCCCCATAGAGACTTACGAGACCAAGGCAGAATGCGAGGCCGCAATCCAGTCCGTAACTGGAGCACTAAAAAATATGCAAGGACTCACCGTGTTTGGCGAGGGAGCTTGGTCAATCAACAACTCCGATGGCAGACCTAATGTCTTCGCAGCACTCACATGCTTTCCCGACAGCACCGACCCACGGAGACTCAATCAGGCTTTACCTCGCACGCTTATCTAATCTGATGACCGCGAAACTTTTTTTCAGCCAATTAGATCTTAAGACTCCCCTCACCTGAAGAAATCGCTTTCCCAATAGCTCTACCAATTTTCTCCTCACTAAAGTCAATGAACTTTGCGGGGTTTCATGCTTTGGACGAAGATGGTCGGTTTGTCTGCTGAGGTCGGGCATTATTCTCCGAAAAATAGCGAATCTCTTTGACGAGAAAGAATACCAACAGGAGTAGGGCGCCAAGCGGATGAAGGCCAAGGGCGTGTATGCACCTGACACCGGGAAACCAGCTCGCCGCCGAAGCGGCCAGAAATAGGATATAACTACTTAGGAATCCGAAGCGGATCCAAGCCGGTTCGGGCCTCAGCCAAGCATCCAATAATGACCACGCCAGCACGGGGGCTAAGACAATGTAGGTGCTGGACTCGGTCGCTGGACCCAGTAAAGTCATCCAGCAACAGGCGAGCGTCAAAAGTGATGTTAACAGTTGGCGTCGGGGCCAACCTTTCCAAGCTGCTGTCAGACAAAACAACGCAATACCGAGTGCCCCTAATAATTGCATCGCCACGTACACTGCTGAACTGGGGAGCCCAAACCACACGCGAAGGAGCAGTCGCAAGTCGCGAGGGGCCGCTTCGGGTGGGAAGGTCTCCCGGTTGTCGGCCTTCAGATGTTCAATCCAGCTCACGTATTGTCTAAGAACGTATTCGGGTTCTTGTAGAAGAAACGGTACGATGATCCCTACAAGGAGAGCCAGGACAAACCGAGCTGCAAAACGGCGAGAATAAGAGACGGCCAAAAGTAAGCCCACTGCAATTGGGTAGATTTTCCATAAAGCAGCCAGGGCTGCACACGCGCTTGAGTGGGTCCAGCGCCCTGTTGCAATTCCGGCAGATGTGGCCAGCAGCAAGCCGGTTAAGATGGTATTGCTTCTGACCGTTGTTCAGGCTGCCAACAGACATGGGGAGAACGAGAAAAAAAAGGAAGGCTTGTTGGGTCCTGGTTAGTGGCCTAGGAAGCGTAACCTTGCACCACCAGGCTAGCGCGACGAGATAGACCCCGGTGCTGAAGAGTCTCCAAAGAATCTCGCTAAGCCTGTCCGGAAGAGCGCTGAAAGGGATGAATAGCACGGCTATAAGCGGGCTATAAACATACCTCTTCGGGCTCCCGTAAAGTTCCTCGGAGGCCATCCAGTCACGGGCTGCTTGAGCATAGGTTGGATAGACGGTATGGAACTTCGGCCAGATGGAAACACGTATGCCAATGCCGATAAGGATGACGATCCAAACCGCAAGAACGAATTTCTCCCATCGAGAGAAGGGCTTAAAACGGCTCGTTTCTAATTGTAATGACATGGGCGTTAAATGGAGCCTCGAAGGCTCCGAGCCCGACCAAACAGCCATAATGCGGAAAAAAAATCAACTTAATGCTTCCTGGGGTTTCCTTTTGACGGCCGTCTCTATGAAGCGAATTGACAGCCTGTCCGTATTGATTTACTGTCGCTGAATCGTCTTTCTCCATCCTAAATAAGAAAGTTTTCGAACGAATCATGCGAGCTCATAAATGACACAAGGAGGCATGCAATGGTAACCCGCAGCACATCGAGCTTCGGCCTTGTCGGCACCGATTGGCAGCAGCGGATTAACTGGGAGCGCCTGCGCAAGTACCGGCTCAATCGCGCACGAGAGGCGATGAAGCGCAACAGTCTAGGCGCGCTGCTCGCAATGTACGACGAAAACGTCCGCTACATCTCAAGCACCGTCACGCCGGGTTGGTGCAGGCTCAAGCCGGGGCTTCGTTACGCGCTGCTGTGCGAGGGAGCCGAACCGGTGCTATTCGAGCAAGGAGACATTGGAATACAGATTAACCGCCATTGCCCATGGATCCCACGCGATAACGTACGCTACGCCTACTCCTGGATCAAGGGAGCAGTGGGAGGGGCCTCGCGCCAGCAGGTGAAAAAATTCACCAACGCGATCCTGGAAGAGATGAGAAAATATCACGTCGAGAAAGCGCAACTGGGCGTTGACTTCATCGATATCAACATGATCAACGAGTTCAAAGAGGCTGGGATCAACTGGACCGACGGCGCATCGCCCATGGTGGAAGCTCGCGCCATTAAGAACGAGGACGAGCTGGAAGCGATGCGCATCGTCGCCGCCATCTGCGACGCCTGCCACACGGCGATCTCCCATTACATCAGGTCTGGCATGCAGGAGCATCAGATTACCGCGTTCGCCATGAACTTCCTGTATAACATCCCGGGGATCGAAGATGTGGAGGACATCATCGTCTCTTCCGGCCCCAACAGTTGGCCCAACTGGCGTCATTTTTCAGACCGCATCATTCAGCCCGGTGACCTTGTGATCATCGATATGGCGGCGGTCACCTGGAACGGATACAAGAGCTGCATGTACCGCACGTATTGTGTAGGAAAAAAACCGACTAAAGAGCAGAACGATTTTTATCATATCGCGTACGAATGGCTCTACCGCGCCATTGAGAAGGTAAAACCTGGCGCGACGACCAAAGAGATCGCAGAGGTGTGGCCTTCAGCCATGGAAACTTGGGGATACAAAGAAGAAGATCAGGCTGCGGCGAATCTCTGGGGCCACGGCCTCGGGCTCGCCCAGTACGACACCCCGGTCATCTCCCGGATTTACTCTCTCGACTTCCCCGTGGAAATCCGGCCCGGGATGAGCTTCGCCTTGGAGACCCAGCACGGCAAGCCGCTTCAATGGGGAGTGAGGCTCGAAGAAATGATGGTGGTTACAGACAAGGGGCCTGAAGTCACGACACAGTTCCCCATAGAGGAAATTACGGTTATCGATTAGGCCTACTCAAAATTCCGGCTGCTTTTACTACGGCGACCATATAGTACGGATTTTAAGGTGCCAAAATGGTGCCTTAAAGATTCATATTCTGGCTTCGCCACCACCACGATTCACAGCCCAAGCCATCTTTGGAGCAAACCGTCTTCGAACTGCAGGTGGATGAGGCGCTGGAAAACAAAATAGAAAAATCCCCAGGCCATAGCGGTCAGGCCCAGCGACTGCCACAAACCTGTCCCGCTTTGCAAAGCAAGATAGGAAAAGAGGAAAAGCGGGACGGCGATCGGAAAGCCCAATAGAAAAACGAGCAAGATAAAACCGGCGATCCAGGAAAAGACCGTGATCACGCGGCGCCGGACCACGTCGGGCGGCACTTCGGTGGAAAACTCCGCCTCCACGGCGGGGCCGCCGACCTTTTCGGGCGCGCCAAAAAGTTCCAGGAGCAGTTGGGCGAGCGCCAGTATGATGAGAGGAATACCGATGGTTAGAGGGAAGAAACCGGTCTTGAAGGACCAATGAGACGCGGAATAGACAGCGTAGCTGCCAACCAGGATAAGAACGACGCTAAAAAGAACATGGCCGCTGATCTTGATCAATCGCCGCCCCCGGCCCAAGTGGGCTTTCCCTGCAAAAGCTTTCCCTGCACAAAAGGATAGACAATGACGACAACCATCAGGATGATCAAAAGCACGACAATGGGGTGTGCCAACCAACCGAAACCATAGCGCGAGACAGAGATAAAAAGGTAAGTTTCAACGAGCTTCCCCAGAACGAAGCCGAGAACCAGCGGCGGCCGGGGCCAACCCCACCGCACCATCACGTAGCCCAGCAAACCGAAAAGGAACGTCACGATCAAGTCGGCGATTTGGCCATTGGCCGTGTAACTTCCCACGAAGACCAGGAAGAGAACGAACGGGATCATCAGGCTTCCCCTGATATGGGTCAACTTCGCCAGATGACTCAGAAAAGCAAGGGACAAAATCACTGTGATGATGTTGGCAATGACCAAGGTCCAAACCATCGAGTAGGTCACGGCCAGATGCTTCGTCAACATGTCGGGACCCGGGACCAAACCCATAATCATAAAAGCCCCAAGGAGAATTGCCATCGCTCCGCTCCCCGGAACGCCGAAGGCGATAGTGGGAATGAGATCGCCGCCTTCCTTCGAATTGTTCGCTGAACCCGGACCCAGGACCCCACGGACGTCCCCCTTTCCAAAGCGCTCGCGGTCTGTGGCATCCTTGGCGCTCTGCACGGCATGTGCATAGGCCATCCATTGCGCGACTCCGCCGCCCGCCCCCGGCATGATGCCGACAAAAACCCCTACGGCTGAGCAGCGGAAGACGAGCCAGAAATGGCGAAACGTATCCTTGATCCCTTCCATCACCCCACTGCTCAAATTTTCTGGAGGCTTGTCTCCCGCAATGGAAGTTCCGCGCACGGCCAAATCCACGAGCTCTGGAATTGCAAATATTCCTACCAAGACCGGTATTAGATCGAGTCCTTCCCAAAGATACATCAGCCCCATGTCAAATCTGAGGGACCCCGACTGCCTCTCCTGCCCGATGGTTGAGAGAAGCAGCCCAAACAAACCCATCGCAAATCCTCGGATCTGACCTCTGAGACTCAAGCTGCTGAGAGAGGTGATGCAGGCAATTCCGATCACAGAGAGCATGAATAGTTCCGGGGAGCCAAAGGTAAGAACCAGGGGACGCACGATGGGAATGGAGATCGCCAAAGTGGCGGCGCCGATCAAGGCGCCGACCAGCGAACTCATCAGCGCCGCTCCAAGCGCGCGGCCCGCCTCTCCATTTTTGGCCATGGGATAGCCGTCGACGACGGTCGCGGCAGACAGTCCTTCGCCCGGGACTCCAAAGAGGATCGATGTGATGTCGCCGGTTGTCGCGGTGACCGAGTGCATCCCCAGTAAAAAGGCGAATGCCTCTACGGGACTCATCTTGAATACAAAGGGAATCATCAGCGCCAGCGTGGCCGAACCCCCGATGCCGGGAAGCAAACCTACCATGAAACCCAAGCCCATGCCGAGGAGCATCAGGCTCAAGGCTTTCCACTGCAGAACGAGAAGCAGACCTTCGATCAACGCTTCGAACATCGTTCTTTGCTACTCCAATCAGATACGATAAGGCGTCACGAATTAAGAAACAAGCCTACTCGCCTACGTTCGGGCGCGAATATATTTGATGGTAAATCGACGTGTCAAGGATCGTTTAAGCGGCAAGATACCCCAGCGACATATTACGCGCAAAAGATTTCAAGAAAGATTGACGTGGGTGTTGAGCAATGTTAAGAGGGTCGGCAAAACTTTTCAGCACGACTACTAGAGAGGAGAGCAGAATGGCAAAACTGGTACTAGCCGCCGGCGTCCCTCACCCGCCCCGGCTCATCCGAGATATTGCTGAGTCTCCCGGAAAGACGAGAGGCGAAGCGCTCATGAAACAGGTTCGCCAATACGTGGAGAGGGCTGAACCGGACGTGATTATCGAAGTGGACAGCGATCATTTCGTGAATTTCTTCTATAACAACTTGCCGTCGTTCTGTATCGGTATGGCAGAGGAAGCTCAGGGACCTCACGAGATTTGGTGCCCAATGCCGCGCTACATTGTTCGCGGCCACGTTCCCCTGGCCAAAGCTCTTCTTCGATACGGGGTCCAGGCGAACTTCGACCTCGCCTCAGCGCACGAGCTGCGTCTAGATCACTCTTTGGTGGTGCCGCTGCACTTTCTCAATCCATCCATGGAACTGCCGGTCGTTCCCATCTATACGAACGGCTTCGCATCTCCTTTGTCGCCCGCGACTCGGTGCTTTTCACTGGGCCGCCTGCTGCGCCGTTTTATTGAAGCGTGGGACGGCAAGGAGCGCATCGCCTTGATAGCCAGTGGCAGTTTCGCCATGGACGTCGGTGGACCCCTGAGGGGTTGGACCGATACGGAGTGGGTCGAGACTATTTCCAGCCATCTTGTCCGCGGCCAATACCAAGCTCTAGCGCGCCGTGCCACCGAAGAGCGCATCGCCGCGGCCGGCAACAACAGCGGCGAGCTTTTGAATTGGATCACCGTGACTGGAGCGGTAGGCCGGACCAGACCGCTCTTCCTGGAAGGCGACGAAGGTTCCGGCTACGCGGTGTGGAAACTGGAGTAGCAGGTTGTTTAAAACTCTATTTACAGGCTGCTCAAAAAGATCTCAGAGGCAAGGCGCGCGAAAAATCGACGAGCGCAGGCGTACTTTTTTCAGTACGTCGAGCGAGGCTATTGAGCGCAACGAAGCATATGAGGCTTTTTCAGCAGCCTGTTAGGAGGGATATGAGCGTCTATCTGATCAACAAGATTCTTTATCTGACCGACAACGACGCCGATTTCCGCAAGCGCATGAAGGAGAATCCTGAGGCTGTGCTAAAAGAGTTCCGGCTCAGCCAAGAAGAGCTTGATGCTCTGACTTCCGGGTCCGTGGGAAAGCTCTATCAAATGGGCGTCCACACCTTCTTGCTCAATCACCTTTATCGCTACGAGCTTTTCGGCGTGAACAGAGACAACTACTTGTCTCGAATTCGCGAGGGCTTACCTTATGACGAACGCTTCGAACAAGGAAAGATGCCCATACAGTACTTCATCAAGGAATGACTCTGATCCGATAGAAAAATTGTCTTCTTTGGATGATCCGCAGAACTGTTCCTTCGATCCGATGTTCTCTGGATGGAGCGACGGCAACACAGAGTCTCTGCATCGGAGACTGGACAACAAGAGACACAATCGGAATTTCCACTCGTGGTGAGCTAAAAACTTCCTCTCCCTTGACGGGAGAGGATGGAGGTGAGGGTGAAAACTCCATACCCCTCATCCTAACCCGCAAGGGGAGAAGGAACAATTCTCGGGGTGAAATGGAGCGTCCGGCAGGCGACGACTTTGAGCAATAGACTGCCGCCGGACCTACACTGGAACTCTTAGCTTTCCGCCTTGATGTATTTCCCCATCTCTTTCAGAGTCTCAGGCGTCTGATTCAGCAGCGCGGTGAAATCTTTGATCACCTGCTCGTGGGAAATATACTGCAGGTCTATCTTTGCTTTCTTCCCCTCGGCTTGAAGCTCTAGATCCTTGATAGCCTTGGCAAAAGCCTCCCGCAGGATCGCGAGGCGATCCGCCGGTGTCGCTGGCGGCGCCGCGAAGGCTCTTCCTATGGCCAAAGGCGCTGCCTTAATTCCCATGATTGCCTTTCCGAGCGGGCTGGTCGCCAGATCTTCATCCACCGGTAGATCCTCGAAGCCAGGAGTTTTTACCCGTCCCCGAACAAGGGCACGCACCGCTCCTCGTTCCATGGCGGGCCGGACGGTGGACGCAAGAGCGGACCAGGAGTCAACTTCCTTGCGCTCAAGGGCAAGCAGAACATCGCTGTTCGCGGGATAACCGGAAACGAGCTTGAACTTAGCGCCAGCGAATTCCTTTAACAGAAGTGGAAAGTCGTGTGCGTTCGAACCGGGTCCGGTCGTTCCTGCAACCAGCTCGCGGTCGGCCTTGCGAAGATCGTCGAAGGTTTTGTAGGGCAAGTCCGCTCGAATCGAGAGCGCCACGCCGTCGGCTCCCGAGGAGCCAAGCCATTGAAACTTGCGTACGTCGAAGCGAACCTGCTCGACCTTTGAGAGCTGGGCGATGGCAACGTTGGGGTTAGCAGCCAAGAGAGTTAGCCCGTCGGGCTTCGCTGCGTTAAAGATATGGTTCGTCGCTAAGAGATGAGCGGCACCGGGCATCTGCTGTACAATCACGGTCGGGTTGCCGGGGATATACTTCCCCAGGTGGTGCGCGACGATTTGCGCGGCGATAGCGAGGCTTCCGCTTTTTGCGCCGATCACGACGGTGACCGTCTTCCCCTCATAGAAATTAGCCTGTCCCCGTGCAGACGAGGACACCAAGGCTAACCCCAAGAAACCAACAAGCATGCATATCCACATCCGTCTCATAAGTCCTCCTTGATTTGGAAATCTTTTAGCCACTTAGAATCTACGCCGCATCGCCGCCAGAAATTTGCCCCTTTGGCTAGCGGAGCCTAGCCAGAAGAGCCAATTGTGTCAAGAGGTACATCTATCTGGACATTTCACCCGCCTTGGAGTAAGGAGAGATTCGAAATCCTTCAGCCGTAGCGAACCGTAAGACGTAGCAGTTGATCGGCTGACACCTCAAAAACGATTCTGAAAGGAAGAAGAAAGATGCCTTTCTACAAGGTTGCCGAAATGCAACAGAATCGCAGCACGGCAAACCCGGAGCAGTTCGTGCAGACCGCCGTTGGCGAATTCATGAAGGCGGGTATCGTAACGAAGCCGGAAGACGAAGGCCCTCCGCTGCACATGCATCCCAACGAGGAACAGTTCACTCTCGTTCTCGAGGGAAAGCTCCACTTCGTCCTCGGCGACGAAGAGCGCATCTGCGAACGCGGAGACCTGATTCACATCCCCCGCTTTACCAATCATAGAAGCCGAGCCATCGGCGGTCCGGCGGTCTTCTTCACCGTAAAGAGCCCCGCCGGAGAGGGCGATTTAGATCAGGACTACAACCAGGCCGAAGGGGCGGAGCAGGCCGAGAAGCGCTTCGAAGAAGCCAAGCGGAAAATCTAGCCAAAGATATCTGAAATTTTGGGCTCATGGCATGACTCGCGCAAAGGCGCAAAGCATGTCCTGAGCGAGGTCGAAGGGGACGCCAAGGGAAACGACCCTGGGAATGATCCCAACTTCGTGTGCTTCGTGCTCTTCGTGGTGACCCTTCGACAGGGCTCAGGGCGAACGGATCGGATCATGCTGAGAACAGCTAGTCGAAGCATGACCACGACGGATCCGCCACAGGACTTTGGACGGACCCGCCTGCGCCACAGGGCTTCGGACGCATCCGTCCTCCGGTGGAACTGCTTTGTGGGGGGCACGAAGGTCTCGAAGGAAGACAGTACGACTCGCGCCAAGAAAGATGAAAAGAAACTTTGCGAACTTGGCGTCTTGGCGCGATGGAAGAAATGGATCGTATGACGTAGTCGCAATGTTTCGACACGTGAAATGTTAGAAACAAAATCTCACATTCGGCTGTATAAGAATCTAATAAAAGGAGTTCTGACCGCCGAAGCTATCCCCCGAACTTGATGTACTTCACCATCTCTTTCTGCACCTCAGGAGGCTGCTGAAGGATCGCGCTGATCGCCTTCAGGACCTGATCCCCAGGGATATGATCGAAATCGATTTGCGCTTTTTTACCGTCAGCTTCCAGACCGGGATCCTTGAGAACTTTCGCCAGCGCTTCTCTTAAAAGTGCGACACGATCGGCCGGAGTTGCAGGTGGCGCGGCCACCGCCCTGCCGATGGCAAGAGGAGCGCCCTTGATTCCCATGATCGCCTTTCCGACGGGATTGGTGGTTAAGTCTTCATCCACCGGGAGATTGTCGAATCCCGGGGTCGGCACCCGCGCGCGGACAAGGGGGCGCACGGTTCCGCGCTGAACCACGGGGCGAACCGTCGCGGCAAAGGCGGCCCAGATATCCACCTCCTTGCGCTCGATGGCGAGCAGGACGTCGGAGTTGGCAGGATAACCGGAGACGAATCTAAACTTCGCGCCCGCGAATTCTTTAAGCATCAGCGGGAAATCGTGGGCGTTCGACCCCGGCCCAGTGCTTCCCACCACCAGCTCGCGGTCGGCTTTGCGTAAGTCATCAAAGGTCTTGTAGGGAAGATCCGAGCGGACGGTAAGGACCACCCCGTCGGCGCCCGACGATCCGATCCACTCGTACTTACTCACGTCGAAGCGGACCCCGTCCACCTTGATGAGTTGAGCGACCGCAATGTTGGGATTGGCTGCCAGCAGCGTCAGGCCATCCGGCTTGGCTGTATTGAATACATGGTTGCTGGCGACGATATGCGCGCCGCCGAGCATAGGTTGAACAATCACCGTCGGGTTGCCGGGAATGTACTTTCCAAGATACTGGGCAATGATCCTTGCGGCGACAATGCTGCCGCCTCCCGCCGTCCCGATCAAGATCGTAATCGTCTTCCCGTCATAGTAGGGCGCCTGAGAGCGCGCAGGCGAAACCATGAACAGTACCAGTGAGAAGCTAACAAGGAAACTTAGAATCCATCTGCGTTTCATAAGTCCCTCCTAAGCACATCTCCTCAACTTCGACCTAGTGGAGCCTATTGCGAAAATTCTGTCAAGGGCAATGTGTTGTTGGTGTTGCGGAAAGTGTTGTCGGATGTTAATTCCTGTCGCACAAGTGAATGCTATGAAGCTCCGCTCTTTGGGCAAAAGCGCACTCAAAGTCTCAGCCATAGGATTGGGATGTTCGGGGATGTCGAAGAGCTACGGTATACCCGACGACCAGGAATCGACGGAAACGATCAAGCGCGCTATCGAGCTGGGAATCAATCTTTTCGATACGTCGGACGCCTACGGCAACGGACACAACGAAGAGCTGCTGGGTCGCGCGATCAAGGGTCACCGCGATTCTCTGATCATCTGCACCAAGTTCGGCAATATCCGCGATGCCAAAGGACAACCCACCGGCATCGACGGTCGACCGCAGTATGTTCCTCTAGCATGCGAGGCAAGCCTCAAAAGGTTGGGCGTCGATGTCATTGACCTATATTATCTCCATCGCGTCGATCCCAACGTGCCGATCGAGGATACCGTCGGCGGCATGGCGAAACTCGTTGAGCAGGGCAAAGTACGTTACATCGGCCTTTCGGAAGCCGGCGCTCAAACTCTCCGCCGCGCCCACTCTGTCTATCCGATTACCGCCCTGGAAACCGAGTATTCGCTGTGGACGCGCGACGCGGAAGAAGAGTGGCTTCCCACTTGCCGCGAGTTAGGAACTACTTATGTCGCCTATGCTCCTCTCGGCCGCGGCTTTTTGAGTGGTAAGATCCGTAGCGCGGACAGCCTGGTCGCTAACGACAGGCGCAAAGATCACCCTCGCTTCCAAGGTGAGAACCTGGCCCGAAACCTCAGCCTGCTGAAGCCCCTGGAGGAGATCGCTGCGGCCAAAAGCTGCACGCCTGCGCAGATTGCTCTGGCCTGGGTGCTTGCCCAGGGCGAAGATATCGTTCCGATCCCCGGGACGAAGAGGCGAACTTATCTGGAGGAAAATGTTCGCGCCATTGATATCAAACTCGAAGATGTGGATCTGGCCAAACTTAACGAGGTCTTCGTGCGCGGCTCGACCGCCGGCACGCGCTATCCGGCAAGGCAAATGGGAAACATGGGGCGCTGAGGATAGCCTTCAATGAAACGTAGACCCACAACACGAAAAGCGCAAAAACGCTCGGCGGTTTCAGTACGTCGCTCGGGGCGCACAAGCCCCACAATCGACATTCACGCTCACTTTGTTCCCGAAGGGTATCTCAAGCTCGTCGAGGCGGAAGGAGAGCCCTACGGTCTGCGCCTCCGCCCCAGTCCGGATGGACCGATGATCCTGGTAGGCCAGGTTCCGATTGGCCCTATCACCCCGCATTACTACGATCTCGATCTCCGCCTGAGAGCGATGGACAAACAAGGAGTAACAGTCCACGCTCTCTCGCTCATG
>DASYRN010000131.1:0-9955 GCA_036004365.1 Binatia bacterium
TGCTTACGATCTTCGCCTTCTATGTAACTCATCCAATGCCCCCTTGACCTCAGCGTTGGATGATTTTACATTCGATCGACCCAAACATGAACAAAAATCCCTCTTCTAAACGGAGTTTTCACACAGTCTGTCGTTGTGCTCAATCGTCTCGCTCCAACGTACTGCGCAAGTACGCCTCCGCTCGTCGATTTTTCGCACGCCTTGCAACTGAGACCTTTTTGACCGCTCTGAAAACAGGCTTTTTCAACAAGCTGTTAGATGATCTGAAATTTGAAATTCCTCGCCAAGCGAGGACTAAGCGTTGGCTTGACCGTAATGGGACGAAGTGCTACGGCAGGTCTTTCAATCCGTCCAGCCATGGTTGTAGAGGTTCTCAATAAGAGTTCCCGACAAAAGCTTGCTCGTATCAAGTTCAAGAAAAAAGCCGAGAGGATCCTCGAATTTCTCAAGCAGAATCGCGCGGAGCTGAGCCTGGCCTTCGTGGACAACCGAGAGATTCAGAAGCTCAATGCCAGATATCGGAACAAGAACCAACCGACCGATGTCCTTTCTTTCCCTCCGGAGAAAAGTCTCGCCACAGAGGTCGACCTCCTGGGCGATGTGGTTATCTCGGTCGAGCAGGCGGAGATTCAGGCTAAGAGAAGAAGAAGGCCTTTAGATGAGGAGATGGAAAGTTTGCTGATCCACGGGATTTTGCACCTGCTCGGCTATGACCATGAACGGTCTACAGAGGACGCGAGAGTCATGCGTCGATTAGAAAGAAAAATCCACCGGGCGCTTTGTGACAAAAAGAAGTTAGGGGTATAATAAGAGTCCATGTTCGAAGAGACCAAAGAGCAGATCACCCAACTCGAAGAGAGACTTCAGCTTCTCCGGAGGCGTCTTTGACCTCGACAACAAGCAGAAGCGAGTCGAGGAGCTTAACCTTATCACTTCCAAAACCGATTTCTGGGGCGACGGCGAAAAGGCGCAGGCGATTCTCAAAGAACAGGCTAGCGTTAAAGGAATCGTAGATTCTTGGGAAAGGTACAGGGCCGGCCTTGAAGAGGCCCGCTTCTTTCTCGATCTAGCCAAGGACGAAAAGAGTGAAGAGGCACTCAACGAAGCCGCTTCGAAAGTTGCCGAGGTAGCTGGAGGGCTGGCTCAGCTCGAGTTGAGTCAGATCCTGGGTGAGCCCGATGACCGCCGAAACGCGATTGTAAGCCTACATCCCGGCGCGGGCGGCACAGAGGCTCAAGACTGGGCGGAGATGCTTCTGCGCATGTACCTGCGCTGGGCGGATCGCAAGGGGTATCGGAAAGAGATTTTGGAATACCAGCCCGGCGAAGAGGCGGGGGTAAAAAGCGTCACGTTTACAGTCGAAGGAGAGTATGCCTACGGATATCTCAAGGCCGAAGCTGGCATCCACCGTCTAGTCCGCATTTCCCCTTTTGACGCCAATTCGCGCCGGCACACCTCGTTTGCTTCTGTCTTCGTCTATCCTGAAATTGACGACACCATCAAGGTAGAAATCAACGAGAACGATCTGCGCGTCGACACCTACCGCTCCAGCGGCGCCGGCGGCCAGCATGTGAACAAGACGGACTCCGCCGTTCGTATTACTCATATTCCCACGGGCATTGTCGTGGCTTGCCAGAATGAACGCTCCCAACACAAAAACCGGGCGATGGCGATGAAGATCCTCCGCTCCCGCCTGTACGAACTGGAGATCGAAAAGCAGAAGGAAAAGATGGAGGTTTATCACAAAACGAAAAAAGAGATCGCCTGGGGGAGCCAGATCCGCTCTTACGTTCTTCACCCCTACCGTATGGTGAAAGACCACCGGACTGGGGTCGAAGTGGGAAACGCCGATGCCGTGCTCGACGGTGACATAGACCCACTCATCCAGGCGTACCTCCTGCAGGTAAGCGAAAGCCAGACTCCCTAACTTTTTCCGCCGCCAAGGAAAAGCTCCTTTATCAAGATCACGACCCTATGATCGGGAAGAGCCCAGCCCGCCATGTCGCTGCTCTCCATGTCAGCGGCGCTTTATGGAATATCTGCATGGGAATGTTGCAGATTCTCGTTCCCCTTTACGCGCTTTCGCTGGGCTTCTCGATTGTCAAAATAAGCAGCCTCGTTGCGCTGCCGGTCTTGGTGGAGTTGGTGGTTAGGTTTGGTGGGAGCGCCCTATCGGACCGTTTTGGTGAGCGGCGCGCTCTCCAAAGCTGCTTTATGCTCATGGCTTTGTCGGGCACCGCGCTCTGTTTGGCAGAGGGTTATATTCATCTTTTGCTCGCGCAGGCGCTTGCTTTTTGCTCTCGCAGCATCTTTTGGACCTCGATTCAATCCTTGGTGAGCCAGCTCCCCGGCTCGAGCTTAGGAAGAAAACTGGGCAGGCTCTATGCCTGGAATCATGGAGGAGGACTAGTCGGCTTGAGTGCTGGAGGGGCGATCTTGGCGCTGGTGGGCTTCCCCAAGGCCTTTATGCTACTCACCGCGGTAGCCATTTTTTGCGTCCTATTGAGTCTGGCCTTCCCAAAAGTCGAACCCAAGCCGCACGGCCGTAACTTGTGGCAGATCACCTGGGGCATTGGGCAATTTCTAGGCTACCGACATATCTGGCTCACAATTTCCGTCTCTTTTGCAGCGGCCGTACCGGCGACCCTTAGCCAATCCATGTATCCTCTCTACCTTGCTTTTCTCGATTACCGGGAGCAGTGGATCGGCATGCTCATTTCCTTGCGCACTCTGGGTCCCCTGGCGATAGGTCTGCTCCTAGGCTCGTTCATCACCGTTTCCCGCCAGAAGGGCATTTACGCTCTTGGCATGACCGGTCTCGGTCTCTTCCTGATAGTGACCGGATTAGCTCAGAACCCCCTGTTTCTTGCCTCTGCTATCGTAGCCTTGGGAGCGGCGGGAGCCAGTATGGATCTTCTGTATCAAGTACAGACAGCGGAGCTTAGCAGAGTCGGGGATCGTTCCGTGGCTATGGCCAGTACCGGCCTAGGTTGGATCCTTTGCCCTTTTATAATGCCCATGATTGTTGGCTGGTTAGCAGAGGAATACGGATTCCGGTTTGCGTTCCTCGTCACCGGCTTGGCTTTCGTGCTGATCGCCGCAGGAACACAATTGTGGCACCGTTTGCTCTTACCTAGGGGAGCGGCGGCTTTTGGGAAGTCAGAAGGAATAAATCTCTCTACGTCACAGGGATCAAGTGAGGGCTAGTCACGGAGGGGGACGTCAGAGTGAGAATCTAGCCGTTGCGGTGCGAGGGCCAGAACTTCCGGCGAGAGAGTCACTTGCCGAAGACTTCCTTGAGAAGATCGGTAGCTCGCGCCGCCGGGTTTGTACGAATTTTTCGCTCCTCCTGCCCGACCGTGTAGAATAACCCATCGAGAGATTTCCTGACCACATAACTATCGATGTCAAAGGTCTCGGACTTGACGAGGGGGATCGCTTGATAGCGGCCGACGAGTTCCTTGTACTGCCGTGTTACGTTGTACTCGTTCATGGTTTTTTCGACCGTGGGTCGGAAAGCAGTTGTGAGTTTATCTGTAGTCTTCACCTTGAAGTAGTCCGTCGCAGCGGTGTCGCCGCCGTTCAGAATCTTTCGGGCGTCGTCAAAGGTCATCTCTCCTATGGCGTCCCAGAAGATCTGCTTCGCAGCAGGCGCGGCGCGTTCAGCAGCACGATTCATGCTCAAGACGAACTCATCGATCTGCGGACCATACCCAACCGCCCTCAGCCCCTTCTCCAATGTTCGCAACCTCTCCGGCATCAGAATTTTGATCGCTTGATTTTTGAAGTAGCCGTCAGTTCTACCGGTCAATTTGACTGCGTTTTCGGTGCCAACTTGGAGTGCTTCCTTCAGGCCGGAGCCGATCTTGACGTCGCTGAGCCCGCCTTGTTTTGCACCTCCTAACCCTTTGAGGATCTGATCAAGCTGGGCCTGCGCCGGCGAGGCGCTAACCCAAAGATACAATGCCAACACGAATACTTGGACAACCATAGTTCTTTCCTTTCATCAAAAAAAGCGATCTCTTAGATCAGTGATTGGGCTTCACTCTCATCCTGCCCTCTCCTTCGGAAGAGAGAGGATCAAGAGGAGGGTCTAAACGACTTGAACGGTTTCCGATCGTTTAAGTATTCAAGACGTCCAAGGCCAGCCTTCAGCCTATTGCAATTATGCATAAATTTGTGGAAAAGGGAACGAAGCTTGGGTTTCAGTAAACGAATATAGTCAATTGCCGAACGGAGGAGAAATGGAATACAGGATGCTTGGGAAAACGGGTCTGCGAGTCAGCGCCGTTGGACTTGGAACCATGGTCCATGCAGGTCATTTCGGGCCAATGAACGATGAAGAGTCATTGGAATCCATCGACGCCGCTTTGGAGTTGGGCGTCAATTTCATCGACACCTCGGACGCCTACGGCTCCGGCTATTCGGAGGCGCTACTCGGGAAGGCGCTTAAGGGAAGGCGCGACAAGGTGATCCTTGCTACGAAAGGCGGCAACGTCATGGCTGGACCGGATCGGGGTAAGAGGAACTTTTCCGCGGACTACATCGGCCGGGTCATGGAAGAGAGTCTCAAGCGCCTGCAGACCGACTACATTGATTTGTATCAATTGCACAATCCGACCGTCGAGGTCATTCAGGAGGACGAGATCTGGGAACTCCTCGAACGGCAGAAGAAAGAAGGGAAAATCCGCCACTATGGTGTTTCCATCAACAAGATGGAAGAGGGCATCGCTTCAGTTAAAGGCGGGCGCTACGAGACGATCCAGATCGAGTATAACTTGCTAGATCAGAAACCAGCGGAAGCGGTCTTTCCGCTGGCGCAAAAAGCTAATGCCGGCGTGGTCGTACGGGTGCCATTACGTCGCGGTCTGCTTACAGGCAAGCTCAGACTGGAGGATCAGAAGCGATTTCAGGGTGAAGACGTTCGAGCCCGCAACTTTGCCGGGGAAATTTTCAAGAGAGAGCTGGAAAAAGTCGAGCTTCTTCGCTTCCTGGAAAAGCCGGGCCGGTCACTGGCGCAGGCCGCCATCGCCTTTTGTCTGGGGCAGCCCGCTGTCAGTGTGGTGATCGCCGGCGCTCGGAATGGAAAGCAGATGCGTGAGAATGCAGCCGCCGCGGATGTAAAACTTTCCAGCGACGAGGTCCAGGAGATCACAGATCTATGGCGCAGCAAGTTTTCCGAGTGATCCGGCGCAAACTTCGAGGGGGGGCGGCTGAGGCTCTCCAGCGTGCATTCTCAGCCCTTTCTAATTCTCGAAATAAGAACCCATACCAAGATCAGTGTGACAATGCCTATAAGGATCACAGTGAAGTCCGTCGAAAGTTCCATCTAAAGTTTCGCCTCCGTCCTGACCGCAGCCGCTTTTTTTCAACTTCTGATCCCGCAGATCATTTTCAGCGCTTTATATCCTGGAGTTTTCCCTATTGCAATCTTTTGTGAAACTGTGGGAAAGATCAAATAGTCCGTCCTCCAAGTTGTCTGGTGACTATGCGAGTTGATGCACTGTTCCGCCATCGCCTCCGCTTCAAAGTCATTTCTCTAATACTTGCCGTTCTGGTGTTCGCCTTTGGCATCCTCGTCGTCCTGAACATCCGACGGGACACGGAGCTTCTCGTTGCCGAGAATCAGGAGACGGCGCGTCTCCTGGCCGCTTCGATTAAAAGCAGTATCGAGAGCGGAATGTTGGAAGCTCGGCCCGATATCATTCGCGGATTGGTGCAGCAGCTTAAGACCGAGCTCAAGGATGTCCGTCGCCTCGAGGTCTACCGGAACGACGGCGTCGAAGCGTTCTCCGATCTGGAGACGTTGAACGCAGTCCATTCGACCATGGGCCTCGACCCGGAGCTCTACGCGCGCATTTCCAAGATGCGCCGGGTGCCCGGGGCGCGAGTGAATAACCCGTTGTTTAAGCGCGCCGTCGAGACGGTGGAGCCTCAGCAGACGTACGAAGAGGTCGATGGAGAGCGCCTGCTGACTTTATTTCACCCATTGAGGAACCGCACAGAGTGTCATGACTGCCACGGCGATGAACATAAGGTTCGAGGCATAGTTCGGGTTAGCCTCGGACTCGAAAAACTGGACGCTGGCCTGCGCGCGGCCCGCAACCGACAAATCCTCGTTGTGATCCTTACGATCCTGGGCGTGAGTGCCGCTCTTGTACTGTCCATGGGGCATATGATCCTCCGGCCCATCGGTCAGGTCGTCGTCGCTGCCCGGCAAATCGGCAGCGGCAACTTTGCGGCACGCGTAGACGTGAAGAGCCAGGATGAAATCGGCGAGTTGGGCCGGGTCATCAACGAAATGGCCGAGCGGTTGAAGACCGCGTATGACGATCTTGAGGCGCGCAACGCCGAGCTTGCGACAACGCTGCAGAATCTCCAGGAGTCGATGCGCAAAGTGGAGCTGCTGGAGCAGGTCAAGGGTGAGCTGGTGAAGTTCGTTCCCGAAGCCGTGACCCGGCTTCTGGAAAAAAACCCTGACGCGCGCGAGCTGGAAAAGCGCGAGGCAGATGTTTCGGTCTTATTCCTGGATGTGGAGGGTTACACCCGCCTTTCGGAGCAGCTGCCGCCGCAGAGGCTCAATCGGATGATCCAGGACTATTTTTCGAGCTTTCTTCAAATCATCCGGGATAAGCACGGCGACGTCAATGAGACTGCGGGCGACGGCCTTATGGTGATCTTTCAGAGCGAAGGGAATCCGGCGCGCCACGCGCTTAATGCTGCTGGAGCGGCTTTCGAGCTTCTGGCCAAAGTGGTTGAACTCAACCGAGAGTTCGGCGGGGTTTATCCGCCCGTCGCTATCCATGTGGGCATCAACAGCGGCCCGGCGTTTGTAGGCGCCACCAAGATCGACGCCGCCGGGGGCGGGCGCTGGACGTTTACTGCCAGCGGCCCCACAACGAATCTTGCCGCCCGCATAGCCGGGCTGGCCAAAGGGGGCGATGTGATGGTTGGACTTGAGACCGCAGAACGGATAAAAGGTTACTACGTCTTGGAAGATATGGGCGAGCATCAGCTCAAAAACGTCGGCCAGCCCGTGCGGGTCTTTCGGCTGGTTCCGCCCGGAGTGTATTCCAAAATCGAAGCCAAAATCTAGCCAAAGATATTTGAAATTTTGGGCTCATGGCATGACTCGCGCAAAGGCGCAAAGGACGCCAAGGAAGCAGAAAAAAGAATCGACTCTTTGCGGTCTTGGCGTCTTGGCGCGATGATTGAAAAGCATCGTACAAGTTTTCTGTCCCAACGTCTGGCAGCATAAGATGTTAGAGACAAATTCTCACATTTCGGAATGTAAGAATCTAAAACAGGAGGAGGAAAATATATGATCGTCGAAATGAGAACCTATTTGCTCAAGCCGGGGACGACGGCGGCCTTCGAGGAGCGTTTCACCGAGGGCCTCAGCGCGCGTCTGCAATTTTCCAAATTGGGCGGTCTGTGGCACACGGAGGTGGGGCCGTTAAACACGGTCGTACACGTCTGGCCCTATGAGAGTTTTGAGGATCGGGAGCGCATCGGCCAGGCGGCGAGGAAGACCGGCAAGTGGCCGCCCAAGACGCACGAGTTTATCATTTTCCAGGAGAGTAAGATCCTCCAGCCCGCGCCTTTTTCTCCGCCACTGGAAGAAAGAAAGCTCGGCAATCTCTATGAGATTCGAATCTATACCTATCAACCAGGGACGATGCCCACGGTGCTGGAGCGCTTTGGTCAGGTGATTCCTGACCGTGTCAAACTCTCACCGTTGGCCGGCGCTTGGTACAGTGTCTTCGGGCCGCTGAATCAGTATGTCCACGTGTGGGCCTATCGCGACGCGGGTGAGCGGGAGCGCCTCCGGGCTGAGGCCCAAAAGACGGTCAAAGGCTGGCCGCCCCAGACCAGGGAGTTTTTGGTCAAACAAGAAAACATGCTGGTTGTCCCAGCGGCTTGTTCACCCTTGCACTGAGAGAGCGGACGCTGATCCTTATCGCGTCGGAGGAAATATGAAGCGAGTGATTCTTGGCGCGCTTGTTCTGTTGTTTTTAGCGGCGCCCTTATCGTGGGCCGCCGAGAGGATTCGAATCGGTTATAGCTCGATCAGCGGCTCCTACATGGGTCTGTGGGTCGCTCACGACGCGGGTCTGTTTGCCAGGGAGGGGCTCGAAGATCAACTTATCCTCATTCCCAGCGGCAGTCAGCTTGCCCAGGTGGTAGTCGCAGGGGAGGTCGACGTCGCGGCTTTAAACGGCAGCTCTGCCATGGCCGCCGCCCTTCAGGGGGCCGATATCAAGGTGGTCGGGAATACCACCAATAAGCTGATTTTCTCCATCTTTGTTAGGCCGGAGATCAAGACTATTGAGGGTCTCAAGGGGAAAAAGATAGGAGTTACGCGCTTTGGATCCGCCACTGACATCTCCGCCCGGTATGCTCTCAGGAAGTACAACCTCGATCCTCAAAAGGACGTGACCATCCTACAAATGGGGGCGATGAGCTCCATCATGGGTGGCCTGCAAGGAGGCTCGATTGATGCCGGCTTGGTCTCCCCGCCCACCCTATTTGCCGTGGAGAAACTCGGTTTCAAGGAACTTGTCAACATCACCGATATGAATATCGCTTTTCCCAATCCGTCCTTGATCGTTCAAGGAGGCATCATGAGGAGAAAACCCGAGCTGGTTGATAAATTCATGCGCGCCTATACGAGAGGCATCCACCGCGCTCAAACCGACAGAGAGCTGACTCTTAAGTCCATCGCAAAATACACCAGAATCGAAGATCCCTTTCTCCTCCAGAAAGCCTACGATCTCTACGTCGGAAAGGTTTTGGAAAGGGCGCCGTACATCAATATGGTTGGCATGCAAAATGCCCTGGACGACTTGGCAAAGACAACCCCTGCCGCAAAGAACGCAAAGCCGGAGCAATTCATTGAGATGCGGTTTCTTGATAACCTGGAGAAAAGCGGTCTGCTGAAGGAGCTCTACCGCTGACTTTGTTTTGTCGAGGTACGCGTTGAATCGGAATCCATGCTTTATAAGAGTCTCGTCCGTCCGCTCCTCTTTCTGAAGGATCCCGAAGAGGCTCACGAACAAACGCTGGCCCTGCTTTCTCGTCTGGGTCCTTTTTCAGGAGCCCTCGAACGTTTTTTTGGAATCGACGACAGCCGCCTTCGAGTCAGATTCAGTTCCTTAACCTTTCCCAACCCGGTTGGATTAGCCGGCGGCTTCGACAAGAACGGCTTGGCCATCAAGACATGGCCGGGATTTGGTTTTGGCTTCGTCGAAATCGGCGCGGTCACGGCATATGGCCAGCCGGGAAATCCCAAGCCGCGCTTGTTTCGCCTAGCGAAAGATCAAGCCCTGATCAATCGTTTGGGTTTCAACAACGAGGGAGCGCAAGCGATTCGCGCCAGACTCGCGGCCTTGCGGGGCAATGGCGTGCCACTAAGGATTCCTTTGGGGATCAATATCGGTAGAACGAAGGTCGTCGAGACAAAAGATGCCGCCGGAGATTTTCTCTTCACCTTTGAGACGCTTTTCCCTTATGGTGATTTTTTTACCGTCAATGTCAGCTCTCCCAATACGCCTCAACTCCGAGACCTTCAGGAGAAGAGCCTCCTCTCCGATCTTTTGAGCGCAATTCAGGACAAAAATCGTGAGTTGGCAGCAAAGAAAGCTATTCAAGAGAAACCGATTCTCGTCAAAGTCGCACCCGACATGGAATTTTCTCAGCTTGATGAAATTGTCGATGTTGTGAGATCCAAGCGGATTGCCGGCATTATCGCAACCAACGCCACAGCTTTCTTACGCGAGCGGCTCGTAAGCAAGATCGATCAGCCCGGCGGCCTCAGTGGCAAGCCTCTGAAAGACAAAGCAACCTCTTTCGTCCGCCATATTTACAAGGTTGCAGAGGGGCGGCTGCCCATCATTGGCGTGGGCGGCATCTTCACTGCCGAAGATGCCTACGAAAAGATGAAAGCCGGCGCGAC
>DASYRN010000132.1:0-7376 GCA_036004365.1 Binatia bacterium
GGATGTTATCGAAAGCGGATAACCATCTCTCACAGCATCGGCTTGATGGAGGTTTCTAAAGCCGTGGAGGAAGCAGTCCAGGTGAAAGCCGAGGGGATTAAAGCCATCAAGCTTAAAGGAGGAGTAGAGCCCAAGAGAGACATAGACCTCGTCAAACGGATCAGGAAAGCGGTAGGTCCGGCGATTCAACTTGCCGTCGATGCCAACCAGGGCTACCTAACACCGAAGGTCGCCGTGCAGACGATCAACGCAATGGGGGAATACGATATTCTTTACATGGAACAGCCGGTGGAAGGGATCGATGCGATGGCGCAGGTCGCCGAACAGGTAGACACGCCGATCATGGCCGATGAGAGCGCATGGACGCCTCAGGACATTCTTGAGATCAGCAGAAAGAAGGCGGCCGATATCATTTCTCTCTACACGACAAAACCGGGAGGTCTGTTCAAGGCAAAGAAAGTCGCAGCCGTCGCCGAAGCGGCGGGTCTTCGATGCAACGTCAATGGATCCATGGAGACGGGAGTAGGGAACGCGGCGAATCTCCACTTGGCTGCGTCAACAGGAATCGCATCGTTAGCGTGCGTCGTGCCGATTTCCGCTCCCAAGGAAAAGCAAGGGGGAAGGATTGCCGGAATCTACTACCGGGACGATATTATTGCCGCGCCTTTCGAGTACGCCGATGGCGAGGCCGTGGTCCCGTCCAAGCCTGGTCTCGGGATCGAGGTGGACGAAGAAAAGGTCCGGCGCTATCGGACCGATGGATAAACTGAGGATGGAGGATTGAAGATCGAGGATCGCCATCCTCTATCCCCTGTCTTCGATCTTTCCCTGGGAACCTAAAGGCTTTATGGCAATTCGGAGGATCGCGATTCTAGGTGCGGGCAATGGTGGTTGCGCCGCAGCAGCGGACCTCGCACTTAAAGGGTACGAGGTCCGTCTCTATTCGCGATCGGAGTCAACCCTCAAGCCTATCCTGGAACGGGGTGGTGTTACCGTGGTCGAAGGAAAGAATAGATCGTTCGGGCGCTTGGGCTTGGTGACTCGAGATATAGGAGATGCCGTTGCGGGCGTTGACCTCATCATGATGACGGTCCCCTCGGTGGGTCATGAGTACTTGGGAAAAAAGCTGGCACCTCATTTAAGCGAGGAGCAGATCCTCTTGCTCAATCCTGGCCATACCGGGGGTTCTCTGCATCTCGCCTCGGTTTTGAGCGGCGCAGGTCTTAAGGCGAAAATTAAAATTTGCGAGACCGTCACACTGACCTATATCTGTCGCTTGACCGGCCCGGCCAGGCTTGAAATCTTCCGGCGGACGGCACACTTGCGCTGCGCGGCTTTCCCGGGAAAATTCGGGTCGGAAATCGTGGCAGAAATCGCCAAGATTTATCCGAACATCGTTCCTGCGGAAAACGTGCTCGAGACGGGCTTGTGCAACATCAACGCGATCATGCATCCCGCGGGAATGATAGGGAACGCGGGAAGAATCGAGAGAAGCCAGGGAGATTTTTACTTTTACCGGGACGGAATCACGCTAGGGATAGCGAACATCATCGCTGCAGTGGATCAGGAGCGACTCAGGATTGTGAAAACGGTGGGACTTAGTCCGCTGAGTTTCGTGGAGATATTCTATCAGGCGGGGCTGACGACGGAAGCGGCCCGCTCCAGCGGTTCGATTTACCGGTCAATTCGAGAGAGCCCGCCCAACCGAACGATCAAGTCGCCGAAGACTCTGGATCACCGCTACCTGCACGAAGATGTCGGCTATGGCCTGGTGCCCATGGCCGAGATAGCGAAGCTGGTAGGCGTCGAGACGCCTGTCATAGACGGTCTCATCGCTGTCGCGTCGGAAATGAACTCCATCCATTACCGCAGAGAAGGACTTACCTTAGACAGGATGGGCCTGAGCCGGGTGAAAGCCGAGGACTTGAGCACGCTCTTACAGGAGGGATTTTAGTTCGATGACGCGGGTCGGGCTTTGCTTTGACGGCTTTTATTCGATCGCGGATATGGTGGAGCTTGCCGGTCGGGCCGACGAAGCCGGGATGGATTCTATCTGGATGTCCGATCATCTTTGCTTTCGAGATTCGCTTACGTCCTCGATGGCCTTTCTGGCCAGAACCCGGAGGATCAAAGTTGTGCCGGTTCCACTCAGCCCTTATTCCAGACCGCCGATCGTCTCGGCTATGGCGGTTGCGACGATGGAGGAAATGGCGCCGGGAAGAGTGGCCGTCACTGTGGGTACGGGAAACCCCATGGCTTTGGAAGAGGTCGGTATTCGAGTGACGCGACCTTTGAGAACGATGCGGGAGTACGTGGAGCTGGTGCGGGCCTTTTTGAGCGGCGAGACCGTAAAGTTTCAAGGAGAGATCTTTCAGGTCAACGGCGCCAAATTAGGATTCAAACCGACTTCTCCTGTCCCCGTCTACATGACGGCGGTGAGACCGAAGATGTTGCGCTTAGCGGGCGAGATCGGCGACGGAGTACTGCTCTCCGCCGGCTGCGCGCCAAAATACATCGCTCGATGCGCGGCTGAGATTAGAAAAGGAGCCGAGCGGGCGGCGAAGTCGCCTTCACAAACAGACGTGGCGGGATTCATCGTGACCTCGGTTTCGGACAGCGCCAAAGAGGCCATAGAAGCGAGCAAGAGCTTCCTGGCGTATATCTTCCGAACTAAGCATCATGCCGAGAATATTCGCATGGGTGGGGGAAAGGTGGACCAAGAAGGCCTGGCCGCGGCGATCGCACGAAGGGACTGGGAGAGGGCGAAGGGGTTTATCAGCGACGAAGTGGTCTTCGCGCATTCCGTTTCCGGCACGCCGTCAGACTGCCGAAGACGGCTCGAGGAGTTTGTCAGCGGGGGTCTCAGCCTGCCGATTCTTCTTCCTATGGGGACGCAGGAAGCGAGAATGAGAGTGGTTGAACTGGCGCGATTCCTATAATAAAGTTAGACGGTTATTTGGTTCGTTGCCGTCCGATCTCCTCGGCGTAGCGAACAACCGCCTCCGCTCATCGGTTTCCCGCGTGCCTTGCAATTTAAGGATCTTTTGAGCGGTTTGAAAACAGGGTTTTCAATCCCGATAACCCGTTGACGCTGGCGTAAAGAAGGCAGATAGAAGGATCTTACTGGAGGTGTTCGAGATGAACATGCGTGAAAAGGGAGCGATCTTGGTTGTAAATCTGCTAGCTCTTCTGTCGCTGTCCGTCCCTACCGTACAAGCGCAGCCGGTAAACGTTGACGCGGCCAAGGCGGAAGGGAAGATCGTGGTGTACGGCGCTCAGGTGCCGCAAGCGATGGAGCCAATGCACAAGGCATTCGAGAAGAAATACGGTATCAAGGTGGAATATTGGCGCGGTTCGTCGACTCAGGTCGCCGAGCGCGCGCTGAGCGAATTCCGTGCCGGTAGACCGGGCTACGACGTCGTGGAGGGAAACAGGGGAGTTCAGCTCATCATGAGAGACGAGGGGTTGTTCGCGAAATATATTCCGCCGTCGTCGGAAAAGTTCCCCGCGCAGTTCAAGGAAAAAGACGGCATGATCACGGCGTGGCGCGCGCTCCCGATCAGCATTCTCTACAACACGGAGATGGTTAAAGCCGCGGACGCGCCCAAGACGTTCGACGATCTCCTGAGCCCCAAATGGACCGGAAAGATAACCATGCCCGATCCCACCCGCCACACGACAACGGCGCAGTTCCTGTGGAATCTTTCCAAGTTCAAGGGAGACAGGTGGCTGGACTATGTGAGGGCCCTGGCAAAACAGCAGCCGATTCTGGTCGAATCCTTGGCGCCGGTCACGACCACAATCATCAAAGGCGAGGCGCCGGTTGGCATTACCTACATCAAGTACGTGAAGCAGTATAAGGGCCCGGTACACTACGTGCTGATGGACAAATATCTGACCGATCCGAACTACATGAGCCTTAGCGCCAAGACGACCAAGCCCAACGCGGCGAAGCTGTACATCGACTTTGTCTGCTCGCCCGAGGGGCAAAAGGCCGCCGCCGACGAGGGAGAGTTCCCGATACTTCCCGGCATCGTTCCTCCCATTAAAGATGCAGAGAAGGTCGTGCCCGGCTTGGTTTTTATGGATAATCCCTCCGAGGAAGAATTCAAGAAGCTGATGAGCGGCACGTTCCGGCAGATCTTTTTCGGAAAGTAAGTGTGGGGGCGTGAACGCCGCCACCCGCTCTCCGGGCCCGCGCAATGGGTGAGGGCTTATTCCCACCGCTAGTTATCGGATGGACGGGCTCTTTCGACCGGGCAGCGGTGTTCACTATGAGAGTGGTGAATAAGAGGGCCGGCCTACGGGGTACGACTCGAAAGGCCCGCCCTCTATTTTTTTGCTGATGGAACAGCAGCTGTGAATGGCACGACGGTTTTGATGCGCGTTTTCGACCGGCCTCTAAGTGCGGTGCGCCAGGACCCGAACGTCGCGGTGCTCGCGTTCGTCGGCGTTATCATTGCCTATCTCAGTCTGTCGCCGACGGTCATGCTTCTCTACGGCAGCTTTCTCAGCAAGCCGTTGGGCGTGCCGGGCGAGTTTACTCTGCAGCACTATATGCGCGCCTACATGGACCCGGTCACTTATCAGCTCCTGCTCAATTCGTTTATCTTCGCCGCCGGCTCCTCTCTGCTTTCGACCCTCCTGGCGGCGGCGGTCGCCTGGATCACGGTGCGCACGAACGCGCCCTTCAGAAAGCTTTTTGAGCTGACCGCTATCGTCCCCAACATCTTTCCGCCGCTGATGCTCGCGGTCGCATGGGGAACACTCCTCAGCCCGCGCACCGGGTTGATGAACCGCACGTTGATGCAGTTCTTCGGCTTCGAGAGCGCTCCGTTCAACGTTTACTCGATGACGGGAATGATTTTCGTCGAGGGGATGATTACGACGCCGCTCGCATTTTTGATCATCTCTGCCTCACTTCAGTCCATGGATCCATCGCTCGAGGAATCGGCGCGTGTGGCCGGCTCGAGCAACCTGCAGATCGCCCGGCGCATAACGTTTCCGCTCGTCAGGCCGGCTCTTCTCGCCGCGGCCACGCTCAATTTCGTGCGCGCGATTGAGAGCTTCGAAACCCCTGCGATCATCGCGCTGCCGGCGCGGATCGAAGTCTTCACGACCAAAATTTATCGCGAGGCGATCGGCGCTTTTCCTCCCAACCAGAACGTGGCTGCGACCTACGCCGTTACTCTTCTTGTGATCACCATGGTCTTTGTCTATCTCTACCGCCGCTTGACGTCGAGATCGGAGCGTTACGTTACTGTAACCGGCCGGGGCTATCGTCCGATGGTCATCGATCTCGGCAAATGGCGCTACTTCGCTTCGGCCGTTGCGGCGTTGATTCTCGTACTGATCGTCGTACTCCCGTTTATCGTGTTGTTGTACGTGTCATTCATCACCTATTTGCACGTGCCGGGAGGAAAGACATGGGACCTGCTAACGCTCGACCATTACCGCTCCAACCTGACCGACGGCCGCACCTATCGAGCGCTCCAGAACAGCCTCTTTCTCGCCGTTGGAGGAGCGACGCTGTGCATGCTGCTGGCATCGGTCACCGCCTATTTGACGACGAAGACGAAGACCGCGGGAAGATCGGTCATCGAGGCCCTGACCTTCATCCCTTGGGCCTTTCCGGGCACCGCGCTCGCCATCGGCCTGCTCTGGACTTATGTCTACGTCCCTCTTCCGATCTACGGGACCTTGTGGATTCTTCTCATCGGTTACATCACGCGCTTTCTGCCTTACGGACTCCGGACCATGACCAGCACGGTGGTTCAGGTTCACGACGACCTGCAGGCCGCCTCGATGACTTGCGGTGCGGGATTTTGGGCGACCTTTCGCCGCATTTTGCTCCCGTTGCTGCGTCCCGGCTTTATCGCCGGATGGATTATCCTGGCGACGATTTATCTCCGCGAATTCAGCACTTCGATTTTTCTCTATTCCCCCGGCGCGGAGCCCATCGGACCGCTGCTCTACCACTTCTATGTCGATGGAAATCTCGGTCCGATGTGCTCGTTGGGTGTCATCGTCAGTGTGATATGTCTCGTTTTGATCGTAGCGGCGCGGCGCATCGGCAAGGTGGGCGCACGGTTCGAAGGACGATGAGCTATTTTTAAGTTTGAGTTATAAATTTTTAATTGACAATTCAAAACTACAAACAAAAAAATTGAGTTGAAGTTATGGATGCGCAGACGGTGAAAAAGCTCGTAGAAAAAAATCTTCGGTACGAGGAGGTGAAACGGCTCCTCGTGAAGCTGGTCCAAACCCCAAGTCCGCAGACCGAGCTGCTCGAGGCCGAGCCCAAAGTCCTCTCTCTGGTCAAGAACGTCATCAAGCCGGAACTCGAACAATCGGGGCTCCACCCTTTTATCGATGACAAGGGAAATCTCGTCGCTTCTGTTAGAGGAAGAGGTCAAGGAAAGCGTCTCGTGCTGGTCGCATACGCCATGAATGCGGCGCCGGCCACGATGCGAGATCCCTACTCCGGCGTCGTTATCGATGGGGCGCCCTACGACGTCCCGGGCGAGTGTGTGTGGGGGAGGGGAGCATGCGAGCAGAAGGGAAGCCTTGCGGCGATGTTGGCCGCAGTCAAGCTTATTGGCGGCTCTGGCGCGGGTTTGCCGGCGGACCTCTATTTCGTCGCCAGCACTGCGGGCGAGACGGGCCGTCACGATTCTCTTACCTATGTCTTGGAACATGACGATGTCCACGCTGAGTGGGGAATTGTCGATGGCCCGCCCGAAATACAGCTTGGCAATAAAGGCCGGGTCGATATTCTCGTGACCGTGCGGGGCAAGCCATCGCATAGCAGCAGGCCGTGGGAGGGGCTCAATGCGATCGAAGGATCCATGAAGGTCTTCGAGAAATTAAGGCCGCTGATGCCCTACCCGTCGGCGAAAAGTCACAGCGAACTCGGGAAAGTCTCGCTCGCTGCGACTTCCATCGAGAGCTTCCCAAAGGCCACGCATACGGTTCAAAGCGAATGTCGCATCGTTTTTGACCGCAGGCTTTTACCGGGCGACGATACCGATGAAGCGGTGCGGCAACTCGAAAGAGCGATCGGAAATATCGAACCGTTTGCAGTCGAAGTGACTCGTAAAGATTTTATGTACCCCAGCGAGGTCTCAAAAGATGCGGAGCTAGTTTTAGCGCTAAGCCAAGCGATACAGATCATGCTTGGCCGCGATGTAAAATATAGCTATTCCACGGCAGCCAATGATACGGGGCTCCTAAACGCGAAGGGAATCCACGCGGTCAACTACGGTTCGCGCGACATCCGTTTCCAACATACCGACCAAGACTTGGTGTCAGTCCAGAATGTTTTTGAAGCCGCCAAGGTTTTTGCCTTTATAGCGCTTCACCGCTAACAGACCGTT
>DASYRN010000133.1:0-12709 GCA_036004365.1 Binatia bacterium
GTGTATGGGCTGGGAACATGGGTAACACCTGTTCGGAGACATGGTAAACACTTTGGGCATGAATAGTCACTCATTGGGAGGAGTCTCATGCCCTGGAGAACAGCATCAACCATGTCTCTACGATTTGAGTTTGTTTATTTAGCTATGGCCGATGGAGCCAACATCCGTCAACTGTGTCGTCGTTTTGGTATCAGCGCGAGGACAGCCTACAAGTGGATTCACCGCTACCACGAAGGTGGTGCTGAGGCTCTCCAAGATCGATCTCGGCGACCTCACGTCAGTCCGGCTCAGACATCGTCTAAGATTGAGCAAAGGATTGTGCGCTTGCGTGAAGTCCATCCGGCCTGGGGACCACGCAAGCTGCGAGTACGGCTGCTTAGCCACGGCTATACGGATCTGCCCAGCATCAGTACCATAGCGGCCATTCTGCACCGTAACGGCTGTGTTGACCCATCTCAGGCCAGCAAGCATCAGCCTTATCAGCGCTTTGAGGCAGCTGGACCCAACAGGCTCTGGCAAATGGATTTTAAAGGAGACTTTGCTCTGCCTAATGGACGTTGTTACCCGTTGACAGTACTGGACGACTACTCTCGTTATTCGGTTGCTCTGTATGCCTGCGGAGATCAGACCGAGCGGACGGTGCAAACTCACCTGACAAACATCTTTCGCCGCTATGGGCTTCCCCAACGTATTCTGACCGATAACGGGGGCCCCTGGGGTACCTGCGGTGCCGGGACATTCTCCTCTATGGGGGTCTGGTTTCTCCGTCTGGGCATTAGCCTGAGCCACTCGCGCGTGTGTCATCCACAAACGCTTGGCAAGGAGGAACGCTTCCATCGTACCTTGAAGGCCGAAGTTATCGCACAGCGTAGCTTTACTTCTCTTGATGACTGTCAACAGCATTTTGATCGATGGCGTGATGTATATAATTTTGAGCGGCCCCATCAGGCACTAGAGATGGCCGTGCCGGCCAGTCGCTACCAAGCCAGTGTGCGGCACTTCCCCGAAACATTACCCTCCATTGATTATGGTCCAGACGACCTTGTGCGCAAAGTCAGTGATCAAGGAGAAATTTCCTTTCGCGGTAAACTCTTCAAGCTCGGCAGAGCTTTTTACGGTTACCCTGTTGCTCTGCGCCCAACACTCGACGATGGTCTCTACCATGTGTTTTTCTGTCATCAACAAATTGCTCAAATTGACTTGAAAAGGAGAATCTAAAATCATAAATGTGTTACCTATGTCCCCGAACGCCTGTTACCGATCTCTCCGGTCCATACACTCTGGAGGGAGAGGATTGAAGGTGAGGGTGGTACGCATGGATTTTGCCCTCACCCTTGCCCTCCCCCGGTAGGAGAGGGAATTTAGAGCCCGAAGAGAGCCTGCGCATTCGATAGAAGAATTTTTTCCTTTACCGAATCCTTAAGACCCAGCTTGTCAAAACTGCTTAGCGCCTTTTCCAAGTCTATATAGGGAAAATCCGTGCCGAAGAGCGCTTTGTCCTGCAGTCGTCCGCCGATCGCTCTCTGAAAGATTTCCGGGAGCTGCTCAGCCAAATAGCCGGAGGTATCGACATAGACATTCCTTTTGTGGGTGAGGACGCCGATCAGCTCTTCCTGCCACGGCCAGCCCGGATGGGCAGCGATGATCTTCATCCGCGGAAAATCCTTGGCCAGGGTGTCGAGATGGATCGGCCGTCCATAATCCAGAGCGATGCCCTTACCTCCGTCACTGTTTGCGCCCAAGACCGTAAACCCGACGTGAAACATGACAGGCTTGTTTCCAGTCTGCAATACCTCCCACAGCCCGTAATATTTTCTATCACTGGGACAAAAGCCCTGATCCGGAGGATGGAACTTAAAGCCTTTGACTTTGGGACTTCTCAAGAGCTCGTCGGCATGCCTGACCACCTCAGTCAGATTTTCAGCCCGGGTTTCGAGCGCTGCGAGAACTCCGGCGAAGGTATCAGGGTAGTTGGCGGTGAGCCCGAGAACGTATTCGTTGGTGTTTCGAGGTCCTTCGTTAACAGTGGAGGGATGCCAGCCGATGAGCAACGCCTTGACCTGTTGCTTGGCAAAGAGCGCGGCAAACGCTTCTTCCGTCGCCGGCACTTCCCTCAAGTCTCTTTTGAAGTAACTGCAAGCGTCGCCATCAAGACCCCGCGTGCTCGGGTGCACGTGAACGTCAATGGCCCGCATGAGATCTCTGCCGTTCTACGAAAGAAATGATCCAGGGATTGGTCTGTCCCTTTCGATAGAAAGTCTGTCGCTCCTTGGCCATTGCCGTCAGCAGTGGCGGCGTGGGCAACGCGTGATCGGCCATTATTTCGTTGACGTTCTTAACATTTTCCAGCACCGCTCCCGCACCCATCTTGTCAATCTCTTTCAAAGGAGCTTCCGGAATCTTGATCCCTTCCACGGAAATGAGATCCACGGTCGAGGGATCTTCTCCCAGCTCGACCGTTCTAGCGGCGGCGACGTGGATGGTTGTTCTTAGAGCCTTCTGGATCGTCGCCTCGTCCGGTGGCTGACCGTGTGCTCCGATCCGACGAGAGATCTCCGGATTGGATTTTTGCTCGACGTAGAAGCTGGGATTATTTTGGGCAAGGTCAGCAAGCAGCTTCGACGACCGCAGGAACTTATCGCCACGCATCTCGAACATCACTCGGGTCACGTCTTCCACGATAGAAGGCTTCCAGCTGTCGAAGCTGATGAAGGGAGGTAAGAGTCCCATTTGCTTCGCTGTCCGGTCGATCTGGTCGATCGGCGCTCCACGCTGCACGAGGTGCAGTGCCATGACAGCGTAATACATAAGGATGCTGTTGGAAACGAAGCCGGAGATATCCTTGGTCGATACCACATCTCTGCCAATGTCCTTTAGAAAAGCGACGGCTGTGCTGAAGCTGGGCTCTTCCATGTCGCCCTTAACGACCTCAACCATCCGCGTGTAGAGAACCGGATTGAAAAAATGAGTCGTCGCGAATCGATCCCTTGCGTAGCTTCCGCTCGCAAGCAAGGCATGGCGGGGCAGCGAGGATGTGATGGTCGTGAGAATGCCGTTGAAGCCAGACTCGCTTAGTGTCCGATAGACCGGTACTTTTATTTCCGCGGCCTCCGAGACCGCCTCCGTAACCAAATCCAAACCCGCCATGCTCCGCAAATCTGAACAGGTCCTTAACCCTTGCTGTACATTTCCGACTTCGCCATCGGAAATTCTGCCTCGTCGCTTCAGCCTTTCGATGGTTTTCTCCCTCCGATCGTTGAAGGATTCCATGACCGCGGTTGAAGCATCATAGGCTGTCGTGGGATAGCCTCTCATCGCGTAGAGAAAGGCGATGTCAAAGCCCATGACACCGAGGCCAACAACGCCGACGTTTTTTACTCCACCTGTCACTGCCGAATAGTTGGATTCGTCGCTGATGATCCGTGTCGTAGCACCGAACTGTGTCGACATCAAGGCGAGGACGGGGCTTCAGTGCGGAGGCCCAAGATAGATGGCGCTGCGATCTATGGCGGAAAGAGATGGTCGGGGCGAGTGGATTTGAACCACCGACTTCACGGTCCCGAACCGTGCGCTCTACCAAGCTGAGCCACGCCCCGACACCAATCTTCTACAACTCCAATCCGTGCATTGCAAATCGTGAAGCATAGAACAACGGCTGTCGAAATCCGGGAAGGAGTTTATTGGGCAGTTGGGTTTGTTGAGTTTGTTGGGTTTGTTGAGTTATTGGGTTTTGGTGCGGTGAAGGAGATAGGTGATGAGACGGCTAAGGAGACGAGCAATCAGATCAGTCTGCCGGTAGGCGGCGTCGAACTTCTCCTGACTCAGGTAACTCTGGTCGAGCCCTACATAGAGTAAGCTCTGCACCTCAGCACAGGAACCCTTGGCAATAAAAAGAAACTGCACGAACTCCCTATTAGTTCTGCGGCAAAATCCTTCTGCGATATTGCTCATTACCGACACCGCCGCAGCGTTGATTTGATCCCTAAATCGAAAGTCCTTTTGAAGCGCACCGTTTTCCTTCGCCGCCTCATACACCATGGACACCAGACCTCTTGCTTCCTTCCATACATCTAGGTCCTCGAATCTCTCAACCTTCATTGACCCATAGACCCGTCAACCCAATCAACGCAACGAACTCAATCAACCCAATCAACCCAATCAACTCAATGGACTCTTTCCTATCCCTCTAGTTTTTGGACAGCCTTGCGCATCTTGCGGATCGTTTCGGCGTAATCGGGTGTTTTAAAAATACCGGAGCCGGAGACGATGACGTTGGCGCCGGCTTTCACTACTCGGGCAATATTATCTGACTTTATTCCGCCGTCAGCTTCGATAAGAACCGAAAGTTTTTTCTCTAAAACTATCCGTCTTGCCGCTTCGATCTTCGGGAGCACATCCGCAATGAAGGCCTGCCCGGCAAATCCGGGAAAGACCGTCATCATCAGAGCCATGTCGATGTCCGAGAAGTAGGCCGCGACTTTTTCCAGAGGAACATCGGGATTGACCGCAACCGATGCCTTAGCGCCGAGGTCACGGATTTTTGCGAGGCTGGCTTTAGCGTTTTTGGAAGTCTCCGGATGGATGGAGATCCAATCTGCCCCGGCCTTGATGAATTCCGGGGCATACTTGTCCGGATCGGTAATCATGAGATGCACATCAAGAGGAATGCGAGTCACTTTCCGCAGCGATTCCACAACAACCGGCCCGATGGTGATGTTCGGGACATAGTGGCCGTCCATGACATCGACGTGCAGCCAGTCGGCCCCAGCCTCTTCTACGGCCTGGACCTCGTCCTTGAGCCGGCTAAAGTCAGCCGACAGGATAGAAGGGGCAATTTTAATGGCGTTCATCTATGGCGCCTTCTTTATTCTTGCGGCGAAAAATCCGTCGGTGTTGTGTTTATGAGGCAGGGCCAGAAAATATTTTCCGCGTGTCATAGATCGAGCCTGTTGTGGAAGATGGCTCTCCGCATCCTCCAGAACAAGCTCCGGATGACGATCAAGGAGATCATCAATCACACCCTCATTTTCATCCGGGGCTAGGGTACAGGTCGAATAGACGAGGATGCCCCCAGGTTTCAGATGAGGCGTGACTTGTTGGACGATTCTCTTCTGCAGCCGACTCAGGCGCAGGATATCCCTCTCTTGTCTATGCCATTTTGCTTCAGGATGGGAGCGCAAAGTCCCTAATCCGGTGCATGGGGCATCGACCAAGATGCGATCATAGGGTCCGCCCCATGTTCCCCCTAATCCCTTACTTACATCCGCGGCAACGGTACGAACGGATTTGAGGCCTAACCTTTGCACATTCTCCTTAACCTTCTCAAGACCTCTAGCAGAAATATCGGCTGCTACCACCTCTCCCTGATCTTGCATCAGCTCCGCCAGATGCGTGGTCTTTCCTCCGGGAGCGGCGCAGGCGTCAAGGACACGCTCACCCGGTTTTGGATCGAGGAGGAAGCCTATTAACTGCGAAGCCTCTCCCTGAACTTGGAAAGCGCCCACTTGAAACTCCGGGAGCTGATCAACCGCTGCGGTCGCTTTTACCCGTATCCCCAGCGGAGACCAAGGAGTCGGGACCGCATCAAAACCACTTGATGTAAGTCTCGCCAGCAGGGCTTCGCGTGTCCCTTTGATCTGATTGACTCGCAAGGTGAGGGGCGATTCGTCGTTATTGGCCTTCAGCAAAGCGTCGGTCTCATCTTGTCCGAAGTAGTTCAGCCAGATCCTTATCAGCCACTCGGGATGGGAAAAGTTGATCGAAAGAGCAGGTATCAGATCCTCTTTGGAATCGGGAAGACGGAGGGAGTGCTTTTCTCGAAGAATACGGCGAGCCACTCCATTGATCAGACTCCCCGCTTTTGCTCCGCCGTGTCTCTTGGCCAATTCCACCCCTTCGTTGACGGCGGCGTAGCTGGGAATCTTGGAGAGGAAAAGGAGTTGGTAGAGAGTGAGGCGGAGAAGGTTCCGTAGATAGGGATTCATTCGAGAAAGAGGTCGCGGGAGCACTTGCGAAAGGTGCCAGTCTATTCTGCCTCGCCACCGGAGGGTTCCATAGACCATTTGCGTGAGCAGGGCCCGATCAGGGGATGAAAGAGAGGATCGATTTAAAAAATGGTCGAGAAGGATATCGGCGTAGGCTTTTCTTATTTCTACCGCCGACAGGATTTCAGCGGCTAGCTCCCGACTCCCCTTCTGCCTATCCGGGCGAGAGGCGCTCTCCCTTTTCAACTCGCGTCCCTTTTAAGAACTCCGCAACCGGGAGTTTCTTTCTGTTTTCAAGTTGGATCTCTTCAAGGCTAAGCGCTCCCTGCCCTGTGAGGATCCACAGATTTTCCTGATCAGCTCGGATGACTTCACCGGGTAGGCCATGTTCCTCCGTTGAGACAACCGTCGCGCGATAGATCTTGAGCAGCTTCCCTCTCAGATAGGAGTAAGCGGAAGGCCACGGCTGAAAGGCGCGTACTTGACGCTCGATCGCTTGAGCCGCTAGAGTCCAGTCGATCTGTCCATCTTCCTTCTTGAGCATGGGCGCGTAGCTGGCTTCTCTCTCATCCTGAGCCTCAGGTTGGACCGAGCCGTCTTTGAGCTTCTCAATCGTTCTCAACAAGAGACGGGCGCCGATAGGTGCAAGTTTGCTTTGAAAAGAAGCGGTGGTTTCATCAGGCGCAAGTGAGACCTCCTCTTGCAGGAAGATCGGGCCGGCATCCATTTTTTCTACCAGTCTCATCGTGGTGACGCCCCCCTTTTCTTCACCGTTGAGGATTGTCCATGCGACCGGCGCGGCGCCGCGATATCTCGGCAGCAGAGAATAGTGCACGTTGAGGCAACCTTGAGGAGAAAGTTCGAGAATGGAAGCCGGGAGTATCCGGCCGTAAGCCACGACGACGATGAGCTCAGGCTTCCAGTTCTTTAAAGTCGTCAAGAAACCCGGATCGCGGACCTTTTGGGGCGCGGCGAGCGGAATCTTGTGGCTCTGAGCGAGCTTCGCTACGGGCGAAGGGACGCTCTTTTGTCCTCTACCGAAAGGTCGATCGGGTCGGGTGATGACTCCGACTACGGGGTCTGGCCCTTTCAAGAGATGCTCCAGGGAGACCGCAGCAGCTTCGGGAGTCCCCATGAAAACGATGCGCATGAGGGTGTAAGGAGGGCTTATATCATTAACCGTGGACTGTCAGGCTGGACCTTGCCAGTACGCAGCGCCTTCTTCAGACGCCGCGTGTAGAGCTCGCGCTTGAGTCGGCTTATGCGATCGATAAAAAGCTTTCCGTCAAGATGATCGATCTCATGCTGGAGAGCGACGGCCAGGAGCCCCTCGGCTTCGATCCTCACTTCTTTTTCTTTTTCGTCGAGGCCCCTAAGCTCTACTCGCTCGGCCCGTTTGACGTCGGCGGTGAAATTCACCACGCTGAGGCAACCTTCCTCCCAAGCGACTTCACCCTCGGCGTGGACGATTTCAGGATTGATCAGCTTAATCAGATTCTTCCCGGGCTCTTTGTAATTGATATCCAGAACGATAATACGCTGGGATAAGCCCACCTGAGGGGCCGCCAGGCCGATTCCCGGCGCGGCATACATCGTCTCGACCATATTTTCAATCCAACGGAGCGTCTCCCCGGTGATTCTTTTGACTGGCAGGGAGACTCTTTTAAGCGTTGGATTCGGGTATTTGAGAATTTCAAGAACAGCCATATTTTCTCAAGTAATTTTCATAACATATTATAAGGATCGACATCAATGTAAAGACGCGTGTGGCGGGAGCGGGGGATGATTTTTCGTGCCTGACGAGCGAGTTCCAGAACTGGGGCGCTCTTCTTACCCTTGAGCAGGATCTGCCATCGGTAGCGACCGCGCAGTTTCTCAATCGGCGCAGGGGCGGGTCCCAGGATTTCAATTTCTTCAAGCGTGTTGGGACCTCGCCTCTGCCTCGCGCCGAGTTCGATCCCTAATTCTTTCATCTTCGCCTGAACTTCTTGGGCCTTCGGTCCCTCCAAGCGCAAGTGCACCAGACGGCTAAAAGGGGGATAGCTCATGGAGCGGCGAAATTCGAGCTCCGAGTCAAAGAAGCCCTTGTAGTCATGCGTTATGACATGTTGGATCGTGTAATGATCCGGCACGTAGGTTTGAATGATAACTCTGCCCGGCTCCCTTCCCCTTCCCGCCCGTCCTGCTACTTGACTGAGAAGCTGGAAAGTTTTTTCCGCAGCGCGAAAGTCCGGAAGGTTCAGGGATAGATCCGCGAGGATAGCCCCAACCAGGGTTACTCCCGCGATGTCGTGTCCTTTCGTAATCATCTGGGTGCCGACGAGAACGTGGATCTCGCCTTTTTCCCATCCTCGGATCAATCGCTCTTGAGAGCCTCTTTTTCTCGTCGTATCTCTGTCCATTCGGGCGACCCGCGCCTCAGGCAGGAGCTGATTAAGCTCCTGCTCGATCTGCTCGGTTCCAAAACCAACTGCCGAAAGACTAATATTCCCGCAACCAGGGCAAAGTTGGATCGCGGGTTTGCGAAAACCACAGTGGTGGCAGAGAACGGCGCGCTGCTTTAAGTGAAAGGTCATGGCAACGCTGCAGTGAGAACAACGCAGAACAAAGCCGCAGAGGCGACACTGGAGAAAATGGGCGAAACCTCTCCGGTTAAGAAAAATCAGGCTCTGTTGACTGCGACGGAAATTTTCTTGGAGTGCCTCTTTCAAGCGAGAGGAAAAAAGACCGATGGCCGAAGACTGATGACCCATCACTCTTTGTCGGTCTTCTGTCTTTCGTGGCCCGTATCTTATCTCGGCTCTCAGATCGATCACCTCGACAGAGGGCAACGGTTTTTGCTCAACTCTCTTGGTCAACTCAAGAAGGCGATACCGGCCCCGGCGACAATTCTCGAAGCTTTCGACGGATGGAGTGGCAGAGCCCAAAAGCACCGGGGAGCCGATGATGCTGCCTCGCACAACGGCTAGGTCTCTCGCGTGATAGCGGAGCCCGTCTTCCTGCTTATAAGAAGAGTCGTGTTCTTCATCGACAACAGTAAGGCCAAGATCCGGAATGGGGGCAAAGACCGCTGAACGAGCACCAACCACCACGTCCACCTTTCCGTCCAAAATACGCCACCACTCAGCCCAACGTTGCGAAGGGGACAGAGCGCTGTGAAGGACTCCCACCCTGCCCGGGAAACGAGCCCGGAGTCGATCCAGCAACTGCGGCGTTAGAGAGATTTCGGGGGTCAGGATCAGGCTGCACCTTCCGGACCGGCGCACCTCTTCCATGAGTCGGAGATAGACTTCCGTTTTTCCGCTGCCCGTGACCCCGTGAAGTAGAAACGTCTCAAAGCGGCCATTCTCTAGACGTTCTTGGACTGCATCGCATGCTTTTTGTTGCTCAGCGGTAAGGGTGAGGCTCTGAACGTCTGCCGTTCGCGTTTCTTCCTCGCCGGCTACATCGTCTCTTTCTTTTTTTTGTATTCTCACAGACCGTTCTTGGACCATCACGGCTCCCCTGGCCACCAATCGCTCCATGGCCCGATACAGATCGGCCCCGGGAAATCGGCGCCTGAGAGTCTTGAGAGATGCCTTTCCCTTCTTTTTATGGAGCTCTTCCAAGATTTCTCCATCTAATCCTGGAGCCATAGGAACACTTTTGGTCTGGAGAACGAATTTCTGGCTTGCAACCCTTAGACCCGGAGGGAGGACCGTATACAGCACTTCACCCATAGTCGAAAGGTAATACTGCGATGTCCACCGGCTAAGCTCCATCAGCGAGGCATCTAAAATAGGCCTGTCGTCCAAGCATGCCAGAATTTCCTTAATCTCTTTGAGCTCCAGGAGACTCTTCGGAGAAAGGCTGGCCACTACACCTGTAACCTTCCGTGTCCCCAAAGGGACAAGCACTCTCATTCCGATGTTTAGTTGATCTTGTAGAGCCGGTGGGATCGCGTAAGTGAGAGGTTCCTTCAAGGGAGAGGGAATGATGACTTGAGCAAACCGACCCTCTCCGCTCGGCATGCAGAATTTTTACCTGTGCTTATTGGGAAAAGCAATATAACTGATCTTCCGCCATTTTTATGTTCTTGCGTTGCTCCCGGACAAGAGTGGTGGAGGGCGTGGCAACTGTCGGATCGGGACCGCCTAATTATGCTTAATTAGGATTAATTAATTTTGTTGCAAAAGCTGGGAAGTTATAAGAAAATAGCCCGTTTGCATGCTGCGAGTTGGCCCGCGGAGTGATGGAGTGGATCACAACAACAACAATAACGTAAAGAAAATTCGTGAATCTAAGATGTTGAGCAAGACAGAGCTGGCCCGGCTGGCGGGGATTTCCCCTCTAACCCTGGACCGTATCGAGAGAGGTAAAGCGTGTCGCCTGTCCACAAAGAGAAAGGTCCTGCTGGCGCTTGGTCTTAAAATCAGCCAAAAACACAGGGTTTTTAGACAGTAGATGGCTCCGTTCTGGACAAATCTGAACCTAGCGGCTCTCAATCCTCTTAGACGCGAGTTGGGTTTCGTCGCCGTCGATATCGGCTCGAGCTCTGTCAAGATGGTCGAGGCCGCAGAAGAATCCAACGGCTACCGCCTATTGCATGTGGGGGTCCTTCCTCTGCCCGCCACCGCTATTCAAAATAATGTCGTCGCGGATACCGATACCGTTGTCAAAACAATCAAGAGCCTGATCCAAGCCAGCGGGATTAGATCGACCAAAGTCATCTGTGCGGTTCCGGGCAGAGCGGTCATTATTAAAAAGATTGAACTTCCCAGCCAAGAAGAAAAGGAACTTGAGGCCAATGTCGAATTCGAGGCCAGCAATGTGATTCCGGAGAATCTGGAGAATGTCAACCTGGATTATCAGGTCCTGACGAATGACGGCAAGAAGATGGATATTCTTCTGGTGGCGGTCAAAAAAGAGATCATTAATAGCTATGCCGAGGTCATTCGAGAAGCGGGATTGAGTCCGGCCATTATGGATGTGGACTACTTTGCCATGGAAAACATGCACGAGATGAACTACGAGCCCAACCCGGCCGAGGTCGTCGGGCTCATTCATATCGGCGCGCGCTACACGACCATCAACGTGCTGAGAGACGGTTACTCGAGCTTCACTGGAGACTTGGTCCTGGGCGGAGAGGCGTTCACCGAGAGTCTCATGCAATCTCTCCAGATATCCTACGAACAAGCCGAGAAGCTTAAAGTGACTGGTCTCTTAGAGGGTAAAAAGAGTCCCGATTTACAAACCCTTTTCAGATCTGCGAGTGAATCTCTTGTCGAGGAGATCGCCCGAACTTTAAGCCTTTATGGCGTCGTAGGTACAGAGGAAGGAGTCCACCGGTTCTATTTGAGCGGAGGAGGTGCCAGAATTCCAGGGCTCTGCCCTCTTTTCGCAGAAAGATTAGGAGTTCCCACTGAGCTGGCGGAGCCATTCCGCAGCTTCAGCTTGTCAAAGAGCATCGACAGAGGTTATCTGGCCGACTCTGCACTTGCCCTTGCGGTGGGGGCCGGGCTGGCTATAAGGAGACCCGGGGATAGATGATTCGGATTAACCTGCTGGCTGTACGCGAAATCAAGGCCGAGGTCGGACGGCGCCAGGACCTCGTGATCGCAGGGGTCTGTCTGGGTTTAACGCTTGCCCTTGTTTTGGCCGTTTACCTGTTTCAGTACTTCCGTGTCTCGGCTCTTGAGAAGGAGCTTGCAGCGCTCCGCAAGGAGATTGAGACTCTCAATGTGCAGACGAAGGAAGTTGCTGAGCTAGAGACGAAGATCAGGGACGTGAAGGAAAAGCTCAGAGCTATCGATCAACTGAGCGGAAAGAAAACCGGTCCGGTGCAGGTTATGGAAAGTCTCACTTCAGCCGTCCCTCCAAGGCTCTGGTTGACTGAGTTTGTGGAGTCCGGAGGCAATCTGTCCATCATCGGTTATGCTATCGATAACCCGACCATTGCCGATTTCCTTAAGGCTCTTTCAAATCTGCCCTACTTCAAGAATGTTGACCTTGTTGAGGCCGTTCAAGACGAACAACAGGGAATGAAGAAATTTACGCTGAGGGCGACTGTCTCGTACCTCCCTGTAGTCTCTCAACCCGACAAGGGGGCCGTGCCTCAGGCGGAAAAGAAAGGAGGGAAATAGAGATGGGCAATTTGATCAGTCGGATTCTGGAGCTTCCTAAACACCAGCAGATTGGACTATTGGTGGGCCTGATCTTGGCTATCCTAGTCGTGGATTTTCTCTATCTCTATTCACCTAACTCCGATCGCATCTCAAGCCTGAGCGAGGAGATCGAGGCCGCTCGAAATGAGAGAGACAAAAAGAAAAAACTAGCTGCTAATCTGCCGAAGCTTCAACAGGAAATTCGAAATCTTGACGGCATGCTCAAGCAAGCGGTGGCTCAGCTTCCGGATCAGAAGGAAGTCCCTAATCTTTTGAGCAGCATTTCGAACAAGGCGAGGGAATCCGGTTTGGAGATTATTGTCTTTCGTCCGCGCGCAGAGAACTTTCAGGATTTTTACGCCGAGATTCCGGTGGATGTCGTTGTTCGAGGGGGTTTCCACAACGTGGCGACCTTCTTTGATGAGGTGGGAAGATTGGATCGTCTGGTGAACTTGGGCAACATCAATCTCAAACATTACAGGGTGAACGAGGATAACGTTACCATCCAAGCTTCGACGATGGCGACTACCTTCCGCTTCTTGAATGAGGGAGAGAGGAAGAAAGTTGCCGACGAAAAGGCCA
>DASYRN010000134.1:0-4202 GCA_036004365.1 Binatia bacterium
TATTCTGTTAGGCGGGATTATCGGTATTGAGCGCGAGGTAGCCAACAAGCCGGCTGGGTTTCGCACCCACATGCTGGTCGCGGGAGCGGCGGCGCTGCTGGTGGGACTGGGCGATGCCTTAATCCGGCGCTTCGGTGCCAGTGTCGATAGTGAGTTAATAAGCTCCGACCCCATTCGCATCGTCGGTGCCGTCATTACCGGCATCAGCTTTCTCGGCGCAGGCACGATCTTTCGCCACGCGCGAACACAGCAGGTCGAAGGGCTGACAACGGCGGCCTCGCTTTTATTTTCCGGCGCTATAGGAATCTCTGTGGCGCTCCAGCAATTTGTGCTTGCCTTCGGGGCAACTGTGCTGGCGGTCACGGTACTGCGAGGCCTGAAGCTGATCGAAGCGCGGATTAAGCGGCGCCTGCCCCAATCTTCCGCACCGTGATCCATCTCGCGGATCACGCGTGGTCTGCCGTTTTATCCAGTTCGGGTTAGCCGCGCTTAAGAAACTTCCATGGCAAGATCGCCGGATAAGGACATCGCCAAGAGGGATCTATGGGGAATTACTCCGGCAAGAGACCTGATCATTTTTGTCGCTGCGGGGCTATTGATCTGGCTACTGTACTTGTTTCGCGAGATTTTTCTCAGATGGGCGGCGGCACATTGAACGTCTTGCTCAGCAATGTCCGATAGGCCGATAGCTAGGTCGTCGAAGCTGAATGAGAAAATCGGCGGCCCATGCGACGCCTTTGTTATCGGCTCGGGACCCAATGGGCTTTCTGGTGCTATTGTTCTTGCGCGAGCCGGTCTATCAGTCTGCGTTATCGAAGCCGAGGAAACGGTTGGCGGAGGAAGTCGCACGGCCGAGCTAACTCTCCCCGGCTTTTTCCACGATGTCTGCTCTGCCGTGCACCCGCTTGCGGTAGCGTCACCCTTTTTTCGCACGTTAGGACTTCAGGATCACGGTCTCGATTGGATTTACCCGCCAGCTTCCCTAGCCCATCCGTTCGATGATGGCACAGCGATCTTGCTCCATCGTTCCGTCGAAGCCACCGCTGAAAGACTCGGTCCCGATAACCAAGCCTATTCGCGTCTGATGAGGCCTCTGGTAGAAGGCTGGAATCTTATCGATGACGAATTGCTCGGTCCGATTCGGATTCCGCGTCATCCGCTGGCTCTCGCGCGTTTCGGCCTGCTCGGCTTGCGGTCCGCAAAAAGTCTGGCGAAGTCCCGATTTCAGGGCCCGCGGGCATCCGCCCTGTTCGCCGGCCTGGCTGCGCATTCCATGCTGCCTTTGGAGAAAATTCCATCGGCCGCCTTTGGGCTAGTTCTCGGGATTACCGCGCACGCTGTCAGATGGCCTATCCCGAAAGGCGGCGCCGGCAGCATTGCGGGCGCTCTTTCATCGGTTCTTCGCTCCCTCGGTGGAAGAATAGTAACAGGCTGGCGCGTCCAATCGCTGGAAGAGCTTCCTTCAGCCAGACTTATTCTTTGCGATATCACGCCGCGCCAGCTTTTGCGCCTGGCAGGTGATCGGCTTCCCGTATCTTACCGCAGAAAGCTGGAACGTTACCGCTACGGTATGGCGGCCTACAAAGTCGATTGGGCGCTGGACGGCCCGATACCCTGGAAGGCCTCTGATTGCACGATGGCAGCCACGGTTCATCTTGGAGGCACCTTCGAAGAGATTGCTGCATCCGAAAGGCTGGCGTGGAACGGATACAAAGCGCAAAAGCCATTTGTTTTGCTCGCACAACCGAGCCTCTTTGATTGGACGCGAGCGCCCGAGGGCAAGCATACCGCGTGGGCCTATTGCCACGTTTCCAACGGATCGGAGGAGAAAATGGTCGAAAATATCGAAGCTCAAGTTGAGCGCTTTGCGCCCGGCTTCCGAAAGTTAGTTCTGGCTCGCAGCCTCATGTCGCCAAGAGATCTGGAAGAACATAACGCCAATCTGGTCGGGGGCGACATCAATGGAGGGGTGCAGGATTTCGTTCAGCTATTTGCCCGACCTACGCGCCACCTGTATTCCACGCCCGCAAAGGGGCTCTATATTTGCTCGTCTTCGACCCCGCCTGGAGGCGGAGTCCACGGCATGTGTGGCTACTTTGCGGCGCAGGCTGCGTTGAGGAATCTGTCCGAATAGAAGCCACGCATATCGAAGAGCGCTGCTAAACACCCTTCGTCATGAGACTCAAATCAGTTTTGTGGCGCAAAAGCTATACTCAAAAGCTAGCTCGCCGTCTCAGCTTGTCAGAATTAAGCCAGCGGGTTGTGTAGGAGAATCCCTGCAAAAGTATTTTCTTTTGTACACGGCACGGGCAGAAATTATTTCTAGTTTAGTGACATACAGGCAGGAGCAGTGCCTGGCATGAGGCTTGCTGACAAGTGTTGGATTCTCTAAGGTAGGGGTGTGTGGCGACTCAGAGAAGCATCCCCCCAACGCACGGATCCAACACGATTAAGGAGTGGGTGACCATGAGGGTGAAGGCCTCGAATACTATATTTAATCGCGGACGGAATTGCTGGGATGTCGGCGAAGTCCTAGAGACCGGCTTGCTGATCGACGGGTGCGATTATTATCGAGCGTTCTATGAGGCAGCTAAAAGTGCTGAGCGCTATATCCTCATCTCCGGCTGGCAATTCGATAGTAGCGTCAAGTTATTGCGGGGAGAAGATGTGCAACGGGACGAAGATAGCCTCCAATTTCTTCCGTTTCTGAACAGTCTATGCGACAGAAACCCTGACCTCGAAATCTATATCCTCGCCTGGAGCTTTACTTACCTCTATTGGTTGGACCGAGAGTGGTTTCAGGAGTGGTACTTTAACTGGACGACGAACGAAAGGCTCCGGTTTTGTTTTGATCATGACCATGCCTTTGGCGCGAGTCACCATCAAAAATTTGTTGTCGTGGATGGCGTTATTGCGTTTTTGGGAGGTTTGGATCTCTGTTCGAGTCGCTGGGATGAGCGGGATCACCGGCCTGACAACCCGCTCCGAATCAATTCACGGCCGAATCAAGATCCTTATCACACCTTTCATGATGTCCAGTCCTACCACATGGGGCCCTTGGCGGAGAAACTGGCTCAAATGTTTAAGATGCGATGGAAAAAAGTCTGCGGCGCAGAACTGAATCTTCCACAGGTATCTCCCAGACGAATGAAGCTCCGTTCCGCGATTCCCATCGCTGCAAAACAGGTCGCTATAAGCCGGACGCAGGCAAGAACCAACGGCGACGCTCAGGAATCGAGTCAAGAGATCCGGCAGCTTTTTTTAGATGGCATAGAAGCCGCCGAAAGTCTCATCTATATCGAAAATCAATATTTCAGTTCTGCGGCAATTTACAAGGGATTAGTAGCCCGGATGAAGGCCTCAGACCGACCCCAGCTTGAAATCGTCATGGTCTTGGCTAAGGAAGCGGATGCTTTTTTAGAGCAGGTTTCCATAGGAATTCTTCAAGAGAAAGTCATTCGCTCTTTGAAAGAGATTGCCTCTGAAACAGGTCATCGCCTAGGCGTTTATTATCCAGCGTCGGTAGGAAAAGAGGGCGAAGAAGCGGCGACGTACGTTCATTCCAAACTTCTTTTGATCGATGATCGCTTTCTAAGTGTCGGTTCGGCGAATTTCAATAACCGCAGCATGGGATTGGATACAGAGATCAATGTCTCCTGGCACGCAACCGCCAACGATAGGGATCTTGTCCGTTCAATCCGGCGGGCGCGAGTTAGCTTGCTAGCGGAACACACTAGGGTCAAAAACTTGGCTGCGATCCGTAGATTGAGCCGGATCAAAGGGCTAGTGAATTTCCTGAATGAGCTAGCCAACGATAGCTCTTTTCGGTTGCGCCACCACCCTTTGAAGAACGGCTTGGATACGGCACCCGGGCTCATTTCACTCTTTCCCGACGGCTTGCCTTTGGATCCTGAAGAACCCCTTTTCGAAACTAACTATGCCGAGAAGACTGGCAGTGGGCAAAATCGTGTCTCAGGCAGGGGAGGGTTCTTCTTCGGTCATTGGCTATCATCCTTCTGTAGTCGAAGCGAAAATCGATAGCTTCGTAAAAATTTGCAGGCCACCAAATATTCTCTAAACCTGTCTTGAGTTGGCCGCCAATCCGTCTTTGGCGCGGAGAAATCTTTTTCGCCAGCGCCAAGCAAGGTTTGACCCAACTCAGTTAAGATGATAACAGGACGTAAAAACTGACCACGTTTACA
>DASYRN010000135.1:0-5064 GCA_036004365.1 Binatia bacterium
GAAGATTTCTCTCCCGGTTCTGCCAGTCGTCGAGTCGTTCCCTGGGGCACGGTCTCCTCTTGGGTCAAAGGAGTCTATGAACCTATTGCTTACTGCATACTGTCAGAGCCGACATCCATCATACAAGTCTCAGGACGAACGAAGACATGTTTGAATGATTAGCAAAATTCCGTTCATGCTGAGGCTCTCGAAGCATTCCGTATCTTGTTTCGGCAACCTGCTAGAGAATCTCCATCACCAGGTTGAGATAATCATCGACGGTCACTCGGAATCCGGGCGGCACAAGCGTCGTGGTGAAGGGAAGCTCCACCACGGCAGGCCCCTTGATCCTCGCGCCGGCCCCCAAAAGGGAGTAGTCATAAACTTGGGTATCGATGAGTTTTCTCTCAGGACGGGTGAAGAAGATCTTTCTTTTGCCTTTTTTTGCGTTCGAGACTTGAGCCTTCTTCTTTCTATGAGCCTCGAGGCGGGGCTTCGCGACCCGGCCCACGGCGTCCACTCGGATGGCGCTGATCTCGATGCCCGCCTTGGTATAGCCGGCACCGACGCCGTAAAGCTCCTCGTATTTTTTCTCGAAGATCTCCCGCAGCTCATCGATTCTAGCTGCGGAGAAGCGGTTCCAAGTCATCGGCAACTCGACTCCCGCTGTCTGCCGGCGGTAGCGCATGGTGAAGAAGCGACGAAAATCGATCTCTCCTGGCTTGAACCCCTCTTCCCCCATGATCTGCTTCATCTCCGATTCGATCGAGTCGAGCCTTTGATTCAGCACGGCCGGATCTGCCGGCAGGATATATTGGCAGGTCATTACGCGCGTGTGGATGACGTCCGCCGCCGCGGCGCCGAAGGCGGAGAAGACGGGAGACGTCGAGAAGATGTAGATCTTCTTGATGCCGAGGTCCGCCGCGAACCCCGCTGCGTGCACCGGGCCGGCGCCGCCGAAGGCGTAGATCACAAACTCCTCAGGCAGGTAGCCGGTGCGCACCACCTGACGGCGGATCAGATCCGCCATCTTGCTGTTCACAATGTCGAAAATACCTGCCGCTGCCTCATGGACTTTCAGTTTCAGAGGCCGCGCGATCTTTTCTTCTATCGCCTTCAGTGCTTTCTCTTTGTTCAGAACTTTTCTTCCGCCGAGAAAGTAGTTCGGGTCGATGATGCCGAGAACAAGATCGGAGTCGGTGACCGTGATCTCCTCACCGCCGCCGTCGTAGCAGACCGGGCCCGGGCTGGCGCCGGCGCTCTTCGGGCCGACCAGAAGCCTGCCGGTGTCCGGATCGACGCGGGCGATGGTTCCTCCGCCCGCGCCGATCGACTCGATGTCGATGATCGGCTGAAGCGTACGGAAGCGCTCGACGATCGGCTCCGGCGCGTATCTCCAGTACCCCTCGGTGATGAGTCCAACGTCGAAGCTCGTGCCGCCCATGTCGGTGGTGATGACATTCTTATGCTTGAGGAGCTTCGCCACGTAAGCCGAGGCGATCATGCCGCCGGCGGGGCCGGATTGAAGGTTCGCAATCGCGGAGACCTGTTCGCGGTGCGCGACGCCGCCGTTTCCTTGCATGATGAGAAGCGGGCTCTTTAAGCCTCCATCGCTGAGTTTACTCTCCAGTCCTTTGAGGTAGCTTTCGACCGTCGGGCCGAGGAAGCTGTTGATGATAGCGGTATTGGCGCGCGCATACTCGCCCGCGACTTGTGAAAGTGCGCTGCCGAAGGACCAGTAAACTTTGCGGGAATGATTGGCTTCCAGAGCTAAGGTCCGGATCTCTTCTTCATGAGCCGGATTGGCCCAGGCGTGCAGCAGGCTCACCGCTATGGCCTCGACCTTATCCTCTTCGATGAGGCGCCGGATGGCCGTCATGACGTCGCCGCGATTTAGCGGAACAACTTCCTCGCCCCGATAATCGATGCGCTCGCGCACGCCGATGATCCGCTCTCGTGGAACCAGCGGCTCCGGCTTGGTCACCCACGTGGTGTGGCGAATCTCTTCTTCCGAGAGGCCGTCGACACGACCGATGGCGCGCATGATCTCTGTCGTGTCTTCGAATCCTTTAGTGGTGATGAAGCCGACTTTGACTCCGCTTCGCGTGATCAGCGCGTTCGTCGCCACGGTGCTGCCGTGTTTGAAGAGTGTGGTCTGAGTCAATAACTCTCGGCTGTCGATTCCGACCGTGCGCGCCGCTTCGTTGACGGCGTCGATCACCCCACGGGAAAAATCGTCCGGGGTCGTCGCAGCCTTCGCGGTCCAGACTTCACCGGCAGCGCTCAAGACTACAACGTCGGTGAATGTTCCTCCGGTATCTACGCCAATGATGTAGTGCTGTTTTCTCGCCATGCTTTTTTTCTCCCCTTTGCGCCTGATCGCGCCATGCGTAGCCCTGGTTATGATTTTGGATAGAAATCCTGCAATGGTTCCTTTGAGTCCGGGAGGGTCGTGCAAAAGCTGTCGACCTGGAGGAGCGTTGCACATCCGGGACAATAGTATTCGTAGTATCCCCCGAAATAGGCCTCACCTGACGGCGCAAGACGCTGAGCCAGATCATAAAGGTCCCTCTCCCGGCGCAGCGCATAGCGCTTGTAGTTATCATCCATTGGGCAGAAGAGATGTCCGCAACGGACGCAGGAGACAATCTCTGTGTCGCCATGTCTCACCCCATCCAGGTATTCGTGAAATTTGAAAACTTCATCTCGGCTCGTCGAGCTTCCGAGAAGCTCAGGCAAACGAGAGGTTGTTTCGGAGATGGGCCTTCCCTCTCGCCTCCTCTCCTCACGGATATCCTGGCGCCGCTTCCGAGTGGCATCTTGATCTGGGGCGAGACCGATTTGATTCATGACAACGCCGTACACTTTTTCTGCTATGCGTGATGTGACGATCCCTCTTCTCACGTCTTTAGCGACGGCGTCTGGTTCCCGCTCGATGGGGTCTCCGTAGCCTCCGCCCCCCGCGACGAAATCTGCTACGATGGTAAACTCAGGAAGGTTCACCCTGCCCCGCATTTCAGTCGGGTGACTGATCGTCCCCCAGCTTTCAGTTTCGATCTGATCCGCGTGCGACGGGTAGTGCCCACTTCTTAGGCGCGCTAGAATCGAAGGACCAGCCGTCTGGAAAACTGCGCGGATTCCTCCGATTCCTGCGGGATAGCCGCCAAAGAGGCCCACGCCTTCAGGAAGGCGGCTGTAGGGACGATAGCTGACGCTGCAGTCTTGCGAGCCGTAGATCATATAGATGCGAAAGCTGCCGGTCCCGCCGGTGAATTTGCCGGGGCCTCCGCCGTCCGGGTGCAGGTTGCGAGTGAAGTACAAGAACGGATATTGCATCTCGATCCGCTCAACGTCGCTGATACCACCCGAGGGAATATTCATATTCCCGCCGCAATGGACCCCATCGCGGGTCGGCGTGGCGCCGAGTCCGGCCCCGTGGCCGTCGTAAAGCCCTTGAGCGACGGTAAGCCCCTCCCGATTATGGCCGCCGTAGAAGAAACCCGGGCCTCCCGTGTACCAAATGCCTTGCCATGGAGCGTTGATATCCTGATCGCCCCCGCTGTAGAGCATTCTCGCGATGCAATCGCTTACCGCGATCTTGGCCTGAACTCCTACCGCCGGAGCCTCCCCGCAAGCGGCAGGAAAGGTGCAGTTCAAGATGGTTCCCTCCGGCACATGAATTTTAACCGGGCGGAGCCTTCCGTCGCTCCAGGGCACGTCCCAAAAGAGAAAATCGGTCAGCACCACCGCGATTTGAGCGACCGTGCCGGCCAAGGTTGAATTGGTGCTGTCGTTCATCTCCGGACTGGTTCCCGAGAAATCAAAAAGAAGAGTTGCGCCTTCCTTGCTCATGGCACAAATGACTTGATAGAGCTTGACGCTCGCCTCTCGCCTGTCCCAGGCGTTGGCGAAAACTCGCGACATCCACTTGCCGTCGGGAAGTTTGCGCAGACGCGCCCGAGCGAGCCGCTCGGAGTCCTCAATCATCTTCTCGCCGGCCTGCCGTACGAAGTCGAGGCCGAACTTGCCGATGAGTTCGATGTAGCGCTTGGCGCAGACGTTGTTGGAGGCGATTTGTGATTTGAGATCGAGTCCCACATATTCCGGATCGCGACATTGTTGGGTCAGTGACCTGAACACGTCGTCGCGAAACTGGTCTTTCTCGACGATCTTCAACCCCTGGATGCGAATGCCTTCGTGGTAGACTTCGCTCGCGAGGCCGCGCAGAACGCCGCCGGTATCGGCCGTGTGAATGCTCGAGGAGATCCAGGCCACCAGTTTGTCGCGGTAAAAGACGGGTTTGATGATCATCATGTCGAAGGTGTGCGCACCGGCGATATAGGGGTCGTTGAAGAAGATCTGGTCGCCATCGTAAAAGCCGGGATTTTTCGAGTACCACTCGATGAGCTTTTTGATCGCGTCGGAAGTGGCCGCGGCAAACCTCAGGTGACCCGAACAAGCCAGAATCATGGTGCCCGCGGCGGTATAGAACGAGGCCATACACTCGCCCCCTTGAGATACGATGGGAGAGGCCGTCACCCTCTGGATGGAGGTTCTGCCTTCCTCGCCAATTGCCCAGAGGCGGTGGAGGAACGTTTCGTATTTAACCGGATTGAGACAGAGATCCCTAGCCCTTCGCACGTTGGGGTTCCTTTTGTTCGCTCAGCGCAGCTCTGGCGTTAGGCTCTGGGATGTACGGTTCCCGCGCTGCCATCGATTTCCTCTCTCGTGAAACTCTTCACGCAGACATATGAAAGCGATGGTTGGTTGTCAAGGCTGGCGACAGGAATGGGATTGGAAGTGATGAGGATACTGCTCACCGCTAGCTAGTAATGTTGAACTTCCATCTATTTTAGTCTAGAAGACATCTAAATGAAGACGAGCGTAATCAGTTCAAATCCGAAGATCATGGGAGAAAAAGCGGTCATTGGGGTCTGGTCTTGCCAGACTGTTGAAAAACTACATTGCATGAAGGACAAAAGGGGCTCTGACTCGGCAGCGAGAGCAAATCCATCGAAGAATCTGATGAACGTTCTGGAAAATACCATTGTAGGCGATAGTCATTGCCGAGAGCCGCTCTTTTGG
>DASYRN010000136.1:0-7919 GCA_036004365.1 Binatia bacterium
GTACGCCACGGAAGCAGTACAACCTGCCGGTTAAAGTCCGGCGCGGGGAATTATCGGTTCACCCCGCTAGCGAAGATCCGGTTTTGAGAGGCGACTCTCGGGGCTAAGTGGATCGAGAAAACTCTGTATGAAAGGAGGATCGCAAACCCACAGGCCGTACCAACAGGGAACCCATAGAGCCTCGTGAATACTAAGATAGAGAGTGCCGACCCTGTGGACATAAGGGGAAGGCCGGCGCCATCTGTATGCGATAACCGATACAGGAACAGATGGACTCTCCGGGGTCGTCGGGACGGGATGTGGGGGAAGTTGTGCTGGGTAACGTGGGAGACCTCGCTCGTCGCGGGTGATGGCCGCGACGGCTCAGTATAAGGGCAACCGAAGTCTGAGCCGGACGGGCGAGAAGTCGGAGGGGTGCAGAGGTACCGAAGAAGCCAAGTAACGTTGGCAGAGGGAAGGCACCCTACTTTCATCGAGTCTCTTAAAGGGGAAAGGAGGGGTGATTGCCGTGAAGCTTGAAACACCCGACAAGATTCGAGACCTCCAGCGGGGACTATATCTGAAGGCCAAGAGGGAGCCGAAGTTTCGCTTCTACCTGTTGCACGACAAGGTGTGGCGTGAAGATATCCTTAAGCACGCTTACCGATTAGTTCGTGCAAACGGTGGAGCCCCGGGCATCGACGGGGAGACTTTCCAATCGATAGAAAGTGGAGAGGGCGAGGCTAAGTTTGTTTTAAAGCTTCAGCAGGAACTTAAGGAGAAGACCTACCGCGCGCAGGCCGTGCGGCGGGTCTACATTCCCAAGGCCGATGGGAAGAAGAGGCCCTTGGGAATTCCTACCATTCGGGACCGTGTGGCCCAGATGGCGGTGAAGCTGGTGATTGAGCCGATCTTTGAGGCGGATTTCGAAGAATGCTCTTACGGATTTCGCCCCAAGAGAGACGCTCATCAAGCGGTGGGGGCTATTCGGCAAGCGTTATACAATGGCCATGCCTATGTGTTTGACGCGGACTTAAATCAGTACTTTGACACCATTCCGCATAGCAAACTACTGACATTGGTGGCTCATCGCATCAGTGACCGGCACATCTTAGGATGGATCAAGCAGTGGCTTATGGCGGTTGTGGTGGAAGAGGATGAAGAGGGGAAGCGGCGAACTAGGAAGGCCAAGCGGGGAACGCCACAAGGGGGAGTGCTCTCTCCCTTGCTGGCCAATATCTATTTGCACCTTTTTGACCGAGCGTTACTTACATACTGCCAGGCCGCAGGATTGGCAGCACAACTGGTGCGCTATGCGGATGACTTTGTCATTTTGATGTGCGCAGGGGTAAACGAGACGCTCCTGAGGGTGAAGCAGGTATTGGGACGGATGGAGCTAACGTTGAACGAGGAGAAGAGTCGGGTGGTGGATGCGCGGGAAGGAGGCTTCAACTTTTTGGGTTTTGCCTTTTGCCGCAAGAGAAATCGACAGACGGGGAAAGGTATTATCCTGGTGGAGCCATCGCGCAAATCCCAACTGCATTTTCGCGAGGAAGTGCGGCATCTGACAGGACGGTGGAGCCACTGTCTGCGCGAGGAGGAGGTGCTAGATCGGGTCAACCGATACGTTAGAGGGTGGGTGAATTACTTTCACCTTTACAACTCGACACGGCCCTTTCGACGACAGCGCTTTTTCTTGGAACAACGGATACGCAAGTACTTGCAGAAGCGGCGGCAGAGAAAGGGGTTTGGGATGAAGCGGTGGTCGACGACCCGGCTCTATCGAGAGTTGGGTTTGTGCAACATCCCTGTCCATGCCCCGTATCGGCGCACTCGCATGCCTTGAGATGAAAGGTGATCGGAAAGCCGTATGCCTTAGTTGGGCACGTACGGTTTGATGAGGGGGGACAGGATGGCTTGCTATGGAAAATCCTAAACGGGCACGAAGCTGGAAACAGCGGATACAGCCAAGGGTTACCCTAAGGAAAGCTGAGCCTGTCCTCTACTCTACTCGGAGTTTTGGTGCCGCAGGTTTCGATGCGCCGATCGGTTCGAACTCGTAGATTCCTCCGTCCGCCATCAGCGACAGAAAGAGATGATCATCCTTGATCGTGTACGACCGCACGAATTCCCAGTCCTTGGCGATGCGATCGTGGAGGGATCCGGGCGGGCACATCGCGCGCGTGAGGGCGAGCGGACCGAACTGGAGCTGATTCGGTCCCGAAGACTTCCACGTTCCGGGCCCGAAGTTGCAGTCGATTCGCGCGCTCACACGACCATCGGTCTCGAAGGCGATCGTGTACTTCGCCTTGTCGTCGGGCGTCAGCGTTTTTTCGTCACTGCTTTGGAACTTCACGAGCTGCCAGGACGTGCCGCCGAGGCCGCCCGCTGCGTTCTGAGGCGGCGTCTGCACGTGCGGACTGCAGGCGATTGCCAGCAGGAGCACCGCCAACAACGTTGAGCCGACCCAGGTGCTCTTCACGTGAGTTCCTTGATTCCTTATGAACGAGTATATCGCAGTTGACCTGGGTAAGCGCAAGGTCGTGGTGGTCAAGAGAGACCGGCGCGGCAAGGTTACCGGACTCCAGTACAATATGAATCTATCAACAGGGGGGCTTAATTAACTGTCCGTTGAACCCAGGGCACCTCATTCATTTAGCAAAAGAAAAGATTTCATGTAATACTCGATCTCATGTTTTTATCACATCAAACAATTGAGAAGTATATTAATGAAGGCAAAATCATTATTGGGCCCGATTTTGATAAGAAAGACATACGTCCAGTCGGTATTCGTATCCATTTAGCCAAAGAACTGCTTCTGCCCGAGCCTAATCAGGTTGTAACTTTAACTGTCGGGCAGGATGTCAAATATAGGGAAATAGATCTCACGAAAGAGGACTTTTTATTGGAACCAGGGCAATTTGTTCTTGGAGCAAGTTATGAAACGATACAAACTCCTCCAAATATATTGGCAATTTTAGATGGGAGAAGTACGGTTGCTCGTCTTGGCCTGACGATTCATATAACTGCTTCAGTGATTGACGGAACATTCGAGGTGCCACACGTCGCAGTGTTAGAAATAAAGAATGTTGGAAACTTTAAAATTAGATTGAATTTCAAAGATCCAATAGCCATGATGCTTTTCGCAGAGTTAAAGGATCCTGTAACGCAAAAAATACAGGCGCAATACGGTGGTGGTCAAAGCAAAGCGACTCCCCCTAATTTACGGTTTCGAACCGGCCATGATAAATAAGCGCCGCGGGTGATAAGATCGAAAAAGCTATTGCTCGCTCGCGCGAGTCGTCGTAGATCCGTCGTGGCTGTCGCTACCCTTCGGCTTAATCTGAATCTATGCCAGGGAAATGTCCACTCTGCCGATCGAGGACTTATTTAGGCCGAACGAAGCTACAGACCGACCTCGTCGAAATCCAAAATATTCCCTGCACGGTATGCCAGGAATGTGGACAGGAGCAGATTGGCCAGCAGGTGCAGAAAAAAATCGATAAGCTGCTCGAACGCGCGGCCAAAGGGAAACTAAAGACACGCGTGGTCGTCATGTAGGCGGCTCTCCTTCAAGCTTGTAAGATTGTCAAGAATAGAAAGCCCGATCCCGCTGACTGCCCCGCGAACGCTTGGATGTCTTGCTGTCAATATCCGTCTGGGATATTGAATAGAATAGCTCGAAAATACTCAAAGGAATTGCGGAAGGTTTCTATAAATGCCCGTGCTTAGAAAAGCCACCTCATACCCAGGTGCGACGCTAGCCAGCCGCGGGGCGGCGGAAGTTTTTGACTATCCGACCGGGATGGTCTGGTGTCCGATGAAAATGAGCGGTATGGCTATCATGAGGTGTGCGCGATTGCAAAAGGAGCTTGGGTGCGGAACTCTTCGAGAGCTTCAAACGCTGAAAGCGACCCAGCCTGAACGTGTTCTGCTCTTCTGGCCTTGGCTTCGACGTCGAGGCGAATGCTTGGAGCGGGCGACCCAAAAGCAGATTCGAGAGCTCCTATTGGCAGTAACCCCGCTGAAGCTAGTGAAGCACAGCAGGAAGAATCCCCGGGCTTACCGGTGCCCCCGGTGCGGAGGTCGAAAGGTATTTGGCGCCCGTCAGTGCCGCCCATGCTGGCTTATCGCCATGAGAGGGAACGCGGCCTAGGCCGAGCCTAACTTCAGCAGGTGGAGTGGAATAGCCCGCCGACCGCCTCGTTTTTTCTCAGCTTGTTATAGAGGCTTACTGCCCGTTCGGTCTGAAGCATGTGCAAACCGATGCCCCTCTGCTTCAGCATCTCTAAAGTTTCCGAACAGACCTGAAGGCGCTCATAAATTCCCTTAGAGAGCACAAGCACTTTAGCGCCGTGTTCCAGGAGCTCCTCAACGTCTGCAGGCTGGATGCCGGGCACATGGTCGGTTCCGGTTTCCCGCCAATCCCATTCTCGTGACCCTCCAGGAAAGAGCTTCGCGTCTTTGAAGCGCCGGCCACCTTCAACTTCGAGGCGGCCCCAAGAAAGGTATGTAATGCGGGGCGAACGGATTTGGGCTTCCATCGAACCTACCTCCCGAAAACAAGAATCATCGCTACTCATTCTAACTAAAGCGGCTTTTTTAGCTTACAATCGATGAACTTCTACGGCAATCTTTGTCGAACGCCACGAAATATTGGCTGTAGGACTGTTGCAGTCCTTGCATGAACTTGGCAAGAGGCTGTTCCGAGCTCTCGATCAATAGATGGACGTGATTGGACATCAAGCAGTAGGTGTGGAGAACGTAACCGTATTTCTTGCGATAGCGCCCCAGCCGTTCGATTCTGGGTAGTCAAGTCGTAGACAGACCGTTGAAAAAGTAACTCTATGCTTCGACAAAGCTCAGCATGAACGGAAACTAGTCAATGATTTCCTGACCTCTCCGTTCGCCCTGAGCCAAGTCGAAGGGTGAACGAAGAGTTTTTCAACAGTCTGGTAGAAGTCTGACCCACAGAATCTTCACTTGGTTTGTGCCTAATTCCTTCTGTCGGCTTTCACTTAATCACCCTGTCCGCCCGCGCGAGCACGTTGGGCGGAATCGTGAGACCGATCTGCTTGGCGGTCCTCAAATTGATCATCAGCTCGAACTTCGTCGGCTGCTCCACCGGGAGATCGGCTGGCTTGGCGCCTTTCAAGATTTTGTCCACGTACGTGGCTGCGCGCCGCCACAAGTCAGGGAAGTTCGGCCCATACGACATGAGGCCCCCGTCCTCGATAAATTCTCTTGTGTCATAAATCAGCGGCAGCCGGTTTTTTGCCGCGAAGTCTACGATTTGTCTTCCGTAGGCGATGACGATTGTGTTTGGCAGCATTAAAGCGCCCGGCCGTTCCCGAATCGCGGCCTCGAAAGCGCTCTCTAGCTCTTTGGGATTTCGGACCTCCAGGGATTGAAGGGTGATCTCCAATGCCCGGGCTGCACCCTGCACCTCATTGAATCTAATTCTCATGGCCGAAACGGCTGGATCCCAGAAGAAGGCTACTCGTGCGCCTTTCGGCAATATTTCTTGGGCCAGTTCCAATCGCTTCCCATCTAACTCAGGGGCAAAAGTGGTCAGCCCAGTAATATTGCCACCTGGTCGTGCAAGGCTGGTGACGAGTCCGGCGGCAACCGGATCTGCGACGTTTCCCATGACGATCGGGATCGTGTCGGTGGTTTTCTTGACCGCCTGAATTGCTGGGGTATCACCCGTGACGATCACGTCCACTTTGAGCCGAACCATTTCGGCTGCGAGGTCAGGAACCCGATCGAACTTTCCCTCGGCATAGCGGTATTCAATGTTGATGTTCTTGCCCTCGACGTAGCCAAGTTCCCGCAGACCTTGCTGGAATGCCTCGATACGGGCTGACCAAGAGGAAGGGGTGCCAGGAATTAGAAAACCTACCCGGGGGATCTTCTTTGCCTGCTGCGCTTCGGCAATCACTGCAACAGCAAGCAGTGCCACGGCAATGAGGATTGATGACAGGCCAGTCTTTTTCATTTCTTATACCCCGCTTTTGCCCTATTTTAACACGCTAGGGAAATAAAGAAAAAATAAACCTGACAGGATCGGATTGAACGACGCTTCGGGGAATCAGAAAAGTAAAGAACTGAACACGGTAACGGCTAGTTAACAGAGAGCAATTTCCAGGCTTAACGCTGGTCTATGGATGTGGCTCTTTAGCGATTTGATCAAAGAGCAAAAATAAAGACCTGACCCTTGTCTGACCCTCTAAACTACAGACGGACCTAGTGGAAATCCAAAATATTCCCTGCACGGTATGCCAGGAATGTGGACAGGAGCAGATCGGCCAGCTATATGACAAGGGTTTTTCCGCAAAGCGAGGGATAGCATTTTGCCAAAGCTATCGGATATAATTCCTTCTTAGGTGGAGGTTTCTATGGAAGTTTTTCCAGGGATTACAATGGACCCGGCCGTTCGGTTTGGCAAGCCTTGCATCAAGGGTACCAGAATAGACGTTGCCACCGTGCTCGGTAACCTTGCAGCAGGAGAGAAGATCGAGGACATCGAGGAGAATTATAAGCTCACCCGTGATCAGATCATGGCTGCGCTCGCATACGCGACCCATGTGGCTCAGCACCTTCCCCCCGCAGTCAAATCCGCATGATCATCCTGCTGGATGAGAATTTTCCCTTAGCGCTTTATACCAGGCTTCAGAAAGAAGGATTTCAAGCGGAACACATCCTGCTTGGCCAGCGAGGACTCCACGATAGCCAGATCATGGCTCGCCTTAGGCGGATTGCAGAGCAAGCATCATCTGGTCTCAAGTCACCCAGTCAATCCCGATCGAAAAGCGAGTTGAGATTTGGATGGCTGCGATCAACGAATTCTTTTCGAAGAAGTGGAAGGAAAAATTTTTTCAAGTCTACGATGATGGAAAGCTACATCCTTTTGAAGTCATAAAAACTTAGAATAGAAAGCCTCCCCCTCTATGCCGGGGAAATGTCCACTCTGCCGATCGAGGACTTATTTAGGCCGAACGAAGCTGCAGACCGACCTCGTGGGGGGCGTCATGGGGTCAGGCCTGAGTTATTGACTATTGTCATCTGCCCAGCAAGCGCAGCAACTGAACTTCGGCTTTCCTGTCTCGGTTCCCTGCATAGCTTGCATGCAGCCGACTTATCATAGAGGCGTCACGGTGAAGCTGTTCTCCCAAATCTTTAGCCTTGAGCCCGCCCCACTCTCTTGCCACATACACTAACAGTGATCGCGCCTGCACCCAGCGCCTGCCTCGCCCTGCATCCACTAATCGTTCCGCCTCCACCCCATGCATCGCGGCTACTGCCTTAACCAATCGCTGAAAGCTCGTCTTTGGTCTCCTCGGTTCCTGCTTTGCTGTCATCTTCTCGGCCCGCTCGACAAAATTCTCATCACCCAAAAAGCGCTGATCCACTGTCTCATAGAATCGTTCCACATGCCCGACACCTAAGCCCTCTTCCATAAATTTCATATACGCCCGTCGCGCTTGGGTTGCACTAGGACCGAATTGTCCCAACACAAACGCCGCCTCCAGTCCAACCGGACTACCCCCTCCAAGATAACACCGATGACTGCTCCAACGATACTTCCACGGATCCTGTGGGTGTTTAACTCTTGCTGGATTCAAATGAATGTAACGCACTAGCTCCAACAAATACGCATCGCGATCGCATAAGATCGCTTTGTAGCGCCCCTGGAAGAGATGGCCCACCGTGCCGTGCCTCCGATTGTAGTGTTGCGTAAAGCTGAACTGAATCCCTTGCATAATCTTGGATAGCGGGACCCTGCCAGTCTCAACCAGCAAATGAACATGGTTAGACATCAGCACGTACGCATACATGATAAATTCGTACCGCCTTCGGTAATGCTCAACGCGCTCTAAATAACCAACCCGGTCATCATCATCTGCGAAGATATCTCGCCGCTGATTCCCACGCGCGAT
>DASYRN010000137.1:0-16622 GCA_036004365.1 Binatia bacterium
GTCTCGCACCTCGGCTTCATCCTCCCTAAAATTGACCGCCACCACCTCGAGACCTTGATCCTTGAGTTCCCGGTGTAGTCTTTCCATCGCCGGCATCTCTGCGCGGCAGGGAACACACCAAGTCGCCCAAAAATTGAGGAAGACCACCTTGCCTCTGAAGCTCTTAAGGCTGATTTTCTTTCCTGAAAGATCTTCGAGAGTGAAGTCCGGCGCCAAAATGGCCTTACTCGGTCTTTCCACCCGGAGTTTTTCAAAGCTTTCAGGAAATGGGGGGCGCTCTTTTTTCTCATAAACGAACCACGCGGTGAAAATCGCCAGAGCTATGAGTAGAAAAAGTGCGCCCCATAGAAGGGCTTTTGCGGGCATTCCCCTATTGGTCGAAATCGTCTCCATCGTCTGCAGCTTTTACTTTTGGTCGCCTCCGCTCTTCCTCGGATCAATCACCGGGCAGCACTCATGCCAGTCAGCGAGCGAAATTCCGGACAGTATCAAGTTGACCTTTCTTCGCCGAAAGTCAATCCGCTTTCCTCCTTATCAAGAAAGAGTTGGGGATGATAGACAATGAAAAAAATCCTTAGTAAGATGGATTTTATCCGTCGCCGATGGGTCAAGAAGATTATACAGAGCTTTCCTCTTTTCTTGAGCGATTTGTCCGCCGACTCAAGTTCCTCAAAGGCCTCGAGGGTCTGTGTCTGGTCGGCATCTCCCTCCTGCTTCTTTTTTCGCTTGGGCTTGGAATGCAGGAGATTAAGCTCCTCTTTCCCTATGCACCGCTCGCTTACAGCCTTCTGGCCGCCGCCCTTTTAGGGCTTTTTCTGGGCTGGACTCTCTATCAATGTATAAGAAGAGTCTCTCGAGAGTCGGCGGCCATCTATATCGAAAAAAAGCAGCCGATTCTCAGGAACAATCTCATAAATTCCTTACAGCTCTATCCGGAGATCGCCGAGGGAAAGGGAGGCCGCGGCATCTCCACGGCCATGGTCTTGGCCCTGCTGCGCACCACCCGAAGACAGCTTCAGAATCTGCGCGTCGAAGAGCTGACGGATACCCGACGCGTCAAGGCCGAAAGCCGTCTGTTTGGGCTCCTCTTTGTGCCTGTCGTCGGCGCGGTCTTCCTGAATCCTTCTTCGGTCGACAAAAATCTCAACATGCTGCTCCACCCGCTAAGAGATCTTCCCCCTTCTCAAACGACCATCGATGTCTCCCCCAAAGGAGCTCGAGTCGTGCGCGGCTCTTCAGTAACGATCCAGGCTGCAGCATCGGGAGCCATTCCGAAATCGATGGACCTCCTCCTTTGGTCCGACGATAGCGGGCAAGAGCCGGCCGCTGCTCACGAAAAACTTGGAATGGAGGAGTCAGGCGGTGGAAAATTCTCCTTCACCGTCCAAGAGGTCAAGAAGAGTCTCCATTTTCGGGCTACGACCGGACCCTTTTCGTCCGCCACCTATGCGATCGAGGCGGTCGATCCGCCTGAAATCGGCAACCTGAAAATGACCCTCTACCCGCCGCACTATACCGGGCTTCCGGCGCAGAGCGTTCAGGGAGGAAACATCGACGGGATCAAAGGCTCCACCGTGCGCCTCGAGGCATGGAGCACCAAGGAGGTCGCCAAAGCCAGGCTCGTGCTGGATGGAAACAAAGAAATTCCCTTAAAGGTCGAAGGGAAAAAACTTCTGGGGAGTCTCGTCCTATTCCAGACTCAAAAATATCAAATTTCAGTCGAGGATCCGCTCGGCTTTCACAACTCTCCAATCTCTTACGAGATGCGAGTGCGCCCGGATGGCTTTCCGGTGGTCGAGATTCTAAAACCCACGGAAGATCTCGAGATCAACGGGGACGAGACTCTGCCCCTTGAATTTAGCGCTAGAGACGATTTCGGCATCCAGGAGATCGCTCTGTCGATAAGGATCGGCGAGCGGCAGGAGAAGATACCGATCGAAAAGGAAGGCAATAAGAAACTGATCGCGCGCGATCGCTTCGATTGGGATTTGGGAAAGCTCGGGCTCCGCGAGGGAGACGAAGCGATCTATCAGTTCGAGGTTCTGGACAACGATACGATTTCCGGCCCGAAGCTCGGCTCTTCCAAGTCCCTGAGACTCCGCCTCAAGAATCTTAAGGGCGAGCATCGACAGGTTGCCGAGATGATCCGGGATCTGTCACGCCAAATGGTCGATCTCTTGGGAGACCACTTGGAATCAGCCCCAGTCGCGGAGAAGGATTCCGCCTCGCGAGCGGATCCATCCGACAGGAGCTTCGCTCAGAAGGCCGACGAGGTGACCCGGCGCATCGAAGAGATCATGCAGCGGAGCGAAAAAGATCGACTGTCCGATTTTGCCACCTGGTCCGACCTGGAAGCCCTCAAGCGGAATCTCCAATTTACCAAAGAGGATCTCGTTCAGAAGAGAGACAAGGCATCTTCCGCCGAGGAAAAAGGCCGATTGAATGACGAGATCTCGTCGGAGCTCGAAAGGATGGCCCTTCTTTCGGAAGAGATCACCAAGAGGCTAAACGCCCAAGAGACAGCATCCACCGCGCGCGATCTCATGAAAAGCCAGGAGCGCCTCATGGATTCGCTTGACAAACTCAGAAGCGGGGATAAGAACCTCGACGCAATCCTCAAAGAGATCTCTCAGTTGGCTAACCTCCTTAACTCCCTGCAACAGTCGCTCTCTCAATTCGCCTCGCGCCTTCCTGACGAGTTCCTCAACAGCGAGGCTTTACAAGGCCTGAGCTTCAACGAGATGTTCTCCGCCTTGGAGGAAATCCGCAAAAAACTCATGCAAGGAGACATCGAAGGCGCCATGCAGTTGGCCCGTGAGCTGTTCAACCAGATGGCTTCGATGATGGCCGCTCTACAGGGGGCCAATCAACAAGCGATGTCCTCGATGATGGGCCGCATGCAGGGAGAGATGATGCGGTCGGCCAGCGAGCTGGAGCAGATCGCGCGGGAGCAACAAGAAGTCCTCGTGGATACGGAGGGGATCAATAAGAAAACTTTGGGAGAAAGGGACGATCTCCTGAAAGAGAAACTGGAAAGATTTCAGGCGAAGGCCAACGAAGAGCTTGCCCGCTTGGCGCAGCTTTTCCCCGACGAGGAGCGCGAGACCGGCTCTCTCAGGGAAGGGTATATCGATGACGCGACGGTCAATAACTTGGTCAAGAACATGATCTCGCGCCTTCTTAAAAAGGACTTCTCCGGTTTCTCCGAACTTACAGGAATGGCCCAAAAAGAGCTGGGTAAAAAACGGACCCAGGAACAAGAGCAAAAGGCAAAGCAGGCAGAGCGCAGCCTTAAGGACCTTCAACAGAACCTTGCGGCGCTGCTTAGCGAGCCTATGCCCGCTATCAAAGATGAAGAAAGAAAGGCGCTGCGTGAACTAGCTCACCGGCAGGGGGTCCTCAAAGAGCGGACCGAGGAGCTCCACGAAAAGATGGATTCTCTTTTTCAGCTTTTTCCGTCCCTCGATCCTCAAATCACAAAAAATATCCAGGAAGCCGGAAGCTCGATGGGAAAAGCGCACGGGCGGCTGAGCGATCTGGATGGAAAAGCCGCGGTGCCTCCTGAGCGTGAGGCCCTGGATCGCCTCTCGCAGTCCCAGCAGCAAATGCAGAACGCCATGCAGCAGCTGGCGCAACGAGGGCAGCTTGGCCGGATGCCCGTTGCCCGCCTGTTCCGTTATGGCCGGTTTTTGCCCTCAGGCCAGCTCGTTCCGCTGCCTGGGATGCCCCAATTCCCGCAGTTTGACGTCGAGGGCGGGATTACAGGTCTAGACACTGAGAAGTTCCAGCTCCCGGGAAAAGAGGAGTACAAGGCGCCGCGGAGTTTCCGAGAAGAGATCATCGAGGCCTTGAAGCAGGGAGTACCCCCGCAGCTGAAGGAGCAGATCGAAAGCTATTTTAAGAATTTGTCAGAGTAAGCCCCCTTTGAAGTGCAGAGTATTTCTCCCCTTAATCAGACCGTTGAAAAAGGCCCACCCTTCGACTGTGCTCAGGGTGAACGGTAATGATTGGAATCCGCGAGCGGTTTCGCTTCCGTTCGTGGTGAGCTTTCGACGAGCTCGGGACCAAAGGCGAGTCGAGGGGCCTGCACTGAGCCAAGTCGAAGTGTCGAACCATCGACGGCCCCGCTCCTTTTTGACCGGTCTGAGAATAGGGTTTTTCAACACCCTATTAACCCTTTTAATCCTTATAGCCCTTAAACCGCTCTGTGGGGCGGCCGAGGGCCCCTCTCCACTTAAAGCGGCCGAGGAACATCTGGAGGCGGGCCGTTTGGCCGAGGCGGAAGAGATCGCCTCACGCATGATCCGTGAAAATGCTCGATCCGCGGCAGCGCTCGAACTCAAGGGCAAGATAGCTTTCTTCCAGGGTCAATACGATGAGGCCCTCCGGGTTCTCGATCAGGCGCTGGCTATCGAGTCGGCGAACGACCGTCGGCAAGCTTACCGCCTGCTCGCCCAACAGACCCGCGACACGGTCACGAAACTGAAGCGCTTCGAGAGCCCGCATTTTGTCCTCTTCGCGGACGAGGCGCGCGATGGGATCCTGGTCTCCGACGCCCTGGAAGCTCTGGAAAAAACCTACCAGGCCATTGGGAAAACTCTGGGCTATTTCCCGCCGACCAAAGTCAGGATCGAGATAGCGCCTGATGTCTCTTCTTTTAACGCCATCTCGACGCTCTCGCGGCGGGACATCGAAGAGACCGGCGCGGTGGGGATTTGCAAATTCAACAAGATCATGACGATCTCGCCCCGCACGCTTATCCAGGGCTATCGTTGGCTCGACTCTTTGAGCCATGAATATCTGCATTACGCCATCATTGCTCTGTCCGGAAATAAAGCGCCGATCTGGCTCCATGAGGGAATGGCGCGCTTCTATGAGACTCGCTGGCGGAAGCCGGAACCGGGCAAGGAGAGAGAAGACTACCTCACTCCGGCCAATCAGAATTTGTTGCTGCAGGCGCTGAACAAGAACAAATTCGTCGGCTTCAAAAACATGGAGCCTTCGCTCATCCATCTCGATACGCCCGAAGAGGTTCAGCTCGCCTATGCGGAGGCGGCCTCTGCGATCGACTTCATGGTCAAGAACAAAGGCCAAAGCGGCATTCAAAATCTCCTCTCCGAGCTGAACACGCTGCCCACGCCCGCAGCGATTGAAAAAACCCTGGGAATATCTTTTGCGACTTTTGAAAGCGAATGGAAATCCTTTCTCAAGGAAATGGGGCTTAAGGAAGTAGAGGGAAGCCGGGTGCGCAAACTTAAGGTAAAAGGAAACCAGAAAGAGGATGAGGAAGCGGTAGAACTCAGAGAGATTCAGTCCGTCGTCGCCCGCAACCGGACCCACTTGGCGGATCAGTTCGCGGAAAAAGGGAGGGTCGTTGCCGCCATCCAGGAATACCAGCGCGCCTTGCAGGCAAGTCCCCATTCCCCCGTTATTTTGAACAAGCTGGCGCGGCTTTTCATCCAAAGGGAGCGGTACGACGAGGCCCTGCCGCATCTTAAGAAGGCTCACGGGCTTGATCCAGACAACGTGACCATCTATGTTCAATTGGGGCGGCTGTACCACGCGAAAAAAAATTATCCCGAGGCCAAGGCTGCTTTAGAAGAGGCGATCCAGATCAATCCTTTTAATCCGACGATCCATCGCCTGCTCTATGAAATCCATGCTGCGCTGGGAGAAAAAGATCAGGCGAACAAATCCAAAGCGATCCTGGATAAGCTCATGACAACCAAATGAGGTCTTGAACGAATGGAGCCAACCGGAATCAACGAACGAGAAATCACGGCGATAGAAGAATTTGCGGCCAAAAGAGATGCCATGCTGGATGAAATCCACAAGGTCATCGTCGGCCAGGAAAAGACTATCGAGGAAGTCCTGATCGCACTTTTCGCCAAAGGCCATTGTCTCCTCGTGGGTGTCCCCGGCTTGGCCAAGACCTTGCTGATCAGCACGTTGGCCGAGATTATCGATCTCGAATTCAACCGAATTCAGTTTACGCCGGATCTCATGCCCTCGGATATCACCGGGACGGACATCCTGCAGGAGGATGCGGCTACCGGAAGAAGAAACTTTCAGTTTCTCAAGGGCCCGATCTTCACCAACATTCTTCTCGCAGACGAGATCAACCGCACCCCTCCCAAGACCCAAGCGGCTCTACTTCAATCGATGCAGGAGTATAAGGTGACCGCCGGCAGAACCACTTATCCGCTCGATCTTCCCTTCTTTGTGCTGGCAACACAAAATCCGATCGAGCAGGAAGGGACCTATCCTCTTCCCGAGGCGCAGCTCGACCGCTTCATGCTGAATATCGAGATACGGTACCCCGGATTCGACGACGAGGTACAGATCGTCGCCCAGACGACCACCGTAGGCAAGCCGTCAGCCCGGAAAGTCATGGATGGCTCGGCGATCCGGCGCTATCAGGATCTCGTACGCCAAGTCCCCGCCTCGCCCTTTGTCGTAGGCTACGCCGTCTCCTTGGCGCAGAAATCGCGTCCCCAGAACTCCGAGGCGCCCCGGTTCATCAAGGACTACGTCGAATGGGGAGCCGGCCCGAGAGCCTCGCAGTACCTTATCCTGGGAGCAAAGGCTAGGACCATTCTGCAGGGACGCTACGCCGTCTCCATAGAGGACATTCAAGCTCTAGCACCGTCGGTTCTCCGCCACCGCATCATCCCCAACTTCAAGGCTCAGGCCGAAGGGCTCTCCGCGCCGGAAATCATCGGCCGCCTGCTCAGCGAGATCAAACCCTCGGCGGACGGCAAGGCGCAGATTTAGTAGTTTTCAATGACCAACGGTGAGAAGAGTTATTTCGATCCGCTTGTCCTTGCTCGGCTTTCAAATCTCTATCTCAAGGCGCGCTGGGTGGTGGATGGGATTATGTCGGGCATCCATCGGAGCCGCTCCAAAGGCTTCAGCATCGAATTCGAGGAGCATCGGGAATACTCACCAGGAGATGAGATCCGGCGCATCGACTGGAAGGCGTTGGGAAAATTCGATAAATATTTTATTAAAGAGACCGAGGACGAAACCAACCTTCGAGCCTACCTGCTGCTGGACACCAGCGCCTCCATGGACTACGCGTCCAATGGAATCTCAAAATTCGACTACGGTTGCATTCTCACCGCCTCGCTCGCTTACGTGATACTCCAACAGCAGGACGCCGCCGGGCTCGTGACCTTCTCGGACCGCGTCGAAGCTTTCATCCCTCCGCGCGCTAGGAGAGGCTACTTGACCGAAATCTTGCACGCGCTTGAGGGACGCAAGCCTTCCGGTGAAACGAACGTCGGAAAGATTCTCGAAGAGATCGCAGGAAAGATCAAACGGCGCGGATTAATCATTTTGGTCTCTGATCTCCTGGATGAGCCGGAGGAGATCCTCAAAGGACTTCGACTCTTCCGTTTTAAAGGGAACGACGTCATCGTATTTCATCTCTTGGATGCCGCGGAACTGAATCTGCCCTTCGACGGCAACATCTTATTCGAGGACATGGAGGAAACGAGCCTTCGGGTGACGGCCGATCCTCAAGCGATCCGCAAGATCTACCGCAAAGTCGTGGAAGAGTTCGTCGATCGGCTGCGCAAGGATTGCCGCGAATATTCGATGGACTATCAGCTTCTATCGACCTCCACTCCGTTGGATCAGGCGCTCGTCAGCTATCTCAGCTGGAGAGGCTGAAAGAAATGATGAAAGCCGAAAGCAGAAACCGGAATTCATCCTTCATCCCTCATCCTTCATCCTTGAATGGCAGGGAAAGGGATGCCTGGGTAGGGATTTTTTAGTGTCTCTCTTCTTTCTCCATCCGGCTTACCTGTATGGACTGCTCGCTGCCGGCCTTCCCCTTCTCATCCATCTCTTGAACCGGCGCAGGCTTAAAAGAATCCGCTTCCCGGCCGTGCGCTTCATCCTGCTCTCGCAGCGCCGCATCTCGCGCACTTACCGGCTGCGCCACTGGATGTTGCTCGCCTTGAGGACTCTGGCAGTCCTTTTTTTGGTCCTGCTTTTGGCTAATCCCATCTTTCAGACCGGCGCGGGACTGCTCGCCGGAGCCGGACCAAGTTCGCTCGCTATCATCGTCGACAATTCCCTAAGCATGAAGTGGAGCCGACAAGAGGAGGGCTTCAAGCAGGCCAAGGAAGCGGTGCGTTTTCTCATCTCCTCGCTCAACGAAGGAGACCGGGCGGCTCTGATCCCGACCGGAATACCTGAGAAAACTGAAAGCCGCCTCAAGAGAGAGAAGCCGGCGCTTCTTAAGGAACTCGATAGCATCCAAGTTTCCGATGGAACGGCGGATTTTACCTCATCCTTTAAGAAAGCCTATCAAGCCTTGAGAGAGCCTGCCGCCCAGAAAGAGATCTGGCTGTTCACGGATATGGCTCTAACCGGCTGGGACCGCTTCAGCCTCGCAGCGGTGGGGCAGTATGACCCGCTGGTTCCGCTAAAAATCATTAGCGTCGCGAGCCGGGAATTGCCTTTGAACGCCACGATCAAAGAGGTCAAGATCCAGGGCCGGGGAATCGGTGTTGGACTGCCCCTTCGGTTGGAGGCTTCGCTGATCAACTTCACTGACAAGGAAGTCAAAGATCTTCTCGTGCAGTTGAATGTCGGCGGGCAGAATCGAGAGCAGAAGTTGGTTTCTCTCCCTCCCAAAGGAGAATCGGCGGTCAGTTTCCAATTCAGCGTAAATCAGCCGGGAACACACCAGGGAGCTGTCAGCCTCAAGAAAGAGGCGCTTGCGGGAAATTCTTCCGTCTACTTCACAGTGCAGGCCCAAGAAAAGCTTAAAGTCTTGGTGGTCGACGGCGATCCGCAAACTTCGCTGGTCCAGAGTGAGACTTTTTTCTTGAGTCGCGCTCTCAATCCCTCGGGGGAAGCCGATTCATCGATTTTCCTCCCAACCGTAACCATTCCCGAAGCGCTCAGCTCCGGTTCCTTGGATGGCTATCAAGTCGTCATTCTCTGTAACGTACCGACCCTTCCTGACTCCTTTCTTCCGAGGTTAAGAAATTTTATCCAACGCGGCGGAGGACTTCTCATCTTTCTCGGCGATCGCGTCCAAACAGAGGACTATAATCTTAAGCTCTTCCAGAGCTCTCCGGCTATCCTTCCTGGCAGGATCACGGATAAGAAAAATCTTTCCGAGGCGGCCGCAGAAAAAATCATAAAAATCAACACGGCCCACCCGGCGCTGCAAGGCTTCGGCGACCAGCTCTTAAAGGATTCTCTCTTATCGACAAGGGTGCGAGCCTATATGCGCAGCGACTCGCCTGACCTGTCACCGCTGATGGCTCTCTCTAACGGGGATCCCCTTCTAGCGGAAAAAAAAGTGGGATCCGGAAGAATCGTAGTCGTGACCACCTCCGCGGACAGGGATTGGAGCGATCTCCCCTTAAAGACGGCCTATCTTCCCCTTGTGCAGTCTTTAGTCAGCCACCTCGCAGGCGGGAAACGCGGAATCTTTGATGCTGGTATTTCTGTCGGGGAGGCAAAGATTTTTCCCCTCCCTCCATCCTACGTCGGTAAGAGCCTGAGAATCGTCAAGCCGGATAAAAAGGAAAGAGAGACTCCCGGGATTGCGGACAGAGATCATGCATCCGCTTCTTTCGAAGAGAACGATCTCGCCGGGATCTACCGCGTGGCCGCTTCAGATAAAAGCGAGCCATCTAATCTACCCGAACTCTATGCGGTCAATCCGCCGTTTCTTGAATCCAGGCTCGCCACCATAGACGCCGGTGAGTTGCAGGCAAAGTTGAATCCCATCCGCACGCAGATCGCTCCGATCGAATCCCTAAAAGAGGGCGGCAAGCGAACCGACCTCGCTCTTTCCTTGTTGGTGCTTCTCATTGTAACCTTGGTTTCAGAGGGATGGCTAGCCCAGAGATTTTGATACGACCCTCACCTCTATCCTCTCCCTTCGAGGGAGAGGAGGTTTTGTAACCCTCTCCCTGCTAGGGAGAGGGAAAGGGTGAGGGTGAATTGCGTGATAGCCACGAGTTATGGACAGACGATCTTTCATTCGGATGTTATCCTACGGTCTGGTCGGATCCGCTTTCACCGCCAGGCGGCTCGGCGCCGCTGAGCAGGAGGGAAAAGCGCGGCCGATCCAGTTCGTCTTCGCCCAGATGAGATATCGTGGTGGAGACTGGAACCCGCATCCTCTAGCCATCACTCCTCTCATGGAAGAGCTGATGCTGCGCACCAGCGTGGAAGCGGCGACCGCCCGGCAGGAAATGGAGCTAAAAAATCCCAACCTCTTCTCGCACCCCTTCCTCTACATCGCCGGTAAATATGATTTCGATCCCTTCAGCCAGGAGGAGATCGAGGTCTTAAGACGGTTTCTCTCTTATGGCGGCTTTCTCTTGGCCGATGATGCTTTGGGCCAGCCCGGCTACGGCTTCGACAAGAGCTTTCGGCAGCAGATGAAGAGAGTATTCCCGGAAAAGGAGTTTACGCGGCTGCCCTCCGGGCATGCGGCGCTAAGAAGCTATTATCTGATGCGAAGAGTCGGCGGCACGAGAATGGTTCGTCCCTATATCGAAGGAATCACTCTGGGAAATGCAACGCCGGTGATCTATTGTCAGAACGATCTCGGCGGCGCCTGGGAGCGGGATCAACTCGGCAATTGGGTCAATTCCTGCAGTCCGGGCGGGGAAGAGCAGAGACGAGACGCCTTTCACCTCGGCATCAACCTGATCCTCTATGCGATGACAGAGAACTACAAAGAGGATTTGATCCACGTCCCCTTTATCCGCCGCAGACTTTCTCGGTGAGCGCATGAAAGATCTCTTCTTCATCGGCACCATTCCCTGGTGGGCCATTGTGCTTATCGCTCTCGGAGCCCTAAGTGCCCTTGCCCTGCAATTCTTTAGCCTTAAGCCGAGGCTGAGCGGCACGCGCAGCGCGCTCTTAATCCTGCTGAGGGGCATGGTCTTTGCCTTGCTCATCTTTCTTCTCCTGAGTCCCGCATTGTTGGAAAGGAAAACCACCAAGCTGCGCCGTCCGCTAGCCCTCCTCCTCGACACTTCGCAAAGCATGGGCTTCGCCGCCAACTCTGATTCGACCCAGGGAGGAGCCAAGCCAAGAAGCCGATTGGATCTTGCGAAGGAAAAACTCCTGTCAGGAAAAGAGCCGCTCATCCAGCAACTGGGGCGAGAATACGATCTTAGGATCTACCAGTTTGGAAACGGCTTGGCTCCCGTCGGAGCCGACACTCTTCCCCAACTTTCCGCTCAGGGGAGAGGAACTCGACTCCTCGAGGCGTTAGGCGAGGCTTCCGGACAGATAGGTGATCGAGGCGCGCTCCTGGTCTTTAGCGATGGGATAGCCAACAGTGACATAAAATCGGCAGAGGATTTGCCTTCGTTTCCCGTGCCGATCTTTCCCGTCGGCCTGGGCGAGACTCAAGGTTTCATCGACATTCGCGTAGCCGATCTCAAAGTACCGGAATTTGCTTTTCGCGGCAGGGAGATCAAAATAGATTTCGCCCTCGAAGCCTTTGGACTGGCCGGCAGAGCGGTCCCCATCTATTTGAACCGCGGCCAAAATCTCCTCTCCAGCCGTAATATTTCTATCGACAAGGATACCTTCACGCAGCGAGTGACTTTCAGCTATACGCCTAAGGAGATCGGGTCTCATAGCTTTACCTTGACCGTTCCTCTTCAGCCCGGAGAACAGATCTCGCAGAACAACCAACAACAATTCAAGATCGAGGTGCAGCGTGACAAGATCAGAATTCTAACGCTCTCCGGCGCTCCCTCGTGGAATTACCGGTTCCTGCGCATGGCGCTCAAGCAGGACCCTTCGGTCGATCTTGTCTCTTTTGTCTTTCTCAGAACCCCGACCGACAGTGTCGATGTGCCGGACAATCAGCTTAGCCTCATTCCTTTCCCGATCGATGAGCTTTTTTTGGAGGAGATCAAAAACTTCGATGTCATTTTCATGGACGACTTCTCTTATCGCTCCTACTTCAACACCCTCTATTTAGAAAAAGTGCGAGACTTCGTGCGCGACGGAGGCGGGCTTGCCATGCTCGGCGGGGCGCGCTCCTTCGACAGCGGCGGCTACGGCGAAAGTCCGCTCCGAGAAGTGGTGCCTGTAGAGATGAACGGAAGAGGAACGTATCAGACCGGAGCTTCTCTGCGCGCAACCTTGACCCCGCCGGGGAAAGCCCATCCGATCACGCGCCTCCTGCCGGATCCCCGAGCCAACGAGGAGGCGTGGAAAACGATGCCCTACCTCACCACGCTCAACCAAGTGGTGCGCGGCAAGGGCGAGACCCTGCTTATGGCTGCGCCCGAAGGCGCTTCCGGTGGAACACCGCTTCTGACCGTGGGCAGGTACGGAAAGGGCCGAACTCTCGCCTTGATGACCAATGATCTCTGGCGCTGGAACTTTGTGGCGGTAGGAGGAAGAGAAAGCCCGCAAAATCATCTTAAGCTGATCCGGCAATCCGTCCGCTGGCTCGCCCAAGAGCCCTCCTTCGAGCAAGTGCAGATACAACCTGTCGGCGACTCGAACGCCCCGGGCGAGAAGATGGATTTCAAGGTGCGCGTTCTTAAGGACGACTTTACCCCCGCGGAACATGCGAGAGTGAGGCTACGGATCGTCGGCCCCGAGGGAGAGCCCATGAACCTTGAAGCCCTTGCGGCCACCGAACCGGGAGACTACCGGACAGAGTTTATCCCGACCCGGGAAGGCTCATATCGGCTCGAGGCCGAAGCTCAGCTCTCTGGAAAGCCATTAGGAAAAGATCGAAGGAGTTTTCGGGTAGCTTTTCCTTACGGTGAGTTGGAAGACGGCCGACCACGACCGGAACTCTTGAAAGCGATTGCTGAAAAGAGCCAAGGTCAATTTATACCGGCCTCCGAGTGGAACGAAAAGAGCTTGGAACGAATTTCTGCCAAGCTAGAAGCTCAATCACCTTCACAAATCGTCGAGCAGCGCCAAATCCAGCTATGGAGTAATCTCTGGTTTTTTTCTTTAATCCTGGCATTGCTCTGCATCGAATGGTGGCTCCGACGAAAGTGGGGGTTGGTTTAGTTTTGAGTGTTGAGCGTTGAGGTCAAAGTTTTGAGCTTACAGTCATTTTACAAATGCCGCCAACCATTCTTCCTTCTCCCCCGAGGGGAGAAGGTCTGGATGAGGGGTCAACCGGAGCGACAACCCTCACCCTAACCCTCTCCCGCTGGCGGGAGAGGGCCATCATTCGATACTGGTAAAGCAAATGGCAACCGCCCATTTAACTGCCGGGATTTTTCTATCGCTGACCGTGCTTGCGGTTTTCCCTAGCCATGCTTTAAGTTTTTGCCATGAGCTCGAAGTGGTCCAAAAACGGATCGTTAGGGTCGCAGCGGCAAACAGCACCGCTTCGATCCTAGTCGAGTGGTTTGGCCACTCGACATTTCAGATCACCTCTTCAAAGGGGACCCGCATCCTCATGGATCCGCACGGGCGGCAGGATCTACCTTGGCCCGCTCTTCCACAACACATCGTAACCACTAGCCACCAACATGGACCTCACAGCAGCATATGGATGGCCCAAGGCAGCCCCGTAGTGCTCGAGGGGCTCACGCCCTCAGGAGACGACTGGCGCAAGGTTCATACAACGATCCGCGACGTTTCCGTTTACAGCGTCCCGGCTTACCATGATAAAAGCCGCGGCCTGCAAAGAGGAAAAAACGCGATCTTTGTCCTTCGCGTGGACGAGATTTGCGTGGCCCACCTCGGAGATCTCGGCCATCTGCTCACCCCCGAGCAACTCAAAATGCTCGGAAAGATCGATATCCTCTTGGTCCCGGTGGCGGGCGGTTTTTATACGGTCACGGCCACCGAGGCACGCGAAGTCACCAAACAGGTAGGTCCAAAGATAGCCATTCCCGAGCACTACTGGTGGGACGGAGCCGTGGATGAATATATCCGGGATTTGCCTCGCGTAAAGAAGATCAACGGCCGCACGCTCAAGATCTCGAAACAGGAGCTTCCCCAACCGACGGAGATCATTGTTCTCTCTTGGAACTCGCGTTGAACATAAGTTATAGACCTGTATGGAACAAATTGAACGTTTTGAACGATTGGAACGATTAAAAACTACAAGATAGGAGTAACTGGAATGAAAGCCATACGTGTCCATCAATTCGGAGGTCCGGAAGTTCTTCGCTACGAAGATGTTCCTCCACCCGAGCCGCGGGCGGCTGAAGCGAGGGTGAAGTTGGAGGCCATCGGCCTGAACTTCATCGATGTCTACCAGCGCACCGGCCTCTATCAGCAACCGCTGCCGTTTATTGGCGGCCGCGAAGGCGCCGGGGTTGTGGACAAAGTGGGACCCGGCGTCACAGAGGTGAAAGAGGGCGAACGCGTTGCCTATTGCATGGAGCCCGGAGCCTACGCTGAGTACGCCGTGGTTCCGGCCTGGAAGCTCGTTCCCGTTTTGGCGAGCCTCGACAGCCGCTCGGCGGCTGCAACCATGCTGCAGGGCATGACGGCCCACTATCTGACCCACAGCACGTATCCGCTCAAGCGTGGCGAGATGGCGCTTGTTCACGCGGCCGCTGGAGGAGTGGGATTGCTCCTGGTGCAGTTGGCGAAGCGATTGGGCGCGACTGTCTTTGGCACCGTCTCGACCGAGGAAAAGGCTCGACTAGCACGCGAGGCCGGTGCAGATGAGGTCATTCTCTATTCTCAAAAAGATTTTTTGATCGAAGTGAAAAGGCTCACCAACGGCAAAGGAGTGGATGTGGTCTACGATTCTGTCGGCCAGACCACCTTCACGAAAAGCCTCGAATGCTTGAGGCCACGAGGCCTGCTCGCTCTCTTCGGCCAATCGAGCGGCCCGGTGCCGCCGTTCGACTTGGGCCAGCTCGCCACCAAAGGCTCGCTCTTCATTACCCGCCCCACCCTGCTCCACTACATGAGGGACCGAAAAGAGCTACTCGAGCGGTCAGGCGATCTATTCAAGTGGATTGCTGCCGGAGAATTGAAGCTGCGAATCGATCGAACCCTTCCGTTGGCCGAGGCTGCTGAAGCTCACCGGCTGCTAGAAGCCCGCAAGACCACCGGCAAAGTCTTGCTCATCCCTTAGAGGGAGGATGGCGAGAAGATAGAGTGGGAACAGAGACCTATGATTTTCTAGGCCTCCGTGGAAAGAAACCCATGATCAAGAAGAATCTCTCAAGAATCATTTCTGGCATGCTCTCCTATTCGGTCGCCTTAGGCGCAATTCTCAGTGAGCCGCGATCGCTTTCCGCCGAGCCGCTCCGCATCGCATACACGGCTACGTCCATAATCTATGGTCCGCTCTGGGTAGCCCAAGAAGCTGGCATCTTTAAGAAGTACAATGTCGAAGTGGACAAGCTCCTCTACATCGCAGGAGGACCTCCATCGACGCAAGCCTTGATCGCCGGGGAAGTAGAGATCGCCTTTACCGCCGCAGGGGCGGTGGTATCAGTCAATCTGTCGGGATCCGACGTTGTGCTGCTTGGGGCTACCATGGACCGTCTGCCTTTCGAGATATGGGCGGCTCCGACCCTAAAGCAGCCTGAGCAATTAAAGGGAACAAAAATGGGCGTGAGCCGTCTAGGCGCCACTTCCGATTTTGCGGCTCGCTACGTGCTCAAGAAGTGGGGTTTGAAACCCGGCAGCGACGTGATCATTTTTCAAAGCGGCGGCATGCCGGAAGTGTTTATGGGCTTGAAGAGCGGCGCCATCCAAAGCGGGATCATCGACGCCGGGCCCTTCACCACGCAGGCTAAAGACGGAGGATTTCAGCGTCTGGCCGATCTTTCCGCGATGGATCTAGTTTATGTCTTCGGCCCGTTTGCCGCTCGACAATCTTTCCTTCGCTCTCGCGGCGATCTGACAAGCCGCTTCATGAAGGCGTATGTCGAAGGGATCCACCGCTTCAAGACGGACGAGAAACTCGCCCTTTCGGCCATTGAGAAATACACCAAGGTCAAAATCAATCCTGCGACAGAGTTGCACTATCAGCAATACGCTCACAGGTACATCAAACGAATCCCTGAAGCCACGCCGGAGGGAATTCAGACAATTCTCGAGGAGATTGCGGAAAGCCGTCCGCTTCCCTCCGGGATAACCCCCGAGCGCTTCGTCGAGCCTCGATTTTTGAAAGAGATCGTCCAAAGCGGGTTCGTAGAATCTCTCTATCGATCGCGATAAGAGAGCGCCAGCATGAGAGAAAGATTCTTTAGAGCCACCTTTGGCGGCAAGCTGATGCTGATCAGCCTGGCACTTGTCATTGGTCTGGATCACGCTGCGCTCGGCGCGGAACCAGCATGGATCCAAGCGACTGCGGTATACGGCGTCATCAGCACGGACGCGATTTACCTCTGGATGGCCCACGAGAAAGGAATTTTTAAGAAGAACGGTTTGGACCTGAGCCTCAGCCACATTCCGACCAATCAAGCTGTGCAGGCCCTGGTCGCCGGTAAGGTCAATTTCACGACCACGGGTCCGCAAGCCTTGGAGGCCGTTCTTGCGGGCTCGGACACCGTTTACGTGTTGGGCCCGATTAATAGCTTTGTCCTCTCGATCTACGCGAAGCCGGACATATCCGGAATTCGCGGCCTCGCAGACAAAACGATCGGAGCTACGAATAGGGGGACGCCCACAGA
>DASYRN010000138.1:0-21099 GCA_036004365.1 Binatia bacterium
CGGCCATACGAGTTGACCTATGAAATTAATCCATGAAATAGTAACCAATCTCGTGCCTACAGACGCCCTTAAAGATATCACGGTCATCGAGTGTGCCACTTTTGTGACCGGACCCTACGCTGCTGCACTTCTGGCCGATCTTGGAGCGCGCGTGATCAAGGTCGAGTCGCCCCCAGACGGAGATCCGTACCGCTACTTCGCCCCGGACCCTTTTTTTAGCCCCAATTTCGCCCATCTGAACCGAAACAAGGAAAGTCTAGTGCTTGATCTCAAGACCAAAAAGGGGAAAGAGATTTGCCTTAGCTTGATTAAGAAGGCAGATGTGTTTGTGGAAAATTTCCGGCCGGGTACTGCTGAGCGATTGGGTCTAGGTTACGACCTGCTGCGGGCGCTAAACCTGAAATTGATCTATTGTTCCATCTCCGCATTCGGCCAGAGCGGGCCTTACGCCGATAAACCTGGATTCGACACCTTAGGCCAAGCGATGAGTGGGCTCCTCAGTGTGCTCACCGATCTCGAACAACCCAAGGTTATGGGAATAGCCCTTTCGGATTACACGACAGGCCTCTCAGCGGGCTATGGCATTTTAGGAGCTTTGATGGGCCGCCAAAGAACCGGGGAAGGTTCCAAGGTCGAGACATCTCTGTTGCAGGCCACTCTATCCTTTATCGGCGAGACAGCCGCCGGCTACTTGAGAACGAGTGAGATCCCCGACCGCCTCGCTCGAGTCAAGAACGCTCACGCGTTTGCTTTTTTGGCGAAAGACGAATTACCGTTGGTTGTTCATTGCTCGGTCCCGGAAAAGTTCTGGAGCGCCTTCTTGAAAGCCATCGATCGGTTGGATCTCGCACAGAATGACAGATTCAGAACCCGAGAGGCTCGAAGAAAACATTACCCGGAGCTGGAGAGAGCGCTTGAGCCGACCTTTGCGACTCGGACGAGAAGCGAGTGGTTGACGAGGCTAGAAGAGAACGACGTCCCAGCCGCGCCACTTTACAATGTGGCTGAAGTGCTGGGCGATCCGCAGGTCAAGCATCTCGGTCTGGTCGAGGAGGTCGAACATCCCAAAGCGGGCAAACTGGGATTTGTCGGGTCGCCTGTAAGCTACACGAATATTTCGAAGCAAAAGGCCACGCCACCGCCACTGCTTGGGGAACAGACGGCGGCGATTCTAAATGAGCTTGGCTACGGTCAGGCTGAAATTAAGAAGCTTGAAAAGCAGGGCGTTGCTAAGATGGTTCAAAGTTAAAGGCTCGAAGGTTAGAGGGTTCAAGAGTTCGAGGAGATTGAAAAATGCAAATATCAAATTTCAAATTTTCATTTTGCACTCTGTATTTCGCACTGCGCCGAAGGCGATGAATTAGGGTTGGAAGGAGATAGGCATGATTTATGACATCGAGATTAATTCGGCGGCGCATTACCCGGCTGGAGGCGTCATTGAGCTGGTTGAGCTGGCGGAGAAGGTAGGATTCGGCGCCTTCTGGAAGGGAGAGTCGAACAGCACAGACCCCATGGTTCTTCTCTCTGCGGCTGCGAGCCGAACCAAGACCATCAAATTGGGAACCGCGATCTATCACATCTACGGCCGCAGTCCTGTGACGCTTGGTATCCAGTCAGCTACCCTGCAGGATCTCTCGGGCGGCAGACTGCTGCTGGGCCTCGGCGTCGCGAACAAGAGCATCGCCGCGTGGCACGGCGGCGTCTTTGATCGACCGCTAAGGCGCGCCCGGGAATATATCGAGATCGTCCGAAAAGTCGCTGCAGGCGAGCGCGTCGAATACGACGGAGAGGTCTATCAGACCGGCAAGCGCTTCCAGCTTTCCTGGAAGCCGAGCCATCCGACCTTCCCGATCTATCTTGCAGGATTAGGCCCGCAGATGACCAAACTCGTAGGGAAGATCGCCGACGGCGTTTTCATCAACATGGCGACGCCGGCTAAAATCAGGGAAATCGCCGCGCGCGTGCGCGAAGGGGCCAAAGAGGCGGGCCGCGATCCGAGCAAGATTGAAATCATCGCCAAGTGCAGGATTTCGCTTCATCCTGACCGCGCGCTCGCGCGCTCGAAGCTGCGTCAAGTACTGACCTTTTACAATCTGGCGGATCACTACAGCGATATGCTTAAGGGATTAGGCTTCGAGTCAGAGGTGAATGCGATCCAGAATGCTTTTCAGCAGGGAGGCTTTAAAGCGGCGATGGCGGCGTTGAGCGATAGCTACATGGACAAGTTGCCGGTTATTCCCGCCACGTCGATCGGTGAGATCAAAGAGAAACTGCTTCCTTTCCAAGAAGCGGGTGCGACGCGCCTTGTCATTCCGTACGTGCCGGTTACCGAACCGGTCGTGGAAGACGCGCGAAGATTTCTGCAGGCCTGGGGAAATTCATAAGACGTGACTCGTGCCCGTGAACGCGTGATCGCTGTGGACACGAACACGGACACGAATCACGAACACGATTTAGGAGGAAACCATGTGTGATTTTGCGGCTGATGCCGAGGCTGCGGCGAAGCTAATGGTGGGACGGACTCTGAGCGTTGAGCGCGTTCGCCAGCTCAATGCCAAGGACTATTTTTATCAGATGCTCAAGGACAACCCGGAGATGCTGAAGATCTATCCGGGCATCGAGAACGAGCTTCTAAGCGGAGCCATCGATTGCCACATCCACGGTTATCCGGATTTCGTCCATCGCTCTCAGGATATGATCGGGATCGGTATCGAAGCGTCGAAGGCCGGGATGCGCGCGGTTGCCTTCAAAGACCACTGGAACATTAGTTGCAACGCAGCCTATCTCGCGCAGCGCCACATCGACTACCTAGTCGAGAAGGGGGAGCTTCAACATCGCGTGGAAATCTATGGAGGCGCGGGAACATGTCACGGCATGAATGTCGAATACATACGCGTGGCGCTTCAGTATCCGAACTTCAAGATGATCTGGTTTCCTACATTTACGTCGCTCGGTTTTTGGCGCGGGGCAGGGCACCCGGAGAAGGGAGGCGTGAGATTGGTTGGCGAAGATGGAAAAGTCCTGCCCGAGGTGGTCAAAATCATGGAGATGGCCGTGGAAAGAAAGGTCGGCATCGGATTCGGCCATACCGACTTTCAAGAACTCCTCCCGTTGGCTGGATTAGCCAAAGAAATCGGAGCAAGAGCGACGTTAGATCATCCTTTACTTGAGCTCAATAAATTGCTGCTCGATGAAATGAAACAGCTTGCAGACCTTGGGGTTTTTGTCGGAACCTACTGCCAGCCGATGATCCCAAGCTTGTATCAGCCCGTGGCCGATCCGATGGAGACGATCCGCACGATCAAAGAGATCGGCCCGGAGCGCTGCATCATCGGCAGTGACTTTGGCCAGGTTCTGCACATGGATACGATCGACGGGATGAGAGTCTTTATCCGCGCGCTGCTTGGCTTCGGGATCAAACCAGATCAGATCAAAGTGATGCTCAAAGACAATCCGGCGAAGTTGATGTGGCTGGACGGCCAAGAAGGCAGCAGGCAGTAGCAAGAAAAATCTTAGGCAATTATCTTCACCTGTTTCAGCCTAAGGCTGATCCGCCGCTGGCGGAGCCTCAAGCTTCATACCTAACATCTTCCCTTTTTTATGAATCAGTGGTGGATTGTCATTGCCGGATGTGTGGCCCATGCCGTCAACACGGGGCTCAGCTATTTTGGAATGAGCGCCTACTTTCCTTCCTTTGAGCGTGAATTCGGTTGGAGCCGGACAGCGATTTCCGGTGCCTTCTCACTGGCTAGAATCGAATCCGGCCTTCTGGGACCGCTGGAGGGCTACGCTACCGACAGGCTCGGCCCTCCAAGGATGATGTTCATCGGCGTCGTCGTCGGCGCGTTGGGATTTCTCGCACTAAGCCTGGTCAATTCACTGCCCATGCTCTACGCCGTTATTGTCCTGGGGATCGTGTTGGGCTCCAGCCTGGGTTACAACATGCCGATCAGTGTGATGATTGCGAAAGTATTCCGCGTAAGAAGAAGCTTTGCCTTCGGAATCTATCGCATGGGTCCCGGATTGTCCGGCCCTATCGTGCCGCTGGTGGGTTGGATGATTGGTCTCTGGGGCTGGAGGACCGCAGCGGTGGCTTCGGCTGTCATTCTATTGGCCGTCGGCTTTCCTTTGGCCTGCCTAATCGCCCGAACCTACAAGAATCACAGCATTGTACTCGCTGAAGTTCCGGACTCAAAGGCGGATGCTGCGTCGGAAACACCCACCTCATCCGATCCGCAATTTACTCTGAGAGAGGCGATGAGGACGCGATCTTTTTGGACGCTCTCCATTGCCATGGCGCTGCGCCACATGGTCACGGAGGGCGTCTCGGTCCATTTCGTGATCCTTCTCGTAGACCGTGGCTGGAGTACTACGGCGGCCAGTAGTCTCCTCGGCGTCTCGGCGCTGATAGGGTCGCCGGCTCGTCTAGGCATGGCCTGGCTTGGAGACTTGTTCGATAAACGCCGGCTCATCATGGGACTTCTTCTTTCACTCGGCATCTCGGTGTTGGTCATGGGTTGGACTGTCGACCCTTTCCTGTTTACAACCTTCATGGTCATCTATTCTTTCGCTTACGGTGGCCTTGCTTCCCTTCAGGAACCGATTCGGGCGGACTACTTCGGGAGCCGGCATTTCGCGACTATCCATGGGATGAGCCGCTCCGTCACAACAGCGGGCACTTTCATGGGCCCAGTCATCGCCGGATTTTTCTATGATCTAACAAAAAGCTACGCAATCCCCTTCACCTTGTTCGCCTTGGCCAGCCTAATCTCTATCTTGTTCATGTTTGTGACTCACCCTCCGGTCAACCGCAGATAGACCCCGCTATTTCCTATACCCTCTGGCCTCGAGATCCTTGATGACCTCCTCGACGAGCCTTAAATCGACCAGTCTTGCTGGTTGAAGCTCCTCCGTAATCTTCATGGGAACTGCGACGTCAAAGTGCAGAACATTTTTTAAACCTTCGGCCGAAGGCTTGCCCGGCACGCCCTTCGGCAATGCTCTCGTGTATCGCTTCACGCCCTCAATAAGGACACTTCGGTCCATATCTTTGATCCGCAGTCTTTTGATCCCGACATCCGTGGCTTCTTCCGGCTTGTCCCTTATGAACATGAGCGCGCGGATCATGGCTCGGAGCCATCTTTTGACCTGCTGGGGATTCTCCGCGAGCTTCTTCTCCATGACCCCAAAGCCCTGAAATGGGAGAGGAAAGACGTCGCCGATGAAGCCCAACAGTTTTAACCCCTCTCTTTCTGCGATTACCGAGCTCACCGTATCCATACTAGCAGCATGGAAGGAGCCCGATTTCATCCCGGCAATGACATTCGCCGGATTCGTGCCGGTGGTGACCCGTATAAATTCGTTTCTCGCGATCCCGTTTCGTTCCAATAGCATCGTGGTCATCGTGTCGGTCGTATCTCCTATGCCTGTGACGCCGATTCTCTTGCCTTTGAGGTCGGAGATCTGATTGATCTCCGGCGCCGCGACCAGATACCACGTCACCTTCTCCGTTTGGAACATGATGGCTTTGAAGGAGAGCCCTTTGACCGCGGCGCGCATCCCGCTTCCGCCGCCGCCGCTATAGTCGACGTCACCGCTTACCAAGGCGGCAATCGCGCGAGGACCGGCAAGTGCGATGGTCTCGTTCTCAAGCCCCTCATCTTTGAAGAATCCCTTTTCCTCCGCTACGAGGACCGAGAGATAGTTCCAATTTGCTTGAGGGATGGCGGTGCGAATTCTCTCCGCCGAAGCCTGAGAAACAAAGATGAGGAGGAAAAGGCTAAGGCAACAACATTTTGTCTTGGTCATGCCGATTCTCCTTCGAGGCTAAATATGGATGGGCGATTGCCGTGCAATCTTACGGAAACCGGCCGCGGCTTTTCAACCCGGTAAGCGGATCGAGTCTTTCCTAACCTATGCGGTTAGTTGGGACGTGCAGTGAGGGCAGCGGGTCGCCTTGAGCGGGATCGCGGACAGGCAATACTGGCACTCTTTGGTAACCGGGGCGGCGGGCGCTTCTTCTGCGCGTCTGAGGCGGTTGATGGTCCGGACGAGCAGAAAGACGGCAAAGGCGACAATGACAAAGCTGATGATGTTGTTTAGAAACATACCATAGTTGATGCTTACGGCTCCTGCGGTTTTAACGTCGGCCACACTAGCGTAGGGTCCAGGTTTTGCCCCCTCCCTAAGAACAAGAAACAAATTGGAAAAGTCCACCCCGCCGAGAAGCAAGCCGATCGGCGGCATCAGCACGTCATCCACGAGGCTCTTAACGATCGTACCGAATGCGCCGCCGATGATAATTCCGACAGCCATGTCCACCACATTCCCGCGGACCGCGAACTCTCTGAACTCCTTCAGCATATCGACCTCCTTTCGCTACGTTATAATCTAGCGAGCGCTAGGTAACTCTGCGGCGCTGGTGACGCATATTCCGAGGTCCCGCAGCATCAATACGCGCATAACGTACGCAAACTACAGACGGGAAAAACACAAGTCAACGGGCTGCTTCACGACTGCTTGGTGGGCGCCGCAATGCGCTCACATGCTCGGGCCGGATGCCGATGCCGATCAGCCGCGCGGGGATGCGCCGCAGGAGCGGGAATCTTGCGAGCAGCCGCACAAGGAGCGGCGGATTGAACGATCGCGTCTCGCCCAGGACGCGCGCTATGATCCGGCGTTGGAGCGCGACCTGCATCCATTGAGTAACGCGCGTCGGAAACTCGCGCCTCTTCTGGACTTGCCGTAGATGCTCGAGGCTCAATCGGCCCTCGTGGAGCGGGCCTCCAAGAATATTGGCCCCGGCGACCGCGTCCTGAATCGCCAGGTTGATGCCGACACCGCCGACCGGCGACATGGCGTGGGCGGCGTCGCCGATGCAGAGGAGGCCGGGACGATACCACTGGAACAAACGATCGACGCGGACCGTCAGCAGCTTCACGTCGTTCCAGTCGCGCAGCTCCGCTACGCGGTCCTTCGCGTACGGCGCAAGCTGCGCCACCGTTTCACGCAAGGATTCCAGTCCTTGCCGGCGTATCTCTTCGAACCGGCCTTTGGGGATAACGAAGCCGCACTGCCAATAGTCGCCGCGGTTGACCGAGATGAAGATTCTTCCGATATCGAAGCGGCCCATGGTTTGAGCGGGGTCCTGCGGCTTTCGCGACAGGCGGAACCACAGCACGTCCATAGGCGCGCCGAAATCTTTCACTTGAAGGCCCGCCTTCTCGCGCACGATCGAGTGCCGGCCGTCGGCGCCGACGACAAGATCGGCGCGTATGTCGATCGGTCCGTCGCGCGTCGTTGCGTGGAGTCCGACCATGCGTCCAGATTCTTCGATGAGGCCGGTGACCTCGGCCTCCATCATGAGACGGAACGAGGAATATCGCGCGGCTCGCTCGGCGAGAAAGTTGAGGAAGTCCCACTGCGGCATCATGGCGATAAACCGGCAGCGTACCGGTAGGTGAGTGAAGTCGGCTATGGTGATCCTCATTTCGCCAAACTGCGCATTCAACTCCGAGACTTCCTGGTGCGGCAGCTTTAGGAATTCATCCAGGAGCCCAAGCTCGTGCATGACTTCGAGCGTCGAGGGATGGATCGTGTCGCCGCGAAAGTCGCGCAGGAAATCGGCGTGCTTTTCAAGAACGAGGACATCGACTCCGGCGCGGGCCAGCAGCAAGCCGAGCATCATGCCGGCCGGACCGCCGCCTGCAATGCAGCAGCGCACGGAAACGTTATCACGTATCATCTTGTCATGTTCTCGTTCCGTCGCTTCCACTTCTCGAAGCGTGCTCCGAAAAAACCACTTAGAAGAAGTAGAGGGCTGTCCGACGTCAGGTGCTTAGCAGCAGGATAATCAACGCAATGACGCTTAACACGCTCCTGATGGCATGCAGCTTGCCCCAACGAGACAGCAGTTCCTGCGCCTGCACGGACCCCTTATTTAGCGTTGGCGCCAACAGTTGTTTGTTAGCAGGCATGATGATCACAAGCGTAACAGGAATCACCGAACCTAATAGAACGCCTCCGACGAGCCACCCTATAGGCGCGCCACCCAGCCAGACTACTATTGAGGATAACAGACCGACTGCTGCCAGCGACGCCTGCATCACCGCTGCTCTCCGATAGCTGGGGCCGAACTCCGTTGCCGCGATCTCCGTCCCGCACTCCATTCTAGCCGGATGCTCTACGAGATTCACGTAGACTGCCGCACCGGCAAATAGTCCGCAGCAAAAGGTTGTTAGAAATTTAGCAATCTCCTGAACCGCTTCCATTTGCCCTACCGATTATTTCACACGCAAATTCCGGTCAGTGCACGTAACCGCATCTCCGTCGGAACTCATCCGAACTTAATCCCTCCGCGTCGATGACTCGGCAACCGGATTTCCTCGAAACGGCGTCTGCGTGAAAACATCGACCTGAACCTCCTAAGTGAGTTATTGCGCGTATTGCGCGATTCCGTTGCCAAAGGACCAGTTTTCCTTCTTAACTTCGACGAGGCTCATGAAGACGTCCTCCATTCGGATACCCAACTCGGTGTTCAGCCTCTCAGCTACGGTTCTGAAGAAAGCTTTTTTCATTTCAATCGTGCACCCTTCGTTTAGAGTAATCTGGACAAACACGATCCCGTCGGTGCGCGGGATGTCCAGATAGCTTGGGTCATAGATGAGAGTGTTGGAGTCGTGCTCCGTGATGATTTGGAAGTTGTCTTTCGCCGGCACGTTGATGGTGTCCACCATCGTCCGGTACACGACCCCGCCGACTCTTTTGCCGAATCCTTCCGGCTCCCCCTTCATGAGAGAGATGCGCACGAGAGGCATGATAGATCTCCTTTCAACTCTGAGGTAACACGAACGACATCCGGCTAAGCGGCGTCCACTTCCCGCTGGTAGGGCTCGGACTTGGTTAGGCGCGATCGGTTGGTTGCCGCACCGCCTCGCGCAAGGCGGCTCGCGCCAGGATACGAGTCGAGTCGAGAGTCGGGAGGGGCGAGTCGGTGTCGGTGATGAGCAATGGGATCTCTGTGCAGCCCAGCACGACCGCGTCGTCTCCACGTCGTTGGCCCTCCATGATGACCTGTTTGAAGTACGACCGTGCGGATTCCTCGAACCGCCCATACACGAGCTCATCGAAAATTAGCGCGTTGATCCGTTTGCGCTCTTCGACGGTAGGTATCTCGTGTTCGATCGCCTTCGGGCGAAGCTTCGCCGGATAAACGGGTCCTTCCATGAGATACCGCGTTCCAAGGATGAGGAGGCGTCTGAAGCCGCGTTGGGCCGCCGCCGTCGCGACCTCCTCGGCGATGTGCAGCCAGGGCAGCGGAAATTTATCGCGAATAAGGTCTATGCCCTGATGGGCGGTATTATCGGGGCAAATGAGCAGGTCGGCACCTGCCTTGCGAAGCTTTTCGGCTGACGAAAGAAGCATCGCCGCTACCTCTTTCCACTGACCCGCGTCGATGTGACGCATGTAGTCTGCGAGCGGGTACGTGTGCGTCGCGATTTCGGGGTGTGCGTGTCGGCCGAGAAGCTGGGCGCCCTCGATGCAGATGGTTCGGTAGCAAAGTGCGGCGCCCTCCGCGCTAACAGCGACGATCCCTATGCACTTTGTCATATGTTCACCCGGCAAGCTTGAGCGGTACTTACCAGATTCTATTGTTATCGCCTTAGTGTTAGCAAGTATTTAGGTCTTGGAGGCGGTCAAAAGCTATGCGTTTATCATGGCCGCGAAGTCGCCGAGGCGCCTTCATTACCGCTGGACACAACGCTACGGGTCAGCGGTGACGAGCGCGATTGCGAAGCCGTCGTACCCTTTGTTGCCCACGGTCTGGATCGCCGTGGCGCTTACCCGCGGCTCAGCGGCGAGCAGCTCGTTGAAGCGGCGCACCCCTTGGACGTTGGGATCGCCGCTGGCGGTGTCGACCACCGCTCCGTTGCGCACGACATTGTCGGCGATGATCAGGCTGCCGCGACGAGAGAGCTTGAGCGCCCATGCGAAGTAATCCGGATTGCTCGGCTTGACACGTTGTGCGGCGGCAGGCCGGCCGTGGCGCTGGCCTGGAGTGCCGCATCCAGCGCGGGGTCACCCGGCACAAGCAGATCGGTGATGTAGCGGTCGACCTCCATCCATTGCTGCCGAGTCATAGATCCTGGCGCCAGAAGTAGAGGTTGTAGCTCATCGGGATTTTTGGTCGTTATTCACAGGGAGCGCATACGAGCAAGCTCAGGGGCGCGCCGCTTGCGGAGCATTCCCTGAAGCGACTGGTTGGGCCGCCGATGCACATACACGGATGCGCTATGGCTTGTGCCCTCGAGCGCCCCACGCACGTGCGATGAGGTGGATAGACCCATCCTTCGCAATGGGAAGGTCGGATCGAATTCGCTCCCGAAGTGCAGCGCGGCGCTCTTCGCTTAACGACATTGCGTAGCCAGGCGCCGGCGCTTGGCCTCCTAGAAACGGGGACCAATAATCGTCGAAATCGTGGAAGGCAGTGGCGACGTCAATTGGACATACTTCGACTTCGCTTAATCCGGCGAGCGTGAACAGTTCAGCCAAGGGAGTCGGCTGGCAAATTGGGAAACGACGGCCTTCATCGAGATTGAACGCCGCGGGTTCCAGCGCCACTGCTGCGTCCCAGAAGTACCGCATTAGCTCCATTTTCCCCGCGTAGTCCCAAACGTACGCCGCCACCACGCCGCCTGGTCGGACAACGCGAGCCATCTCCGCAACCGCTCGCGGCGGCTGTGGCACAAAGTTCAGGACAAGGCCCGCGACCGCAGCATCAAAGCTTGCGTTCGGAAAAGGCAGTGACTGAGCATCTACGACTTCAAAGCGTGCACGTGGGCTAGTCACGTGCGCTTTGGCATACTCGATGAAGCCGGACGAAGGGTCTACACCTCTAATCGAATTGGGCTCTCCGTGCTCGACGATGGTTTGAGTCAGAGCGCCTGTTCCGCACCCGACGTCTAGCCAGTCCTTCCGCGCTGGGACCGAGAGCCATGTCATAAACTCTCTGGCTACCAATCGGCTCCACCGCCCCACGTAAGGCTCGTAGAGGTCACCGGCCGACCAGACGTCTTTGTGCTGAGACTGTTCCATCGTTATGTCTTCCTCTTTGTATAGAAAAATGGGTCAGAGTTGGTCAGAGTACTTTTTCACCAGTGACCGCATACCGGCTATTTGCTTCCTCCTGAGTCGATACTTAAACATCGCTCAACATCGCTTCGGTCCCTTTCACATTCCAAGAAAAACCCGTAATTAGACTCGAATGACTGAGGCGATTTTCTTCGGATTGCGCGAGCTTGTCAAGAATTTCCTAAGGGCGGTACTCCCAACAAACACTGGGCAGGATCTTCCCATTATGGCTGCGACGGATTGGGCGCTGTCCACAGATCATCCAGAGGTTATTGCACCACTGCCGCCACTTCCCTGTTGATCACCCAGGGGACTTTGATCGGAAATCAAAACTCGCCGATCTGCGCAGTACGGCATCGCCGCCGGGAGGTTTGCCTAGATCGTTTCCTCAAGGAAACGCATCCATGCAGTCAACGCTCTCCTTCCAGGGCAAAATATGAGAGCAAGTTGCGCACATCTATTCTTTCCGGCAAGATTCAACTCGACCCAAATCAGAAACCGTCTGTAGACGATACTCCCTGCAGCTTGTTTGCCGAGTCGTAAGGAATGACAGAGCTCACTTTTTTACGCGACCTGGCGATTGTGATGGCGGTCAGCGCCGCCACCACAATCCTCTTCCATATGCTCCATCAGCCCGTCGTGCTCGGCTATATCGTGGCCGGGCGTGATTATCGGCCCTCACACTCCTCCTTTCTCGTTTGTGACGGATCTTCATAGTATCCACACGCTCGCCGAATTGGGCATCATACTACTCCTGTTCTCGCTCGGATTGGAGTTCGATCTCAGGAAGCTCCGGCGAGTGGGCGGGGTCGCCTTTCTCGCGGCAATACTTGAGATCCTCTTGATGATCTGGGTCGGATACAGCGTAGGGCGGCTCCTGGGCTGGAGAGAAATGGACAGCCTCTTCTTAGGGGCGCTTCTTTCGATCAGCTCGACGACGATCATTGTCCAAGTGCTCATGGAAACGGGACAGATGAGGGAGCAGTTCGCCCAGATCATTCTCGGAATCCTCATCGTAGAAGACATCGTGGCTATCATTATTTTAGTGATCCTCTCCAGCTTGGCCACCGCAGGCACAGTGACTTTTGTCGATGTCGGTTGGGCTCTTTTGCAAGTCTGTGCTTTTATGGCAGCCGCGCTTGTAGTGGGGTACCTGTTGATCCCGCGACTAATTGCTTTTGTTGCTGGTTTCGGACGTGGAGAGATGCTCACGGTGACAGTGCTTGGCCTGGCTTTTGGACTTGCGGTCTTGGGCGGCCACCTCGGATTTTCCATCGCCCTCGGAGCTTTTCTCATGGGCGCCATCATGGCCGAGTCTGTAGAGGTACACCAAATCATGGAATTGATTAGGCCCATCCGCGAAATGTTTACCGCGGTCTTCTTCGTAGCAACCGGAATGCTTTTGGACCCTAAGCTTTTAGTGGACCTCTGGGGCGCAATCCTGTTTATCACGCTTGTTACCGTACTCGGCAAAATTGTGAGCTGCAGTTTCGGTACATTCCTCGCTGGCTATCCCGGCAAGGTGGCGCTTCCCGTAGGGCTGGGCATGGCTCAGATCGGGGAGTTCTCTTTCATCATTGCCAATCTGGGTCGGACGGCCGGCGTTACTAGTGAAGTTCTCTATCCAATTGCCGTGGCGGTGTCCTCCTTAACTACGTTTTTGACACCGTATCTGCTCCGTTCAGCGCATGCAGTCACAGATTTGCTGGGCCGGCTCAGTCCTCGCCCGCTTGTCACGTTCGCCACATTTTACACGGCTTGGCTCTCACGCTTGACTGAGCGGACGTCCGGCCCCGGCGCAGTACAAAGCCAAGTTTTACGCCTCATCCTCTACTTGGCCGCCACCGTGACGCTCTTTGTCGCTACCTGGAGACTGGTGCGACCTCTGGCAGAGCGACTGCCACTAATGGTTCCGCGGCAAACCGAACTGCTTCAATGGGGAATTGCGGCGCTCGTGGTGCTGCCTTTTCTGTTCATGATCGGTCGCACCCTGGAGTCGCTCACGCAAAACATCACGGCTTCCCTTCTTCGGCGTTCAGAAGCCCGGACTGCGCGCGAGAGTGGTCTGGTCCGTAACTCCCTGCGTTTCCTTTTCGGTTGGGTCGCTGCGGTGTTCGTGCTTGCCGCCGGCACTCCGGTGCTGCCGCCTTTCGCGCCACTGGTCCTGGTCGTCGTGGGCCTTCTGGCCACGACTTTTTTTTTCTGGGAATCGCTAGTACGATTCCATAGCCGGATCGAAGAGCTGCTCGGGACATTGGGTGGCCCGGCTCCTGTTTCAGACACTGTAGCCTCAGCCTCGCAATGGCAAGGACGCGAGGAGGTGAGACAGCTTCTCAGCGACCGTTATGGTCCCGAAGTCCAGACCGAGGACTTCGTCGTACCTATTCACCCGACAGCAGTGAATCAGACGATCCGGACCCTGGCTCTACGGACATCGACTGGTGCAAGCATCATCGCGATTTACCGGGATCCTGAGCAGGTCCTTGTTCCTCAATTAGACACCGTGATCCTTCCAGGCGACGTTCTGCTGTTGTTGGGTGAGAAGGAGGAACTTGCCGCTGCTCTCCGATATCTCACTGACCTATGCAAACAAAGAAGGCCCTCGACTCCTTCGCTGCCTCAAGCAGCGACGGCTGTAATTGCGGAACGGTCGCCTGTTTCAGGGCGCACGTTAAGTGAGATAGGTTTTCGAGAAGAGCTGGGAGTTTTGATCGTAGCGATTCGTCGCGGACAAAACCAGATCACGAATCCGGGGCCGGGGTTCCGGATTCAGGCTGGTGATACTCTTTACCTGTGGGGTCCTCCTGAGCAAATAGAGGAGGCTCGGCGGCGCAGCGGCCCACAATAGAGATCTTGGGACGAGGAAGCCGCCGATGCGCTCGCCAGTTGCCGAACTATTTGATGACGATTCCCTCCAGCCTGTCCTTGGGCTTTGGGTACTTCATTTTTAAGTCTTCAAGTGTCTCCAGCAAAACATGACAGACAAAAAGATTCCGATTCATTTCCGAGTCGGCGGGCACGATATACCACGGGGCCCACTCGGTTGAAGTGGCTGACAGCGCGTCTTCGTAGGCTTTTCTATAATCATGCCAATACCCTCGCTCGGCAAGGTCCTCCACACGGAATTTCCAGCGTTTGCGCGGATCCTCGAGGCGCTCTTGCAGGCGCTTCTTCTGCTCCTCTTTCGAGATATGGAGATAAAACTTGACGATTGTTGTGCCGCTATCCGCAAGGAGCCACTCGAAATTGTTGATGTGCACGTATCGCCGCTTGCACTCCTTATCGGTGATCAGGCCGTGGACACGCACAACAAGAACATCCTCATAGTGGCTGCGGTTGAAGATTACAATTTCGCCTTTGCCAGGGACATGCCGGTGCACTCGCCAGAGAAAGTCATGGTCGCGTTCTTCCTCCGTGGGCGCTTTAAACGAGACAGCTCTCACTCCAAGTGGATCGACTCGGCTAAAGACCTTTCGAATGGTGCCGTCTTTTCCGGAAGTGTCCATGCCCTGGAGCACGATTAATAGAGCATGCTTGTGCTCCGCATAGAGCACATTCTGGAGCTCAGCGAGGCGCTCGGAAAGTTTTTCGAGCTGTTTTGTATCTTCTTCCTTGGACCCGGGGGACGCGCTCCTGTCGCCCGGATCCCAATCTGTCAGTCGTACTTTGCTACCCGGCTTGATGAGATACCTAGTGAAACGCATCAACTACATCCCTAAACGCTACTGGACCACCACCGCCTCTTCCTTGTTGATCACAATCGCGCGGATTCTAGCCGGAAGGTCGAAAGGCTCGTCGATATCGAAGCCATCGGGATTTTCAGGGGTGCGAGAGAAAAAACTTACCAGCTCTTGCAGAATAGGCTTCGGGAGGGGAACGCGGAGAATTTCCGCAGATTCAAGTTGAAACTGGCCTTTACCGTTGTTTGTGCGGAGGACTCCGCGCGCTGTCACGGGGACTCTGCCGGAGAGGTAATTCAAAGGATCGATAAGACCTCGCGGGCTTCGGTTACGCTTGAACTCATCAATATCGACCTGTACCCGTCCGGCCAGCCTCCCGTCTCCGACAATAGTGATCTGCGGATTTGTCAGACCCTGAGGAATTTTATCTTTCGCATTGAACGCCAGGTACGAATTGACCTCGTTTTCTGAAACCGGAGTTTTTCTTGCTCGCACCGGATTAGCCGAACCGTTTTTGTTGATCTCGTCCATCTTCCGCTGCAACCGATCGCCTTCCTCCTTCGAGAGCTGAAGCGCGACTGTGTTGGAGCCACAAAGACTCAGTACCAGCCCCAAAAGAATGCTGCTGCAAATTTTTCTTACGGTCATCGTGTTAATACGATACGGTCTGAAGGGATGCCCTTCAAGGGCCGGCACTCAGTTAAATGGAAGATGCGCTGGTGAAGTGGGAAATGGAATGGGTAGCGAAGCCGCTTAGCGGTAGAACGTCATTGAGACCCAAAGTATGACGATTCCGCTCCCCTCTTCGGCAAGCCGGTTGTCCGGGAACTGCTGGACCGTTACTGACCAGGCCGGAGCACGAGCACAGGAGGAAAATGGGCCCTTTTGAAAAGTCCCAAGAAAGTTATTGCTCTCTGGACCAACCTCATAATTGCAGGCTGATGTTCGGTCCGCATGATCAGGTGCACATCTCCCTTACGAGTGTAAGTCTCCACCACACTGGCCAGACTGCCCGTATAAACATCCATGATTACCTCTACTCCTCTCTTCTGCAGAAGGTGACGCATCGGAGCAATCCTCTCTTCTGCCAATTCCCTTTGCAGCCGCCAGGAATGTCGCTCCATGATTTTTCTTCCAGCCAGCATCGCCTCTCTCGGAGATTCTGTTGTCACCCAGTGGTCTTGAAGCCAGACCCAAGAGTTCGTCGGATACGGTACCAGGAAGATAACTCTCATCCCCGGCCGTGGAATCTCCTCGACATAAGGTATGATCTCGCCGAGTCGGTGTTGATCTTTTAGTGCAACCAAAATCTCCTTTGCCATGGTTCCTTCCTCCTTTTGCTTCGCCATTCCTCCCTTCCCTTGCGCAACCACCATGCCAACTTGGGCCTAAGAGGTGCCCTCGCTGTAACATTTTGAAATGCTGGGAGAATTTTTGGCAGGCGAATTCAAAAGCGCCTAGGATATGAGAAGTGTGCTCCGTTTACGCTGTCAAAAGGCAGCGAGGGTTGGCATTGGCATAAGCCATTGAACAAAGAAGATTTTTCTCAACTGTAAACGATGTTGACTGTCTGTAACTTAGTTGACAGTTAACTCGACTAATATCAAAGCGCCTACGCGAAACCTATTTCATCGAATTGTCCGAGGGCCGAAACGCCTTCCTTAGAGCGGCAAACTTATATACAAGAGAACGTGCGCGGGATCGGCTTTGCCCGCCACAGATTCCATCACGAAACGTAGAGGAGAAGGAGCGGTGCTTGCAAAGGAAGGAGCGTCACGGTTAAGTTAGGGTCATTCAGTACAAGGAGTAAACTATGGCAGAGAGTCTAAAGCCGCGTAGCTCGGTGATCACCGACGGGCCGAATCGGGCGCCGTCGCGGGCGATGTTCAAGGCGGTAGGCTTTACGGACGAAGATCTGTCCCGACCGATAGTGGGAGTGGCCAACACTTGGATCGAGATCGGGCCGTGCAATTTTCATCTACGTCGGCTGGCGGCCAAAGTAAAAGAAGGTATCCGGGCGGCGGGCGGAACACCCATGGAATTCAACACCGTTTCCATCTCTGACGGCATCAGCATGGGCGCCGAGGGAATGAAATGCTCGCTGATTAGCCGCGAGCTGGTTGCCGACTCAATTGAACTCGTCGCGCGTGGTAATCACTTCGACGCGCTGGTCTGCATCTCCGGCTGCGACAAGACCAATCCCGGCGTCGTGATGGCGCTGGCCAGACTCAATATCCCCGGCCTCGTGCTTTACGGCGGTTCTATCGCCCCCGGCCATCTGGGAGACCGAGACCTCACCATTCAAGATGTTTTTGAGGCCGTGGGCGCATACGGTCGCGGCAAAATTACGGCCGAGCAGCTCAAAGCGATCGAGGACAGCGCCTGTCCGGGCGCGGGCGCGTGCGGCGGGCAGTTCACCGCTAACACGATGTCCACGGTGATGGAGTTTCTAGGGATCTCACCGCTGGGGAGCAACGGTATCCCCGCCGTGGCGGCCGAGAAAGATGAAGCCGCCTTCAACGCGGGCAAGCTGGTTATGGAGCTGCTGCGCAGGAATCTCTGCCCAGCGCAGATCATCACCCGCAAATCCATTGAAAATGCCATTGCCTCTGTCGCCGCAACAGGCGGGTCCACCAACGCGGTGTTGCACTTGCTCGCGGTTGCGCGCGAGGCGGGAGTCGAATTGAGCATTGACGATTTTGACCGAATCAGTTCGCGCACGCCGCTCATCGCCGACCTCAAGCCGGGCGGGCGTTTTGTGGCGAACGATTTGTACAAGGCGGGCGGGATTCAACTCGTCGCCAAGCGGCTGCTCGAAGGCGGGCTTATCGATGGCGAGGCTATGACCGTCGCAGGCCAGACTCTCGCTGAAGCCGCGGGGAGCGCGGTTGAGACGGCAGGGCAGGAGGTGCTGCGGCCTCTCTCCAATCCCCTAAAGCCTACCGGTGGCTTGGTTATTCTAAAAGGCAATCTGGCCCCGGAGGGGTGCGTCGTGAAGGTTGCCGGGCATGAGCGAATGACGCACAAAGGTCCGGCGCGCGTCTTTGACAGAGAAGAGGATGCCTTTCAAGCCGTGCAAGGGGGAAAGATCAAAGCCAACGATGTCGTGGTCATTCGTTACGAAGGTCCTAAAGGGGGTCCCGGAATGCGCGAGATGCTGGCTGTCACGGCGGCGCTCGTGGGTGCGGGCTTAGGCGATTCGGTCGCGCTTCTCACGGACGGCCGGTTCTCCGGCGCCACGCACGGCCTGATGGCCGGCCACGTTGCGCCTGAGGCGGCGAGCGGTGGTCCCATTGCGGCTGTGCGAGATGGCGACACGATCGTGTTCGATATCAAGGCGCGGCTTCTCAATGTCGAATTGACCGATCAGGAGATCCGCACGCGGCTTAACCGGTGGAATCCGCCGACTCCTCGCTACCAGACCGGCGTCATGGCCAAGTACGCCCGGCTTGTCTCCTCGGCCTCCGAGGGCGCGGTCACGCGCTAAGCGGCTTCGACGAGTTTCAGCTTCAGTTCCTCCCTCGCTAAGGTTCGGGCATCTCGGCCAGTAAAGTTTGGTAAAATTCGGTAATTGGGGTCAATTCATGGTATTTTTTGGACCCTCTTTCTTTTTCCATCAGAAAGAGATAAAAGGAGCGCACGGTAAGAGCTGGACATCGTTGTCATTCAAATAAATCGAGGCCGCTCGACACAAAAAGGAGGAAGTGTCATGAATTCAGAGACATCCAATACCAAGGAGAGAAAAGGATATAAGCACCTAAAGCATCTGAGTCTAGCGGCCGATGAAATCGCTAAACTACGGGAAACTCTTCAAAAGGTTACTTCCGGAGAGTCCGACTTAAAAACTATTCTAAGCGGCTTAGCGGAATGCCTGGAAAATCTCACGGAGCGGACAGATAAGTTGGAATCCATCATCACAGATGCCTTCGAATCTGCGGTTACGGAAGCCCAACGAGAGGAGGAAATTAAGGAAAGCCTAAGGGCCGACAAGACCACATTAGAGGCTCAGCTTCACGAAAGGGAAGAAACTTTGCAGACCAAGGAAACTTGTATCCAGGAGCTGGAGGCCAATCTCGCCGCCAACGCCCAAGATATCGAAAGACATATCACGGAGAAAGAGAACCTCCTGGAGGTTCGCGATTCGGCGCTTAAGGATCTCAGGTCTGCGATGGGTTCCTTAAGTATTTTAGCTAGGGAGCTCGCCTCATTTGACGGACGTGGTAGTGACGTTCAAGAAGGGGATGGTGAGGAACAACAGAAAACGAGCGTCGAACTGGAGTTGAAAGACAAGGAGATCGAGGAGCTCAAGCAGCAGACGGAAGCTCAAGTAGAAAGGCTGAAGGCTGAAGTCCGCGAGAAAGAGGCGATCTTGGCGGCTAGGGTGATGGAATTGGAAATGGTCAAGCAAAGGACAGACAGCAAAATTAGGAAGCTTGAGGACGAGGTCAGAAACAAGAATCAACGTAAAAAAACCGGATTTGTATCTTTTCTTTCTGATTTCGGAGATAAGCGCCGCAGACACTGAACCGAGGTTTCTTGCTCTTGCAGCATATCCTGGCCATGGGTTGGCTGTAACGCCAAAGAAAAGGAGATCATGGGGAATCAAATCGTTTGGGTGGATATTCCGGTCAAGGATCTCGACCGAGCTATTCGGTTCTATTCAGCCGTTCTGGGCGCACCGATTAAGAAAGAACAATTTCCGGAGATGGCGATCGGAATTTTTCCCCATGACGAAGGTGAGGTCGGCGGATGCCTTTTCAAACGGGAAGGTGAGGAGCCTTCGACCAAAGGACCTTTGCTTTACCTGAACGCCAACGGACGGCTCGACCAGGCGATCGCCGCGGTTGAGGCCAATGGCGGCAAAGTCACTCAAGCCAAACATCAAATCGGCCCCTACGGTTTTAGAGCTGTAATCCAAGACAGCGAAGGAAACCGCGTGGCCTTACACTCGGATTGATTGATGCAGGACTAACCTCGCTTCACGAAACTCTTAAAGCCTCAAAGCCGCGGTAGCTCCAGCTTCTTCTCCAAATCAGCCCAAGTTGCTTTTGAGAGAGGCTTTTTATAGTGTTCTTCCACAGGAGGGACCGTTGAAAGCTTTTTTCAAAGTCGTTTCTCCCACCGAGGCATTGCGGATTCTCCTCCAGACGCCTCCTGTAGCTACAGAAGTTGTCCCGACGATCCAGGCTCGGGCGCGGGTTCTAACCGAGGACCTTTATTCCCAAGTTGATCTCCCTCATTTTCACCGCGCGGCGATGGATGGCTATGCCGTTAAGGCCAAAGACACCTTCGGCGCGAGCGCGAGCCAGCCGGCATATCTCAAACTTGTAGGCACGATCGAGATGGGAAAGGAAGCGACAAGAGCGTTGATCAAAGGGGAGGCGATGCGCATCTCCACCGGCGGGATGCTTCCGCCCGAGAGCGACGGAGTCGTGATGGTCGAATATACGGAAGAAGTCGGCGACAGCATGGTGGAAATCCACCGCGGCGTTTCGCCTTGGCAGAACGTGATCCAGATCGGCGACGATATCAAAAAGGGAGATCTTGTCTTCCGGCGCGGCCGCCGACTTCGCGCTCACGATCTCGGTGCCCTTACGGGCATCGGCGTATCCTCGCTTTCGGTCTACAAAAAGCCGCGCGTTGCGCTCATCTCGACGGGAGATGAAATTATCGATGTGGAGATGGAGCCTCGCCCTGGCCAGGTGCGCAACATCAACCAGCATTCACTCGCGGGCCTGGTCGAAGAATGCGGTGCAGAGCTGGACGATCTCGGGGTCGTGTGCGATGACCGTGACGCTCTTGTGAAGACGCTTCGAAAAGCGCTTGAGTGGGGTGATCTCGTTCTTCTTTCCGGCGGCAGCTCGGTCGGCGCCAGGGACATCGCGATGGACGCTATTCTTTCACTTCCGAATGCCGAAATGATTTTTCATGGGATCTCCGTAAGCCCCGGCAAGCCGACCATCTTTGCCAAAGCCGCAGGAAAGCCGCTCTTGGGTCTTCCCGGCTATCCGGTTTCCGCCATGGTGATTTTCGATCTTTTTGCCGCCCCTTTGATCCGAGTTCTTGGGGGAGAAAATCAGCAAAGCGCGTCCCAATTTTCAAAAACGACGCGGGCGATTCTCAAGACTAATGTCGCCTCCCAGACAGGACGCGAGGACTACGTTCGCGTGAGCCTTGAGGAGAGCGACGGCCGTCTCTATGCGACGCCTCTTCCCGGCAAATCCGGAGCGATTTTTACACTCGTCAAGGCAGACGGCATGATCAGAATCGATCTCAACCAGGAGGGAGT
>DASYRN010000139.1:0-6086 GCA_036004365.1 Binatia bacterium
GCTGGGAGCCCTGCCAGATTCACAGAAATCGTGAAGATATCCGAGAGGTACATCTGCAACGGGTCCTGGGTTTTTTCCCCGATTTTAAAGGCTGTGGTCGGTGCGGTCGGAGTGAGGATCGCATCGCACTTCTTAAAGGCCTCATCAAAGTCTTTTTTAATCAGCGATCTCACCTTCTGGGCTTTCAAATAATAGGCATCGTAATAGCCGGCAGATAGGACATAAGTTCCTAACATAATCCTTCTCTTTACTTCGGGCCCAAAACCCTGCTCTCTGCTCTTCATGTAGGTCTCTGTGAGATCTTTGCCCGGGGCGCGAAAACCGTACCTCATTCCGTCATATCGGGCGAGGTTGGAACTCGCCTCGGCTGTCGCGATGATATAGTAAGTCGCCACCGCGTACTCCGTGTGGGGAAGGGAAATCCCCTCGATCGCCACGCCCATGTTCTCCAAGACCCGAATAGCTTTTTTCACAGCTTCTTCGACATCGGATTGCATGCCCGGGATGAAATACTCTTTGGGGATTCCTACCTTGAGTCCTTTGACCTCCCCGTCTAGGTGCTTCACGTAGCCTGGAACCGGCGCGTGGACGGAAGTCGAGTCAAGAGGATCATGTCCGGCAATCGCTTCCAGCATCAGCGCGCAATCTGTAACATCTTTGGTTAACGGTCCCACTTGATCTAAGGATGAGGCAAAGGCGATGATCCCGAAGCGACTTACCCGTCCATAGGTGGGTTTAAATCCCACGACCCCGCAGCAGGCCGCTGGCTGGCGGATCGATCCACCGGTGTCTGTGCCCAAAGCGACAATGCATTGGTCTGCAGCTACTGCGGCGGCGGAACCTCCCGATGAGCCGCCCGGGACTCGCTCCAGGTTCCACGGATTGCGCGTTGTGGAGAAAGCCGAGTTCTCCGTCGAAGAACCCATGGCAAACTCATCCATATTGGTTTTTCCCAAGGTGATCGCGCCAGCCTCTTTGAGCTTTTTTACCGTTGTGCTGTCGTAGGGTGGGATGAAGTTGCCAAGTATCTTGGAGCCGCAGGTCGTAAGAATCCCTTGAGCCAGAAAGATATCTTTCAGAGCAACCGGGATACCCAAAAGCGAGGACGACTTCTCTTCTCTCCGGAGTTTTTTGTCGGCCTTCTTCGCCTCAACCAGCGCGGTTTCCTCGCAGAGGCTAATGTAGGAATGTGTCTTATCCTCGGTGGTCGCAATCCTGTGTAGAATTGCCTGAACGAGTTCCTGCGATGAGACCTCCCGATTTTTTAGTTTCTCGCTGAGTTCGTGGAGGGTTAGGGAGTAAAGGTTCATTCAATGATCTTCGGAACTTTGAAAAAGTTTTTTTCTCTCGCTGGAGCATTTTGGAGTAGCGCCTCAGTAAAAGGCCAAGAGACGGCAACGTCTTCTCGGAAGGCATTGACGATGTCCACAACATGGGCGAGAGGTTCAACATTTCCCGTGTCGAGCGAGTTTAATTTCTCCATGTATTCTAGAATCTTATCTAGCTGTTCTACCAATGCTTTTTCTTCTTCCGAAGAAAGACCGAGTCGTGCCAGGGCCGCGACCTGCCGGACTTCTTCTAAAGTCATCTTCATACGAATTTTCTAACATAACGATGGAGCAAATGGCAATAAAACTGATGCCACCTTCGAGAGGTCCGCTAGCAGGCCCCCATTTCTTTTGCTGGGTCGTTTCATAGAATTTTATTGCAGTTCAACTCCCTTTTGGTTTAGAAGGGATTCGATGAGAGGAAGGCAGTTGAAGCTGCTTACCGGGAAATTGTACGGCAGGCGCCGCGGGCAGTTAGAAGAGGAGGGTTACTCACAAGGCTTTCAGACCATCGCCGGTATCGATGAAGTGGGAATGGGTCCTTTGGCCGGGCCTGTTGTGGCTGCAGCCGTCATACTCCCACGACATACGAGCAACCGTGATATTCGGGATTCCAAGTTGCTCAAAGCTGAAAAGCGGGAGGAGCTGGCGTTTTGGATTAAGGAAAACGCGGTCGCCTGGGGAGTAGGAGTTGTAGACGTGGAGGAGATTGACCATATAAACATTCTAAGAGCCAGCCTATTGGCCATGGCCAGCGCCTTCAAGCAGTTGAATCCAGTGCCCGACTATCTTTTGATCGATGGCTCTCATCCGATTCCTCTGGAGTTCTTAACAAGGGAAGCGACGGAGAAAAAAGCAATGAGCAACAGGCAAGAGGTATTAGGGGAAGCGGAGATACTAGTGCTTGATGCCTCGTGCCCGGTCGCTGCCTTGCCTTACCAGAGGACTCTTAAGAAAGGGGATCGGGTCTGCGTTTCGATTGCGGCTGCCTCGATTGTCGCCAAAGTGGCGCGGGATAGGATAATGATGGAGTACGACAGGCTGTACCCCGAGTACGGCTTTGGAAAGCACAAGGGCTATAGTTCTTCCAGCCATCTCACGGCGCTGAGCCGATACGGCCCGTCGCCGATCCATCGCTGCAGCTTTAGACCTGTCCGAGAATGCCGGCTATAGTATGAGTATTCGGAGCTAAGTGCTCGCTCAAGCCGCGCCGCGTAACCGATCGCTGAGAACAGATGCCCGCGGGAAATCAAAAGCAGCTCCTGGGTCAAGAAGGAGAGCGGCTCGCCGAAAGGTATTTGAAGAAGAAAGGCTACCGGCTTGTTGAACGGAACTATCGCTGCCCCGCAGGCGAGCTTGATCTCATCGCTTTGGACCGACACGTGATCGTCTTCGTCGAGGTGAAGACTCGTACCGATGATCGGTTTGGCGGTCCTTTGGACTCCGTTCACTGGCGCAAGCAACAAAGGATGATCCGAGCCGCGCAGTTTTTCCTCAGCCAGAAAAGCTTGCACCAGCGCGAGGCGAGATTCGACGTCGTAGGGGTGAGTTTTGTCGACCAAAAGCCGGTGGTGGAGCATATTCAGAACGCCTTTGAGTTTTTCTAGGAGACTTCTTAATGCTTGATGTTAAGCTTCTGCGCGAGCAGTTCGAAATGGTCAGGAACCGGATCAGCACTAGAGGAACAAAGATCGACTGGGAGCGGTTTGGTATCTTGGATCAGCATCGGCGCTCTCAGCTAGTCAAACTGGAGTCGTTGAAAGGAAGGAAGAATCAGCTTTCCGCTGAGATCGGCAAAGCCAAAAAGCTCGGCGCAGACACTGCTACCGTCATGAAAGAGGTGGAGGAGCTTACCGAGGAAATCCGAAAAGCCGAGGCGCCTCTAGCAGAAATCGAAGCTCAGTTCGACGATTTCATGCTTCGGGTTCCGAACTTGCCTCACGAGAGCGTGCCTGTGGGGTCGAGCCCCGAAGACAACAAGGAAGTGCGACGCTGGGGAGAGCTTCCTCAGTTTGAGTTTCCCGCTAAAAACCATTGGGAGATTGGTGAGGAATTGGGAATTTTGGATTTCGTCCGAGCAGCGAAAATCGCTGGCGCGCGTTTTGCCGTCTACTATGGACTAGGAGCATTGCTGGAGCGAGCCCTGGCCTACTTCATGCTCTCAGTCCATACTCGTGAACATGGCTATGTCGAAGTCTTGCCGCCTTTCCTCGTCAACAGCTCTTCGCTCACCGGGACAGGTCAACTACCCAAGTTTGCCGCTGACTTGTTCAAGTTGGAGGGTACCGATTATTGGTTGAGCCCAACCGCGGAAGTGCAAGTTACGAACCTCTTCCGCGAGGAAATCCTCGACCTCGACCGCCTGCCACTCAAACTCTGCGCCTGGACGGCTAACTTTCGCTCCGAAGCGGGGAGCTATGGCAAGGATGTGCGCGGCATCGTCCGCCAGCATCAGTTTCAGAAGGTAGAGCTAGTAAAATTTTCCCGCTCCGAACAGAGTTACGACGAGCTGGAATCCCTCACGCGCGACGCGGAGGCGATCTTGCAGAAACTCGGTCTCCCCTACCGCGTGGTCGCGCTCTGCACGGGCGATCTCGGCTTCGCCGCCGCTAAGACCTACGACATCGAAGTCTGGTTGCCGGGGCAGAATAGTTACAAGGAAATTTCTTCTTGTTCGAATTTCGAGGATTTCCAGGCGCGGCGCGCCCAGATCCGGTACCGACCGGATAAGAGAAGCAAGCCGGCTTTTGTTCACACCTTGAACGGCTCGGGTCTTGCCGTCGGGAGGACTCTGGTCGCCGTGCTAGAGAACTACCAGCAAAAGGATGGGACGGTGGTCGTGCCTGAGGTGCTTCGCCCGTATATGGGAGGGCTGGAGCGAATCGGGTGAGAGGTCGTGCGGCTTCCCGACCAAACCGGACATTTCGCCTGCTATGCGAGCAAGGGCGGTTTTAACTGACTGGGTGATGGAGGGGTCGAGCATGCGCCGCGCGCTGATCTCTCTCGTAGAATTCGCACTGCCCTTCGTCGTTGTCGGGGCAGCATGGCAGGCCTTCTCACTCTTCGGGCCGTTCCCGCAAAAACTTTTCCCCACCGTCGAGACGATCATTGACACCTTTATTCGCCTTGTCGCCAATGGGATCCTTCCTATCCATGCCGTCCACACGGTGCTCCGGTTGATCGGTGCATTCCTTCTCGCCGCTCTGGTTGGAGTGGGGCTCGGGATCATGATCGGCCGATATCGCTGGGCGGAGGACTTTTTTTTGCCGCTTGTCAGTATCGGCAATCCGATTCCCGGCTTGGCCTATGCGCCTCTCTTTGTCCTCTGGTTCGGCCTCGGTAATCTTCCAGCCATTCTTCTCGTCGCATTTGCCGCTGCTTTTCCTATCACGCTAAACACCTGGACCGGCGTCAAGGCGGTGAAGGAGGTCTGGATCCGGGCGGCACAGGCGATGGGCGCCAAAGATCGCCAACTCTTCTGGAAGGTCGTCCTTCCCAGCGCGCTGCCCTATGTTCTCACGGGACTCAGGCTCGGCTTGGCCCGAGCGTGGCGAGTACTGGTCGCGGTCGAGATGTTGACCTCTGTCTCGCTCGGGCTCGGCTGGCTCATCTTCGGCGCGCGCGAGTTCCTGAATACAGACGTGATGCTGGCGGGCATTGCCGTGATCGGCATCGTCGGGCTGCTGCTGGAGAAACTGGTGTTTCAGAAGGTCGAGCAACTAACGTTGGTCCGCTGGGGAATGATGGAGAAATAAATGGTGTGATGCTCGCATCTCGACGCGGCATGGGAGCAAGAGGGGAGGATTCAGCACGAAGGACCTGACGCGGCAGAGATTAAAAGTTCAAGACGTTCCAGCAGTTCAAGCCGTTCAAACCGTTTGAACGGAGCGAAGCGATTGAACGAAACGAAGTGATGGAACGATTTGAACGGGAAGGCGCAAAGGATCTGATAAGGACCACACTTGCAGCAATCATTTCGATCAGCCTTGCGTGCCTGATCTGGGAAGGCTTCGCCCGGAGCGGCCTCTTCGCCCCGGCGCTCGCGCCCTCTGTGTTCGTGATCGGCCGGACTCTCGGCCGAATGCTCCTGAGCGGCGCCATGCTTTGGCACACTGTCTACACGCTCTACCGCGTCCTCTTCGGGTTTGTCCTGGCCGGCGTAGTGGGGGTTCCGATCGGGATTCTCATGGGGCGGTTCCGCCGCGTCGAGCGCTTCTTCGTTCCGTTGGTGAGCGTGTTCATGCCGATCCCGTCGCTCGCCTGGGTCCCGGTATTCATTCTCTGGTTCGGCCTGGGCAACGCGGCGACGATCGCGCTGGTCTTCTATGCCGCAACGTTTCCAGTGATCTTTAACACTTGGACCGGCGTGCGGTCAGTCAATCGTCTCTGGATCCGTTCGGCCGAAGCCATGGGTGCCGACGAGAAGATTCTTTTCTATAAGGTGGTCTTGCCGGGCTCGCTCTCGTTCATCATTGCGGGATTTCGCCAGGCGTTTGCTCGGGCCTGGATCGCCGTGGTCGGCGGGGAGATGATCGCGGCCACCTCGTGGGGACTTGGCTGGGTCATCTTTGACTCCAAGGAATTTCTCAACACCGACGTCATGATGGCGAGCCTCGGCATCATCGGGATCGTCGGGCTCTTCTTTGAGCGGCTCATCTTCCAGACCTTGGAGCGGCGAACCGTAGGTCGCTGGGGCATGGTCAAGACAATTCTAGGCTAGGCCCGATGCGAAAATGGTTCCCGGGATGATGCTCGAAG
>DASYRN010000140.1:0-10544 GCA_036004365.1 Binatia bacterium
TCCGGCGCGCTGACCCAGAAGATGTCCGCCTCGGGCTTCGCCTTGGTTTCACGCAGGTAGGTCACGCCGGCATTGGTCTGCTTGCTGTTGATGACCACATTGATCCCCGGATATTTCGCTTCGAAGGCTTTCTTGTAGTTCTCGAACAGCTCTTTGGGAAACGAGGTTACAATTACGAGCTCTTTGGCCTGAAGGGAACTCGTCGTCAGGCATAGCGTCAACGCTGAAAGGAGTAACGACCAGCGTTTCATAGAGACCTCCTTTTTATCCTTTACCTTTGTTGTCTTAGTAGTGCTCGTAGCTCACCATGAAGGGCGAGAGAGTGTCAAGCATTTATACGGAGCTATTGTTAAGCCGAGGTTACAGCGACCATGAACCACGAGCACGACCCTGAATCTCCTGAAGCCACGGGTCATCGCGGATCAGCTCTAAGAAATTCTTCTCGACCGCTTCGATCATTGCCTTTGGGGTTGTTTTTTTGATCTGTGCGATAGCCTGGATAACCTCTTTCACTACACGCGGCATTCCCAAGGTTCCGTTTAACCACTTAAGCCCTCCGGGATTGTCGGTCTCCGTCAGTAATCGGTTCAGCGGCACCTCTTTGGCGATGGCTCGGATCGAGTCCGAAAAAAGCCCCTCGACGCCGACTGTGAAATACGCGCCATAGTCGATCAACTCACGAAGCAGATCGAGCGGACCCGAGTACCAATGAATGATGGCTCGTCGAACGTCGTAGAGCTCAAGCAAATCGAGGATCTCTTTTTCAGCGCCTTTGGTGTGGAGATTGACGATCTTTTTCTGTTCTCTGGCCGCGGCTAGAAAATATTCCAATACCTTTCTCTGAGCAGGAAATTGCGAAGAGTCTTCCACCCAGTGAAAGTCGAGTCCGATTTCTCCGATTGCTGGGCTTTGCTCGATGTAAGGACCCAGCTCGCGCAGACGTCCCACATATTCGGGAGCTCTCTTAGGGTGCACTCCGAAGGTCGGCAGCACGAGGTCGCACATCTCGCCTATTTCGAGGCTGCATTCATAGGAAGGTAGATCCATCGCCACGGCAATTGTAAAAACCCCGTGCTCTTTGATCTCGTCCAAGGCGGACGCTAGGGAGTTCCCGTACTTGTCGAGATGGGCATGGGAGTCAATGAGCATGAGACTTGTTTATCTCCAAAGCCATCGAATGAAAAGTCGAAAGTTCGAGTTCGCGTGGTCGTAGTCGCCAGTTTGAATCCGACGCTTTTCTCTCCCCGATCATTATTGGACAAACATGGACAACTATTTGGTCTGTTCACATGGCAACCCAGAGGAAACTAAAAGACATTATTGGGTTGGCACTTTATGTGCTGCTTGGGTCTAAAGAGGCGAAACTTGGATAGGCAGTCTTCGCTCATGGATAGCAATTTGGAGAGTGCCACCAAAACAGCTGTGAAAATGGAGGCTAAGGAGCCTCCCTCCCGGGCACTTGCCTACCTGTTCCTGTTTAATTCTCTGGTTGCTTTGGCCGTTGCGCTCTTTTTCGGCTATTACGGCGTGCAGCTGGCTTATCTCGGCGGAACGTTTGAAAGGAAGGGTTCTCTCACTCACGCTGGCATGTACCTTGCCGGAGTTCTTTTTCCATTCGTCGCGCTGATGGCGGCGGCGATCGCGTGGCTCTGCTGGAAGGCAGGTCGGCGTCTATTGAACGTTTGAGGGCGATTTTCTATCGTTGGCAGTCCACGACCTATCCGATGAGGAGCCGACAGAGCGGCCTAATATCTTCTAGAGTTTCCAAACGCTCCACGTATTCCAGCGCCTGCTCAGCTGAACTCGCGCTAATAGCTAGGCGCGCGCACTCTGTGAATTTCGCCTTAAGTTCGTTCGGAGTAAGAGGAACTTCGGGACCTCCCTTTGCGTGCTGGACCTCGCGCGAATAGGTCTGTCCGTTCGTCAAGCGAAGGGTGACCCTGCAGGGACGGCTTCCTTCATCGCGCGGCTTGAGATTCGGATCCAGTCTCATCTGGACCCTTTCGGCGAGCCGCAAAACATTCTGATCCCGCACGGCTGAATCCGTGAAAACGTCAAGCGAGACTTTTCCGTCCACAATCGCGCGAGCCAGAAGATAACCCATGCAAAACTTTCCCTGGATTCCGGTTTGCGGGATCCGAAAAGCGATTCTGTTGTAAGTGTGCTTCATCACATCCACGTCAATCGATTCAACCATGTCGGCCGTAACGCCATACTTTGCCCTGAAGTCAAGCACCGCGTCGATGGCCTGATGCGTCAGTCCGCCGCACGGATAGGGCTTTATCCGGATGCCATCGGTTACCAGGGCATAGGACTCGCCTAACTCTTCCAGCGGCCCGTTGTCGCCCGGCGATACGTGATAGAACATGTCAAAGAAGCCGTTTCCTGCCTCGATCCCTTTTGCGTTTGCCGTATATCCAGATTGAGCGAGCTTCGCCGCCAGCACTCCGTTTCTCGCCGCGAGGCCAACGTGCAAGGGTTTGGTCATGGTTCCGAAGTTGCACACGACCCCACCGGCCATCGACGCCGTTATGCCCAGCGCCATCTCCACTTCGGCGGAATTGAGTCGCAGCAGCTTTGCGCACGCGGCGCTCGCGCCGAAAGAGCCCAGAGTTCCGGGACCGTGCCAGCCGTCTTGAGTCGAATCGCGCAGCGAAAAAACCAGCTTCGCTGCGACTTCGAAGCCGGCCACGTAAGCCTCGAGAAGTGCACGACCGCTAACCCCTAATGACTCTCCCAAGGAAAAGACTGCGGGGATGATAGGAGCCGTGGGCTGGCCCATGAGGGTAAAGCTATGATCGTAGTCCAGCGCATGAGCCGCGGTTCCGTTGGCAAAAGAAGCCTGTAGCGCCGAAGATTTGAATCCCTGACCAATAACGGTTGTTTCCTCCCTTGCGCCTTCCTGGCGCGCTATCTGCGCGCAGATTTGGGCGCTTGCTTCCTTGCTTCCGGCGAGCGCAACCCCCAGGCAGTCGAGAATCGCCTTCTTTGCCGTCAGCGACGCACTCGACGGGATCCTCTCGTACTTGGTTTCCACCACGAATCGCGCAATTCTTGCAGTCACGTTCATAGCTTTCTCCACCTAGTTTACTCTGAAAACGTCCCGTTCGCCCTTCGACACTGCTCAGGACGAACGGGACAGAAAGCGGCATAGTAGTAATTTCCCGTTCATGCTGAGCGCCGTCGAAGCATTCTTGCACTTTTTTCAGTGACAACTAACTAGCTTCCAAGAATCTTTTGCATCTGCCCATGAGCGAAAGCTATTAGACATCGCTCCTTCGAGTCAAGAAGAAAATCAGCGTTGTGGCCCGAGATCTCGGGCAAAGGAGTAATGGGAGCGTTGAAGGCGGGAATTCGAAGTTCTAGCGATGCCGGTTAGTCTGGGTCTGCAGGGAAAATCCTGTCAAAAACCAATGATTTTCCACTGGAGCTTTCCCATGAGTGCCTCCTGAGAAAGGCGCCGATACTTGAAATCGAGCTGGTTGTTGTACTCGATCTGGAACGACAAAAGGCTTTCACTTACTGAGGATTTTTCGAGTTGCAAGTTGAAACCCGCCGCCGTGCTCACTGTTGCAAAATCTCTCAATCCATCTTCGCTTCGACCTCTCGCGTACGAGGTGCGTCCGGTGAGCTGCATGCCTTTGAAAGGGGCAGAACTTAGCTGCAGCCCCGCTGAAGGGGTTTCCGTCCGCATCCCGGTTTGTGAATTCCACTCTTCCTTCAGGCTTAAGTTGGGCTCAAGAGTCAGCAGGGTCACCGGACGGTACAAAGCGGAGAGCCCGTTCGTTAAGGCCAGCGTCCTTTGGCTATCGTCTGTCCCTTGCGCGATTATCGAGTAGTTTGAATAAAGCATTCCGCTCCAGCCAGACTGGTTGAAATGGAAAGAGCTGGCGGCTGTTCTCGTAAGGTTCAGTTGATTCGTGTCCGTCATTTGTTCCCGCAGCTCGCCGAGAGATCCCCGGATACGCCCGAATCCGAGGTTGTATTCTCCCCAAAGCTGGCTCTCATCGCGCGCGTGATCAATTCTCGCTCCGGTTAGAAAAAGGAAGTCATGATCAGCGGATCTGTAATCGGCGCCGTAGCTCATGCCCGCCCATTTGCCTTTCAGTCCGAGCCGCATCAGTTTTGGCAACTCCTCCGCTGCAGGTGTCAAACCCAAGCCGCTATAGGCAAACTCTCCCTCTCCGAATAAGCTGCCATTCCATAGAGAGTATGTGGCGAGAGCGTCAAAATACCGCTTTTGGCTGGCGCTTGAACCATTCGTTAACATTCTGTCTTCTTCCTGCTTCTCCAGGTAAGAGGTTTTCAGCCGAATATCTTCCGGACCCAGTTTTAGGGAGTAAGCGCTTCGCGCAGGCTGTCGCAAAAGCTCTTGCATGCCCTGGATGTGACTGTAGGGAGAAACGGAGTTCTCGAGATCCGGGAGCCCAACAGGGTCCGGATTTAACGAAAACGTTTGCGCTGACGCCTTCCCCTCAAAGAGACAGGTGACAAGAACCAACGATCTCAGAAGATGTAGTGCTTTGCTCATGCCTGATCTCAGAACTAGGGTGTTTTCAGGGGAAGATTACCGGTAAGACAGAAGCAGACTCAGATTGCGCTGTGAAGCCGTGGAGTTACCCTGTTCCTCTAACAATTACTTATCTTTTTCCGCAAAAGGCGTGCCTTTACTATCTGATCGAGTGTTGCCGGAAAGTAAGAGATTTTCCGGAGCTTCGGGGAGTTTTCAAGAACGACGCGGAGTGTCAAAAGTGTCCAAATTGGCGCCAAATTGTCAAGAAAAAAATTATAATTCGCGTCAATTTCATGCGTAAAATCCGGTCTGTTCCTTCACGTGTTCCGTAGTTCCGATTTCTTTCTTGCCATACGGAGGAAACATGGCCTACAAAAATAAACGGAGGCGGAGGACAATGACCGACCAGGGATTCTGCCTTAGGCAGAGGGTTGAGCGGCAGCAGCCCGCGGAGCCGTAGCCCACTTTGGTTGGATCCCGATGCGAGCGAGAGAGCTCAAAACGCGGGACGGTTCTCCCCAGTCGCACCAGTCGATGCCGGTCACCGGGTACACGAGCAGATTCGACGGGCACCTTGCGAGGACTTCCTGGGAGAAATTAGATGGTAGGAGTTGGTTGTAGAGCTCCCGAATAAACTGTGTTTCCCTCGGAGTGTTGAATGCCGGGATGAGCCGGCGGAACGGGTGGTATAGATGGGGGATATTTTTATCGATCAGGGAAAGCAGAGTCTGTACTCTTCCGACCATAACGAAGCTGTTCCAGAAGCAACCCTTGGAGAATAATCTTTCGGCGAGGCCCGGGAGAGGCTTTTCCCAGAAGCGGCGGACCCGGAACAGCGTGCCGCTGGCCGGAACGAAAACGGACTCAGCCGGTTCGATCGAGCCGTATTCTATTTCCGGGCCGTCCGGATTAATTCCTAATAGAATGACCGATGCGGGCATGACGCGGATCGCTTCGAAGGCAGCCTCCACGCAATACATGAAGGCCTCGTCATCGGAGATGTAGTGATCCAATGGAAAGATGGCGACGGAGCTCTTCGGGTCTAGCGAAGCTACGCGCAAGAGATTGTAAAGGATGGCGGGTGCGGTTCCGCGATTATTAGGCTGAATTAGGGGGCGACAGGGCGGCGCATCCTTCAGGATAGAGTTGTAGAACGACTCGTGGATCTCGGTTAGCACTACTACGGTCCTATCCGCAGGCACAGCCAAAGAGATGCGGCGGAGAGTCATTTCGAGGAGCGTTTCCCTGCCAAGGATAGGGCAGAACTGCTTCGGTCGCTCGTCGCCGGTGATTCGGCGGGTCAGAGGGCGAAGCCTCGTGCCGTCGCCGCCGGCAAGCACCACAGCCCAGCTTGCTCCGCGCTTCCGTTCTACAAATGGTTCCGTGTCATGTGGGCTTTCTGCTATTCTGAACTGAAAAGTATCCATGAGGACTTCCTCTGTCTTTGGAATAAGAGAAGGCTTAACCCGAGACCATTAAAAGCCCTGAATGTTAAAAAAAGATAAAGAGGACGTGAAGATTCGGTTCAGAGCAAACCTGCGAAAGAATGGGGGATATAACCTTAGCGGAATAACCGTGCCGTGAGACGGCTACGCCCGGGAGCGTTAGGAGGATGCTGAATGGGCTGGCCTACGACCTTGTCCAAACAGAATGGCCTTCGCTTCTTCGGTCATGGTCGTCGATGCGTTGACGGTCTTTGCTATATCATAGGCCCGCTGCACCGCCTCGCGGCGCTGAATCATTTCGAACCAGCGCTTGATGTTTGGGAAGTCGTCCAGGTTTTGCCCCTGCCGCTCGTAGAGAACGATCCATGGATAACAGGCTATGTCCGCGATCGTGTAATCTCCCGCGACGAACTCGCGGTCGGTCAGCCGTTCGTCAAGTATTCCATAGAGCCTCTCGGTTTCCTTGAGATAGCGGTTGATGGCGTAGGGAATCTTCTCTGCCGCATAATTCCTGAAGTGGTGGTTTTGTCCGAGCATCGGCCCCAGGTTGCCCATCTGCCAGAAGAGCCATTGCATGGTCTCGGTGCGGCCGCGGAGATCGGCCGGCCAAAACTTACCAGTCTTCTCGGCCAGATATTGCAAAATGGCGCCGGACTCGAACACGCTTAATGGTCCTCCGCCATCAGCCGGTTTATGATCCACAATGGCTGGAATTCGGTTATTTGGGGAAATAGCCAGAAAATCGGGTGAGAACTGCTCGCCCTTGCCGATGTTGATCGGCTTGATCGTATAGGGAATGCCGGTTTCCTCCAAGAAGATGGTAATCTTGTGGCCGTTCGGTGTGGTCCAGTAGTAGAGGTCGATCATTAGCGCCTCCTAAAGTGGTTTTTAGACGACAGTATCACTTATCGCGTGTTAACTTAAACCATGCAGGCTGCCTTCGACCGTTCCTAGAGCCAACTAATTTAAAAACTTCATTACTCTAATCGGGGCACAGATGTCCATCCTATCGGAACGTCAGCCTCACGTTGACATAACGTGTCGGTATCGGATACTGTCGCCTCAAATTGGGACTCCAAGAGATCGCTTTGTCTCACTTTGGCCGTTAAAATAGCGTGGCGATCCCGATGTTGTGGAGTAGATTTCAGAGGAAAATTATGAGCGCAACATAAGGCCGAAACGGGAGCTAAGGTCCATGGCAATTCCCACTACGATGAGGGCGGTGGTGCTGCACGATGCCGACGATATGCGGACGGAGCGGCGGTCGGTGCCGGAGGCCGGGCCTGGCGAGGTTCTTCTAAAAGTGGAGGTCGCCTCCATCTGCGGAACCGACGTCAAGGTCCTGCACAGAACGCTTCAGGGACAACCGGCGGGCCAGTTCATCATGGGCCACGAGTACGCCGGAACCGTGGCAGCGCTGGGACCCGGCGTCAACGAGTTCCAGATCGGGGAGCGGGTCGCCGTGGAGGTGCACAAGGGCTGCGATCGCTGCGAAAACTGCATTAAAGGCTGGTACACCTCCTGTCTGAATTACGGAGATCTCGCGAAGGGGCACCGGGCGAAGGGTCTAACCTGCGACGGGGGCTTCGCCGATTACGCCGTCAACCACATCAACACGCTCTACCGGTTGCCCGACAATCTCACATTTGAGCAGGCGTGCATGGTGACGACCGCCGCTTCGCCCCTCTGGGCGATTGATCTCATGGGCGGCTATGTTGCCGGTGAGACGGTGCTGGTGCTCGGGCCAGGGCCGATCGGTCTCATCGCGGTCCAGCTCTGCAAGGCGCTCGGTGCGGAACGGGTCATCCTCAGCGGTACCAGGGACTCGCGCCTGGAAATCGGCAAACGGCTGGGTGCGGACTTCACGATCAACGTGCGAAAGGACAACCTGGCCGAGCGCGTGCGCGAAATCACGCACGGCAAGGGTGCTGACTCCGTCCTTGAATGCGCCGGCGGTCCGACCTCCATGCAGGAGGCACTGGAAAATGTTAGGCGCGGCGGTCGCATCGGCGTCGTGGCCTGGTACACGGGGCCGGTGCAGATGGACATGAATCTCGCGGTTCGGAGTAACGTCCGCATCTACGCGGCACGCGGAGAGGGTGGGATGAACTGTGGCCGGTCGCTCGCGCTCATGAGCGCGGGCAAGATCGCGGCAGACCCGATCATTACTCATCATTTCACACTGGATCAGATTCACGAAGCGTTCCGGACTTACGTCGAGCGAATCGACAACGCACTGAAGGTGGTCATCCATGTCTGAGTCGCACGTAAAAGGCTCGCAAGCTCGATCCTAAGGAGATGGAATATGCAAACGCGTCTGGCGGTCATGACCGTGCTACTTCTCGCTGCCCTAGCGCCGGCAGGCATGGCGGTGGCCCAGACTCCCCGGAGCAAACTCGTCATTGGGATGCCAGTCACGCCCCCGAACCTGCCTCACCTCGGTGTCTATGTTGCGAAAGACCTCGGCTACTTCGAGGAGGAGGGGATTAACCTTGACTTAGCGGCGTTTGAATCTGGTCTACAGGCGCTGCGCGGCGGTGTGGCCGGGGGACTGGATATCCTTGGGGCCAGTAGCGAACCGGTGCTTGCCGCTATCAGCCGTGGGGGGAAAATCCGAAGCATCTTCAGCTATGCCCACAGGCTCACCGTGGTTATGGTGGCTCAGGAGGGCATCCGAAGGCCCGCCGATCTGCGCGGGAAGAACCTCGGCATCCAGGAGGTTGGCGCATTCCGTGAGGTGATGACACGGGCCGTCCTTCACAGCGCCGGGCTTACCCCGCAGGACGCGCATTACGTCCCTGTCTCTAGCGCTGGCTACATCGCTGCCCTCATTGCTAATAAGATTGACACGGCTATCTTGCACATCGACCAAGCGCATATGGCGCGCACAAAGAAGGCTTCCCTCCAGCTCTTGGTCCCGCTCTGGGAAGTCATGCCCACCTATTGGTATGGGACTTTTAGCACCACCGAGGAGTTGCTTCGGAAGGATCCGGACCTTCTCAGCCGCGCCGTTGCGGCCATCATACGGGCCCACCGTTTCATGTACCGCAACAAGGACCGCACCCTTGATATTGCAAGCAAGCACACGGGCTATCCGAAGGAAGTCCTGAGCCCGGCCTATGATGCGCTGGCTGCCGCCAAGGTCTGGCCGGTGAATGATGGAATGCCGGCCGCAATGGTTGACGTGACCCTCAACAAGATGGTGGAAATCGGTCTCCTGAAGGAAAACGAGAGACCAAAGGTCGAGCAGGTGGTGGATCGTGGGCCAGCTAGCGCTGCTTTGGGCAAGCTGGGACGGTGGACGGACGACCCCGGCTGGAAATAGTGCCGCATCGAGTGAGAAGGCTCGAGACTCGCCATGAGAGCTCGGCGCGTCCGTAGACTCCGGTCGCCCATGGAGTGTGTGCTGACATACCGAACCAATTTGTTATGCTAGTGGAGGAAAGGGGGACGTCATGCGAAAAAAAATAATCAATCAGACTTCTGAGAGGATTTCAGCCGCTGGCCAGAAATGGTTGGATCTGGGAGCGTTGGCACAAGTGGAAGTTACATCCGAAAGTGCAGCGCACCCCATCGAGGCCGCTCTGATACCAAGTGCCGGGTCCGGTTGGCACGCAGAACAACCGGGGGAGCAGACGATACGCATCATCTTTGACAAGCCCTTGAGCCTGCGGCGGATACTTCTGATGTTCCAGGAAGAAGAGCAGGCGCGCACGCAGGAGTTCGTGCTGCGTTGGTTTCGGGAGGGTGAGGAGTCTTCTCGGGACATCATGCGTCAACAATATAACTTCAGCCCACCCGGCGCGACCCGGGAGATTGAGGACCAACGCGTCGAACTCAATGGTGTAACCGCGCTCGAATTGAGAATCGTTCCCGACATAAGCGGCGGCAGTGCGCGTGCATCGTTAGCTCAGATGCGCATTGGCTAAGTCCTGCGTCAAGCATCCAGGCGGTTCTGACCGGCACTTTTGTCTCCGATCTTGAGCATACGACGCGCCTCTACGGCGCGTTTTCGGGTGAACTCACCGACCTGGTGTCTATAAGCGGACCTCATGCCATTTTCCAAACTCGGCCTTTCCCCTAAAGCCCTGGAAGGCGTTCGCGCCTCTGGGTACATCGATCCCACTCCGATCCAGCTTCGCGCCATCCCGATCATAATGTCGGGGCGCGACCTCATCGGCTCCGCTCAGACGGGCACAGGCAAGACCGCTGCGTTCGCGTTGCCGATTATCTCCCGCCTGGGCCAGCACGGTGGATTGCGCGCGCTCGTGCTTGAACCCACCCGTGAACTCGCCGCGCAGGTAGAGACCGCCATCCGCGATTATGGACGCTTCACGAACCTGCGCACCGCGGTTGTCTTCGGCGGCACGGGCTATGGCCGGCAGGACCAAACGTTGCGCCAGGGCGTGGACATTCTCGTGGCCACGCCCGGCCGGCTGCTCGACCAGATGCAGCGCGCCATGGTTCGGCTCAATCAGATTGAAATCCTCGTTCTGGACGAAGCGGATCGGATGCTCGACATGGGTTTCCTGCCCGACGTGCGCCGTATCGTCGAACGTTGTCCGCGCACGCGTCAGACGATGCTG
>DASYRN010000141.1:0-10762 GCA_036004365.1 Binatia bacterium
GCCTCGCAGACGCCCACAGCTACGGCTTCCTGGCCAATATAGAGATGTGCCAGGCCCGGCATCTTGGCACTTAAGTAAAGCTCGTTGACCTGCTCTTCAAATAGGCGAATCTTGAGCATCTGGCGGTAGAAGCGCAATAAGCGCTCGCCGTCGGCTTTTGTGCTGTCTGCTGCTGCGGGTTTAATTTTCGCTTTGAGTGGTCGAGCCATACGTTTGCGCTTCAATTTTGAATTTTGAATGTTGAGTTTTGAATTAAGGTGTTTTGGAGTTCAATTAAAAATTCATAACTCAAAATTCAACATTATTTTTTAACTCCCGCCATCCTCGCCAGGGCCTCAAATAAGACGGCAAAGTCCTTGTCCGCGAGTCCCATTGCGCGCGCGGCAGTGAGCATTTCGTTGGTCACCGCCGTGGTCGGAAGGGGCACATCGAGCCCTCTCCCCATCTCGAGTGCAAGAAGGAGATCTTTTTGCATCATGTCGATGTCGAACCATGCCTCATCAGGCATCTTAAGGACAAACGGGCCGCGGTATTTCACCATAGGTGAGGCGATCACGCTGTTGAGCAATACCTCCACGGCCGTCTCACGAGCGATGCCGCTTTTCTCCGCTAGTAAAACTCCTTCGCTGAAGGCGAGCATCTGCACCGCGAGACTTAAGTTTGTGGCAATTTTCATGGAGACTGCCAGACCGTTGTCGCCCACGTGGGTAACTTTTGGGCCGATCGCCTCGAGAATCGGGCGGGCACGCTCGAAAGCGGACCTCTCTCCTCCAACCATGATCGAGAGCTTGCCCTCTTCCAATGTGGAGACGCTACCCGAGACTGGAGCGTCGAGCATCCGAGCTCCCTTGGTCGCGACCTGAGCCGCGAGGTCGCGGCTCGCCACAGGGCTGACGGTGCTCATATCGATAAAGATTTTTCCCGTTCCCAGGCCTGCGAGCACACCGTGGGGACCGAAAGCCACCGCGCTCAGGGCCTCCGTATTGGTGACCATGGAAAAGGTGATGTCTGCCGCCTTCGCCACGGCATGTGGAGTCTCACCCCACTTCATTCCCGCATCTAAGAGCCATTGCGCTTTGGATCGGGTCCGATTGTAGCCGGTCACGCTATGGCCGGCATTGAGAAGGCGCTTGACTATTCGGCTTCCCATCACACCCAGGCCGACGAAGCCAAGATTCGCCATAGAGGTATCCAAATAGGTTGGGAAGGGGTTTTTGTCAATAGCGAGGTAGCGATTTATCCCGGAGTATAGTGCTCCTCAGAATCCCAGAATTCCTCAATCTCTTTCCACGTGCTTCGCACCTTTTCATCCACGTCCAATGCCCTGGCATACTTCAACACGTCTCTCATGGAGACGATACCGACGAGGTCTTTCTGGTCTCCCACGATGGGCATGTGTCGGAAATTCCCTCTGTACATCTCCTGCAGGACCTGCCCGATAAGGGAGGTGTGGGGCAAAGTCACCAAATCCTTGGTCATGACCTTCTGGATCGGAGTCTTGGCTGGTTCGACCTTTTTTGTCGCGACTCGCTTCAGAACATCGCGCTCGGTAAAGATTCCTCTCGGTTTTCCATGGCTCGTGACGGCAACGCACCCCTTATCTTTCACGCTCATGAGGTCAATGGCTTCGGAGATCGATCGATCGGCTTCGAGGGTCAGGAGATCCTTGGACATGATGTCGCCGACGATTTGGCTTTCCGCAAGACCCTGCCCTGACTCCACGACGAGCTTCAGAATGTGCCACATGGAAATCATGCCGATCATGTTGCCCTTCTGATCACGGATCAGCAGGTGGCGAAACTTCGATCTATACATTCTTCCCAGAGCATCGACGATGTGGGTATTTTCCCGAACGGCTCGGACCGGGCTGGTCATGACCTTCTTGATCGCCGTTTTTGTGGGATCGACGTTCTTGTTCATGACCCGCTTCAGGACATCTTTCTCGGTGAAAATCCCCGAGGGAATTTGGTTTTCCGTGATGATCACTCGGCCGACATTTTTTGCGACCATCAATTCCATCACTTCGAAGATCGTGCTCGACGGCTTGGCCGTGACGATCTCTCCGGTCATGATCTCGTTGACTTTATTGGTCAGCATCCAGTACCTCCGGTGGTGAACACCTTCCACTTCGAGAGGGTTGAGCGATCAAAACTGAGTCAAATATCTCTCTTTTCCCTCGATGGTTCAAGAGGACGAAAAAAAGGGAGCGACTTTTTGACGGGTAGATTGCGCAGTCGGTAGAAGCGTGTTAAGTTTATTTTTACTTTACCGGAAGAGCCAAATCGATGAGCCGGTGGGAAACAGAAAAAGACCATGCGGTCGTTACGGAGACGGAGAAGAAGCTCAAGAAGCCTCCGCTTTACAAAGTCCTCCTCCATAACGACGACTACACGACTAAAGAGTTCGTCGTCCAGATATTGCAATACGTTTTTAACAAGGAACAGACGGCAGCGGTCCAGATCATGCTCCACGTGCACAAAAAAGGAATCGGCGTCGCCGGGGTCTACACTTACGAGATCGCCGAGACCAAGGTGGCGCTGGTCGAGAGCCTGGCACGCCAAAATGAGTACCCGCTGAAATGCACGATGGAAGAGGCTTAAGATGATCACCAAGGAGCTTCAAGCGACACTCAATTTGGCGTTCAGCGAGGCCAAGCGTCGACGGCATGAATTTGTCTGCATCGAGCACCTCCTTTTTGCTTTATTGCAGGATAAGGACGCCAGCGCCGCCATCGTTCATTGCGGCGGGGATATTCCTCGGTTGAAAAAGGACCTTGAAGACTTTTTCTCCATCCATCTGCAAACTCTACCCCAAGGCCGGGAGCGCGAACCGCAGCAGACCCTCGGCTTTCACCGGATTCTGCAAAGAGCGGTCATCCATGCCCAGTCGGCCGAAAAAAAGGAGATTCACGGCGGCAATCTCCTTGCCGCGATGTTCAGGGAGCCGGATTCCCACGCGGTCTACCTTTTGGAGCGGCAGGGGATCACGCGATTTGACGTCATCAATTACATCTCCCACGGAGTGTCCAAAATTTCCGCGGATGAAGAGCAAATCGCAGGGCCGGAAGAGGAAGGTGCCGATGAGAGGCCGAGGCCGATGCAAAAGCCGCTTGAGGCCTTCACCGTCAACCTGGTGCAGAGGGCCCGGGAAGGAAAGATCGATCCTCTGATCGGCAGGGAAGACGAAGTTGAGCGAACGATTCACGTGCTGTGCCGGCGCCGAAAGAATAATCCAATTTACGTCGGCGATCCGGGCGTTGGTAAGACGGCCATCGCCGAGGGGTTGGCGTTAAAAATCGCTCAAGGAGAAGTGCCCGAAGCTCTCAAGGATGCGCTCATCTTTGCTCTCGACATGGGGGCCTTGCTTGCCGGCACAAAGTTCAGGGGTGACTTTGAGGCGCGTCTGAAAGGCGTGCTCAATGCCCTCAAGAAGCAACCCAACGCCGTTCTGTTCATCGATGAGATTCATACCGTAGTCGGCGCGGGTGCGACGAGCGGCGGATCCTTGGATGCCTCCAATATTCTCAAGCCGGCCCTGGCTTCGGGCGAGCTTCGGTGCATTGGCTCTACGACATACCACGACTATAAGAGCTATTTTGAAAGGGACCGGGCTTTAGCCCGGCGCTTCCAGAAGATCGAGATCTCCGAGCCGAGCCTGGAGGACTGCTACAAGATCCTCGAGGGTTTGAAACCTCACTACGAGGAGCATCACGGGGTACGCTATACTTCTTCCGCCCTGCGCACGGCCGTGCAGCTTTCCGCCAAGCACATTAACGACCGAAAATTGCCCGATAAAGCGATTGATGTGATCGACGAGGTGGGCGCTGGAGTCAAGCTGCTTCCTCCAGAAAAGCGGAAAAAGAGCATCGGTCAGAAGGATATCGAGATCATGGTCGCCAAGATCGCCAAGATTCCGCCGCGCAGCGTGTCGGCGTCGGATAAGGAGCAGCTGCAAAATCTCGATCGCGATTTAAAACTCACGGTCTTCGGTCAGGACGAGGCCATCGAAACTCTGGCGAGCACGATCAAGCTTTCCCGCTCCGGCCTAGGCCAGCCAGAAAAGCCGATCGGTTGTTTTCTTTTCTCCGGTCCCACGGGCGTCGGTAAGACCGAGGTTGCAAAGCAGCTTGCGCGCACCCTCGGCGTGGAATTTATCCGTTTCGATATGAGCGAATACATGGAAAAGCACACGGTCTCGCGTCTCATCGGAGCACCGCCGGGCTACGTGGGTTTCGACCAAGGCGGGCTCTTGACGGATGCCGTGAACAAGAATCCCTATGCGGTTCTTTTGTTGGATGAGATCGAGAAGGCGCATCCGGATCTTTTTAACATCCTGCTTCAGGTCATGGACCATGCGGCACTCACGGATAACAACGGGAGAAAAGCCGACTTTCGCAATATCATCCTCATCATGACCACCAACGCCGGTGCGCGAGAGATGAGCGGGGCTCCACTTGGGTTCGGCCAACGTTCCAACGCGGGGAAAGGCAAAGAAGCGATTGAGAAGATGTTCAGTCCAGAATTCCGAAATCGCCTCGACGCCACAATCTTTTTTAATTCCCTCAGCTTGGAAATCATCGAGCGCGTCGTGGACAAGTTCATCACGGAACTCGATCTCCAGCTCAACGAGAAAAAAGTTTTCCTTCACCTGACCCCCAAGGCGCGCCGGTGGCTCGCGGAAAAGGGATATGATCCGGTCTTCGGCGCGCGGCCCATGGCACGCGTGATTCAGACCGAGATCAAAAGAGTCCTCGCCGACGAGATCCTGTTCGGGAGACTGCAGAACGGCGGAAGCGTGGAGATTGACGAGGACGAGGAAAAACTAACTTTCTTCTACAGCGACATCCCCACCTCGGAGATTAAGAAATCAACACCCCCGGTTCAGGAACCGGAAACAACGTAGCTCGTCTAGCCGCCCAAGCACTTTCCCGCGATTTGGATTCCCTATGGAACGGGTCGTAGCCGGATTATTCCTCGTCTTTTTTTTCCTGGAATTACTCGTGGAGTTGATTCTCAATGAGCTCAACATGGCCTGGGTCCGCAAGCAGAGCGCTCAGAGTAGCGTGCCGTCTTTTTTTTCGGGCCGGGTGGCTGCGGAGGACTACCGGAGGTCAGTGGATTATACGCTTGCTAAGGGGAAGTTTCAGCGTTGGACTGGACTCTACAGCAGATTAATAACTCTGGTGATACTGTTCGGAGGCGTGCTTCCATTTTTAGACCGCGTCGCGCAGAACGTAGGCGGCAACTTTTCTCCAAGTAGTCAGGCCACCGGAATTTTTTTCTGCCTGGCCACCGGTTTTCTCTTTTCGATCTTGAACCTGCCCACGGATCTCTATGCCACCTTTGTGCTCGAGCATCGTTTCGGTTTTAACAAGACGACATGGAAGCTTTACCTTACCGACAGGCTCAAGGGATTTCTTCTTAGCATCGTCATCGGTATACCCCTTCTCTTCGGGATTCTGTGGTTAATGAATATCGCAGGCCCCTATTGGTGGCTGTGGGTTTTCCTCTTCATCTTCGCCTTCCAAATTTTGATGCTAGTTATTTACCCAACTTTGATTGCTCCACTATTCAACAAATTCGAGCCGCTTAAAGAAGGAGAGCTGCGCGCCCGGATTTTGGCGTTAGCGAATCAGTTGGGTTTTAAGACCGGCGGAATCTATGTCATGGATGGCTCAAGGCGTTCGGCTCACTCGAATGCCTATTTTACCGGTGTGGGAAAGACCAAGAGGATCATCCTTTTCGACACCCTTCTGGAGCAGATGACTGCCCATCAGGGGCTGGCTGTTCTCGCGCATGAAATGGGCCATTATAAAATGAAGCACGTGCGTAAGATGCTCATAGTTCAAAGCATCTTTATGCTCGTCGGCCTGTATATTCTCAGTCTGTTGGTGGATTACGAACCCCTCTTCCGCGCTTTCGGCTTGGAGAGGCCATCCAATCATGGGGCCCTTGTCTTGTTTAGTTTAATCTCGGGACCGGCGACGTTTTATTTGACTCCTCTACTGAACTTTCTGTCGCGCAAGCATGAATACGAGGCGGACCGCTTTGCGACAAAAGTTATGAAAGATGGAAAGTCTATGGAGGAAGCTTTGATAAATTTAACTGTCAAGAATCTCTCAAATCTTACACCCCATCCTTGGTACTCGGCGTATCACTACTCCCATCCAACCACAATGGAAAGGATACGCGCTATTCAGCAAGCGGGATGATGAATCTGAACTATATTCGTGTAAGAACGAGATAGATCCCAATGACGACAAAATAGACCGCCCCAAGAAGTACGAGCAAAGCTTTGATGCGGCCCTCCAAAGTCAAAGGGGGGAGCCTGTAACCGAAAATTAACAACGCACCACGGAGGGTGGATTCAAACTTGATCAACGCCGACTGGGTTTGCTGTATGAAGTCCTTTTTCTTATGGGCCGGAGGACGAGGAGGGTTAGGCCGCGGGCGGAATTGATTTCTTTGTTTGGGTTCGGGTTTAGGGGGTGGCTGGGGTTTAGGGGGTGGCTTGGATGAGTGGACCCCGTGATCTTGAACGAAGGATTCCAGCCGTTGATATGCCAGGTTAATCTCTTTCAGCTTTTCCTGGGCCTTTTTTTGCAGCTTGGGATCGTGCGAAAAGCGATCCGGATGCCATACCTTAACTAGATCCCTGAAAGCCTCTTTCAGCTTTTCCTGTGAAGCCCCGGGCTTGAGCCCGAGGATTTCATAATATCGCTCTATGTCATCCATGATGGGATCTTATTGTGACAGTTTATCATTAGTTAGCCCGTTCGCAGGGGTCTTTCAACATCAGATGGGGTGCCGTGGGTGGGTTATTTGTGGCTGGCCGCTTTACGCCGGGCAATGGCGGCTTCGGCTCTGGGACTGATCGCGCGCTGCACGACGACGTTCAATAGCGCGGGCCGGCCCGAAGCCAGGGCCCGCTTCAGCGCGGGTTCTAGATCCTCAGGACGAGATACAAACTCGCCATAGCCGCCGAGACCTTGCACAACTTGGTCGTAGCGAGTTTGAAGAAGATCGGTAGCAACAGGACGGCTGTACAGGCCGAGCTGGATCTGCCGATCGATGCCCCATGCAGAGTCGTTGCCTAGTATGGCTACAATATTGAGATTGTGACGCACGGCGGTATCAAATTCCATTCCGTTGAATCCGAAGGCTCCATCGCCGGTAAGCATGATTACGCGAGAATTGGGATAGGCTATCTGAGCAGCTAAAGCGGTGGGCAGCGAAGAGCCCAACATCCCGAGACTAGAAACATAGAACCAGTGCTTTGGCTTAAGCGCAGGAAGCAAAGATCGACCAAAGTGACAGAAGTCTCCACCGTCAAACACGAGACAATCGTCGGGGCGCAGCATCGACTTGAGCGTCTTATGAACAAACAGGCCATGCATCGGTGTCTCGGCACGAGCCAAACCCTCGGCCCACGTCGCCTGAGCAGCGCGTGCGGCGCGCAGTTCCTCCAACCACGGGAGTTCTTTCCACGTATGATGGGCAGCTTCTTCCGTCATTTGATCCAGGACACCGGTGACATCCCCTACCATACCTACCGCAACGCCTCGATTACGGCCGATCTCCAAAGGCGAAGGGTCGACTTGGATAATTTTTGCCCCGGCTGCAATGTTGGGCGGACGGCAAAAGCCGATAGTAAAATCCTGCTTGCGACCCAGGAGCACGACCAGGTCGGCTTCGCGAACCTTAGCGGCGGCTCGATTTAATCCCCTCTCGAAAAAACCGAAGGCGTGGGGGTGATCGTCAGAAATCAAGCCGCGCGACTGCTCCTCTGTCAGCACCGGCAAACGCGTCATTTCGATGAAACGCTGGAGAGCTGCGCCGGAAAGAGTGTAACCGGCGGCACTCCCCGCGAGTATCAGGGGCTTCTGCGCCTGATGCAGCAGAGCGATGGCCTGGCGCACGAGATCCGGATCAGCCTGCGTTGAACCGGTAGGGCGGTATTCGTCTGGTTTGTAGAAAACCACCTCATCTTCATCTACGCTCCGTTCCTGGATGTCTATCGGAATCGTCAGATGAACCGGCCCGCGGCGGCCGCTGAAGGCCAGGCGCAGCGCGCGGGCGATGAATTCAGGGATTCTTCGCACGTCATGGACCATGAATGAACCCTTGGTCACCGCCGTAGCCATGCCGACCTGATCGATCTCCTGCTGAGCGCCCCGGCCCAAGTCATGGAGGTCGGCGCAGCCGGCGATGGAGATGACAGGGCTTTCGGTGTGCATGGCATTGGTGAGGCCGGGGATCGCGTTGGCAAAGCCCGGCGTGGTGTACATGCAAATGCCCGGCTGCTCGGTAATTCGACCCCAGGCATCCGCCATGTGAACTGCGGCCTGTTCGTGTCGGGTATCGATGATGCGGAAGTCCTGATCCGCCATCACATCCAACAGCGGTAGGATGTGATCCCCTGCTAAGGCGAAAATATTTCTCACCCCTTCAAGCTTGAGCGCTCTGCAGATCAAGTGGCTTCCGGTGACTCTGGCCATTACCGTCTCGTCCCCGATATAGGGACTTCCCAGACACTTGTGGTCGCCTGATGGTCATGGATGTTGCGCATGTCGAAGAAGTACCTCAACGATTGAACGGTCCACCTATACGCCTGATCGAGGAAACCAGTCAAGATTGTAACTAGTTCTTGCTGAAAAAGTACCGTTCGCCCTTCGACACTGCTCAGGACGAACGGAAGAGAATACGGCATTAGTAGGAATTTCCCGTTCATGCTGAGCGCCGTCGAAGCATGCTTACACCTTTTTTCAGTGAGAACTAACGAATCCACTCAATTGACTACAAAGGGGCATCTTGCTATCGAAAGGTCTATCAAAGGAGGAAATTTTGAAGGCTGTTCGGATGCACGGATATGGAGGTGTGGAACAACTCTTTTACGAAGATGCGGAGGAACCCCGGTTGTCAGAACCGAACGAAGTCATTGTCAAGCTTAAAGCGGCCGCGCTTAATCACATCGACATATGGAACCGCCTCGGAGCCACCGGTGTTGTACATGTGATGCCCCATATTCTCGGGGCTGATGGAGCCGGAGTGGTAGTTGAGGTTGGGGAAAAAATCGAGAGCGTTAAAAAGGGCGATGCCGTCTGCCTCTATCCGGCAACCGGTTGTGGCCAGTGCGAATTTTGTTTAACCGGTCGGGATTTCATGTGTATCCGCGTGCGGGTGCTCGGGGAAAGACTGGAGGGGACCTACGCGGAATATGTCAAACTGCCAGCGGAAAATTGCTTTCCGATCCCTGCGGGTTTGTCCTTTGAGGAGGCTGCGGCTTTTCCCCTTGTATTTGTCACGCTCTGGAGAATGTTGATGACAAACGCTCAGCTGAAGCCGGGAGAAACCCTTCTCATCATAGGAATTGGCGGCGGAGTGGCCAGCGCTGCGCTGCAGGCGGCCAAGAAGATCGGGGCGCACGTGATCGTAACTTCCGGCAGCGATGAGAAGCTGGAGCTGGCGAGGAGTTTAGGGGCGGACCACGGGATCAACCATCGCACACATGATTTTGCCAAGGACGTGAGCAGACTAACCGGGAACCGAGGGGTCGATGTGGTGCTCGATTGTGTGGCGGGGGAGGTTTGGCAAAAAAGCCTGACAGCTTTGGCCAGAGGCGGTCGCCTGGTCACCTGCGGCGCCACGGCAGGGGATCAACCCGACACCGACCTTAGCACTATTTTTTCCAAGCATTTGAAGATCTACGGCTCGACACTTGGCAGCCGGGAGGAATTCCGCCAACTGCTGAGCTTCATGAACATTTCACAGATCAGGCCGATCATCGACAGCGTTTTTCCTCTGAAAGAAGGCGCCGCAGCCCAGCGGCGTATGGAAGAAGGCAAGCAGTTCGGAAAAATCGTTCTGCAGATTCCAGACTGAACAAGCCATACCTCATCAGGATTACTGTAGCTGCATGAAACCTTGAGGATGTTTTTCATACCCCGCTCAGATTTTGGCTTTCCGTCTGAACGAGCAACCTTGACATCCCTTCCTCGCCTGTATATCCTGCCGTATATACGGAGGTGTGATGAAGACGGCAAAAATCTTTCGAAGCGGGAATAGCCAAGCCGTGAGGATACCCAAGGAATTTCAGATGGAAGGCGCCGAGGTAGAAATCCTTAAGAAGGGCGCATCGCTAGTGCTTCGTCCCAAACGGAAATCCTGGGCGGCTTTCATCGAAAGCCTGGAGAAATTTACAGATGACTTCATGGAGGGGGATCGAAAGCAACCGCGAGTGCAGAGAAGAGATCGAGCTTTCTCATGAAAGTCATGCTGGATACAAACATCTGCATTTACATCATCAAACGCCGCCCTCAATCTGTGCTTCAGCGATTCAACTCTTTCCAGATTGGGGATGTCGGCATTTCGACCATCACTCTAGCCGAACTGGAATATGGCGCTGCCAGGAGCACCCAGCCAAAGAAAAATCGAGAGGCTCTCGAAGAGTTTATTTCAGCCCTTGCCGTCGCACCTTTTGACAGACAAGCAACCGGAGCCTACGGAAACATCAGAGCCATGCTTGAGAGGAAAGGCCTTCCCATAGGCGCGATGGATTTGCTCATCGCGGCGCATGCCCTCAGCCTCGCTGCGCGCTTAGTGACCAATAACGAAAGAGAATTCAAGCGAGTGCCTGGACTTCGGGTCGAGAACTGGATCTGATGCAAAACTCTCCACCGTCTTCCCCTTCAATCTTTAATCGAAAATCTAAAATCGGTAATCGAAAATCATTTTATGACTTTGTCCGCTCTTGCCAGCACGTT
>DASYRN010000142.1:0-4561 GCA_036004365.1 Binatia bacterium
CTTTCGTGGGCCTCCGGTAGAACGCACAGCAAAGATGAAGTATATTCAGTCGACCACAATTGATCAGGAAGAAGAGCGGTTATGCTTAAGAGAGAAGAAAGAGAGATACTCAACCGGTTCAAAGCGGAAGTGGACAAAATCCTCGGCCATCGTCTAGATCGCGTCGTCCTTTTCGGCTCTCGATCGCGAGGGGATGCTGAGCCAGATTCTGACTTCGACTTATTGGTAATCGTGCGACGCTTACAGAAAACGGACCGGAAAAGAATTTTTGAGATTGCTGCAGACCTATCCCTGGAGTATGGCACGGTCCTCGTCGTGCTCGTAGTGTCCACCAACGACTTCAGAGAGGACCGCTATTTTTATCTGTACGAGAATATCCAAAAAGAAGGACAGGTTGTTTGAAACTTGAAAATCGTCGAAAGCTTGTCCAAGTTCTACTTGAAAAATCCAGAAAGAGCCTAGCCGCCGCGGCAGCGCTTGCAAGGGAAGGCTTTACTGAAGCAGCAGTATCCCGCGCATATTACGCTGCCTTCTATCTCGCTCAGGCTGCGCTTGCCACACAGGACATCTCCAGAAGTAAACATTCGGGTGTGATCGCCGCTTTCGGACAGCACTTGACAAAGAAAGGTCCGCTGCCTGAGGCTCTTCATAAAACATTCTTAAAGCTTTACGAAAGCCGGGTTAACTCGGATTATAGTACGGAAGCTGCTCCCTCTTCTGATGAAACAAAAGAAGCTCTCGAAGCCGCCAGAGAGTTTGCAAAATCAGTAGAGATCTATCTGCAGGAGTGGCTGACAAAGTCGCGGGAGGATTAATCCCGATTTTCGGCTTGAGGTGGGACGGGCCGTTTTCTCTCGTCTGCATGCGCTCTGGTCGGGAAAGTTGAATTGAATCAACCGCGACAAAGCCAGGCGCCATATTTGGGCAGAACTTCGCGAGGCTTTAGAAAAGATGGGTTCGGGGTGTTCCCCGCTTTCTTTCGCAATGCACTTAACGCCGCTGCAACCCTAAAGATAGACTGCGCCCGTTCAAAAGGAGGTTAGAAAAATGGAGAAGCGGACTCAGGAGACGTTAAAGGCGCTGCTTGCGCAAGCGGACCTCGAACCCAGAGAGGGAGACATGGAGCGGTTTGGAAGGCTCCTGGACACTTACGTTGCGGCCCTGAAGGAGCTCCATTCTGCGGAGCTAATCGACGAAGAGATCGCGCCCACGTTTGACCCTAGGAAAACGGAGTGAAGGAGACCGCCATGCCCGTTCAAGAAAAGCCACTCTACTATCTCACGATTCACGAAGCGCAAAAGCTCATCCAAAGCCACGCTCTCTCTCCGGTCGAATTGACGCGCGCGATTCTCAAGCGGATCGAAGCCACCGATGGACGCCTGCACGCCTATCTGAATCTCATGGCCGAGAGCGCGCTCTCCGAGGCGCGGGCAGCCGAAGCCGAGATTCTCCAAGGCAACTATCGCGGGCCGCTTCATGGGATTCCAGTTGCAGTCAAGGACCAGCTGGACGTGAAGGGAGCTCCCGCTCTGATACGGGAGGGCAAACTCCAAGTCTCCGAGGACTCCACCGCTGTCGAGAGACTGAGAGAGGCCGGCGCCGTGTTGCTCGGCAAGCTTACAATGAGTAGCCTCCCGATCGAGCCGCCGCAACCATGCAATCCGTGGAACACCGACCACATCACCGGCGGGTCGAGCACGGGCGCGGGCGCGGCCGTCGCCGCGGGTCTCTGCATGGGCGCGCTCGGCGAGGATACCGCCGGATCGATAAGAAACCCTGCCTCTCTCTGCGGCATCGTCGGGCTGAAAGCGACCTATGGCCGAGTCAGCCGCCACGGACTCGCGCCGCTTAGTTGGTCATTGGATCACTGCGGTCCTATGGCTTGGACCGTGGAAGATACCGCCCACATGCTCCAAGCCGTGGCCGGCTACGATCCGAAAGATCCCACCTCCGTTGACGCGCCGGTTTCGGACTACGCGGCGGCGTTGAAAGAAGACGTGAAAGGCATGGTCATCGGCGTTCCGCGCCACTTCATCGAGGAATGCCGGTTTCGCACCAATCCGGAGATCGTCACGCTGGTGGACAGCGCGATCAAGGAGCTGGAATCCTTGGGGGCGCGAGTCGAAGAGGTAACATTGCCGACCTTGAAGCTCGCGACGATTGCGAACGCGGTGATCTACTACAACGAGCACTTTGCCGCGCACAGGAGCGAGGCGAAGAGCGTTATCCAGAACGGCGCAACGGCGCGTCGAGCCAGAATATATCTAGGGCTGCTGACCAGCGCGGCGGACTACATCCAGGCGCAGCGGATCCGTAGCCGGGTGAAAGGGGAGTGTGCCGAAGTCTTCCGCAAGGTCGACCTGCTCGCCTTGCCCTGCCAGTTGGGGCCGGCCCCAAGTTTCAAAGAGTTGGACCCGTTGGATACGTTATTCAAACATCTCGGTCCGGAATACCATGCGCCGTTCAACCTCGCAGGCTTGCCGGCGATCTCGATTCCGTGCGGCTTTTCCCGGAGCAATCTTCCAGTCGCCCTACAGCTCGTGGGCAAACCGTTCGACGAATCGACGATCTTGCGCGCTGCCTACACTTACCAGCAGCATGCCGGGTGGTACGAACAACGCCCACCTCTTTGAAAGGATGAATTAACCGCCCGGGAGAAGTCACTTCTTGATTATTTTGTATCCGTAGCTATCGAGAGCGTTGAAAACCTGGATGATCTGATTGGTCGGCTCATAGCCGACGTTGGGAAAGTAAAATCGAACAATGGAGCTTTTCCACTTGGGATGACCGTTGGCTTCCAGATATTCCCTACCGTTCAAAACAGACAAGACCAGCTTCTGCATTTCGACTATGTGCTTTTCATCCCTGATGTCGAGTCCCATAATCGCCGAAGGCACAGCATAAGTTTCCGTGTCGGCACTAGCCCAGCTGTATAGATTTTTGCCTAACTTATTTCGCAAATAGATCTGTTCCAGAACTGGATTGGAGGGAAGTCGGACGAAGTGAACCCTGCTGTCTAACTTTGCAATGAAGGGCACTGGAGCGCCTCCCACAAACACCATCGCATCCAAGTCGCCTTGATGTAGCTTCTTAAGAGCATCTTCAGGAGCTTCATAAGACTTTGTCGTCTTGACGTCATAAATGACGGATAACAACTCCGCGGTAAGAGCCGTGCCGCTGCCTTGCTCTCCAGCTGACACCCTCTTCCCTTCGAGGTGGTAAAAGGAAGTGATCTCTTTTTTATTGGTCAGAATGTGGATTTCCTCTGGGTAAAGGTTTAAGACGACCTTTATTTTGTCGAAGACGTTCAGACCATGCTGTTGCTTGACCACATCTGAAATATACCGGAGCGCATCCAGTTGAACGATCGCAAGGTCCACCTTGCCGGTGCCCAGCAGCTGGATGTTTTCAAAGGAGCCTTTGGTGGGCAATACCTGAAGCTCAAGACCTTCCTTCTCCACCAGTTTTTTTATGTCCTGCGCGATCTGAAAATAGCTGCCCTCACTCGGTCCCGTGGCGATCGTAAATGCAAAAGCGAGCTGAGCATAAAGTAGCGTGATAAGCGCAAAAAATATTTTTTTCATAAGATTCCTCCTACAAGTTGATCATGTTTTTCATTCTGCCTGTATTTGCCTTGGACTCTTTCTCGTTCTTGTCCTTTTTTAAAAAACTAGGGTGCCCGTACGGCCGCATTGGGCAGTCGTGGCTGGGACCCTTTCAAGTGCTCCAGCAAGATCCGCTTGATTTCTTGGATCGTTTCAGGATGTCCTTGCGTCGAGTGGCTGGAGTGAACGATTTTCTCCGACGCCACGCCCTCGATATGAGCGCTCGTGTATTTCACGACCCCATCGCTCCCCTCCTCGGGCGGGCCGTCACCTTCTACGGCGACGATTGAGTGGGCCACCACGCCCGGCGCGATCGGAATTGGCGCCAGGTTTAGGATGAAGCGATTATTCGGGTTCATGTTGTCAACAGCGGTCGGGATGCCACTGGCAGATCCCAGAAAAAGTCCCTTGGCTTGAAGCGTTGCTAGCTCATCACCAAGTCTGGCTAAACGACCTGGGAGATTCACCAGCCATGAGGCGAGGCTGCCGAGAAAACCGAGCGCCTGGTAGCTGCCTCGGTGAGGCGTGGCGACAAATACGACCCGGCGCACAAAGGGTAACGGCTTGATCAAGAGCGCATGGGTCAACAGCTCTCGGGTTTCAGGCCTGACCTCGAGCTGCTCAGGAGGAACGCTGAAGGGCCAAAGGCGCGTGCCACTGTCGATCACGGTCATCTTCGTGAGCAGGCCGCCCTGGCTGTGACCGATGACGACCATGCGCTTCAGTCCGGGGTCTTTGCCTTCGGGATCGAGCTCTTTCATGACGTTGGTCAAAGCATCGCGGAAGAGAGACGCGGAGTAGGCAATGGGGTTTCCCGTGGTGTACATGAACAACCAGACTTCGTACGCGTCGAAGATCCGAGGATCAGTCGCCATCTCGTTGAACAACTCAGCCCACCGTGCAGGGCTTGACGCCGTCCCATGAACGAGCACGACTGGGATTTGCCCGGATCGATG
>DASYRN010000143.1:0-9808 GCA_036004365.1 Binatia bacterium
GCGCCAGGCCATGAGAAGGCTAAGTCCTATCCAGACTCCGGTGAGCCCGAGTTCCCATTGGAGCGAGAGCCAAGATAAGGTCAGGAAGATTCCAATGGCGCCGATCAACATCGCCCACATCAAATACCGGGTGTCGTGGGCCCCTAGAAGAAATCCATCCGAAGCAAAGACCACGCCGTTGATGGGCTGAAAAAGCGCGAGCAAAAGAAAGATAGTCGGGGTCAAAATTTCTGCCACCTCCGGGCTATTCGTGAATAGCGCTATCCAGGAAGTTCTCCACAATAAGTAGACTAAGCCGAACAAGAGCCCGGCGATGCAGCCGCAAAGCAGAAGCACCTTGCCCATCGCGTACGCTTTTTCGGCCCGGCGGGCTCCTAGATGTCTTGCCGCGAGCGTCTGGCCTGCGACCGCTATGCCATCGATTGTGTCCGATGATAACAGAAATAGCTGTAGCGCAATCTCGTGGCTGGAAAGGGTTACCGTGCCCATTCGCGCGACGACGCCTGTGGCAAAGACCAAAGAAAAGCGAAGCGCGCCGGTTCTGATGGCAAGATCCCTACCGATATGTGAAAGGGAGATGAGCCTTCGCGCATTGAACCTCCACCGGCTGAGTTTATATTGAGAAGTGTAGGAAGAGAAAAAGAGAATACCTAGGCAGATGCTGCCCGCAAAAATCTGGGAAACGAGCATCGCCATGGCAGCGCCTCGCAGGCCCATCGGCGAAAGGCCGAAGCCTCCGTAGATCAACAGATAGTCGAGAAGAACGTTGAGCCCGTTGGTGGCGAAGGCGATGACCATGGGAGTTCGGGTGTCTTGAATGCCGCGGAGAAAACCCACGGTTGCGAAGAGAAGAAAAGTAAAGGGGGTTCCGGCGATGCGAATGCGGAAGTAAGTCGAACCTAGCGTCAGCACGTCCGGGGCGGCACCCATCAACTGATACAACTGAGGCGCGAAGAGAATCCCAAAAATCGATACGAGCATTCCCCCGGCGGCCGCGACCAAAAGCGCGTGAAGACAGATCTCGCCACAAGTTTCCGGCTCGTTGGCGCCGCGGTGGTAACTCACAAGCGTGGTGGTGCCGAAGATGAGAAAGGCAAAGATCCAGTAGATCCCGCCGATGAGAGATGAGCCGATAGCGCGCGCCGCGAGTGGCTCGACGCCGAGCCGGCCGATCATCGCCGTATCTGCAAGAATGAAGAGGGGCTCGCTGGCAATGGCGAACATGGCGGGAACCGCGAGGCCGAGAATTTCTCTTAGATGAGATTCGGACGGCTCGCGGTCACCGTTGGCCGGAATTTTCTCGGCTTCCACGGAGACGGGAGTCAAGCGAGCTTTTGAGCCGCCTCTGGAAGCGCTTGCCAAGGAAAAATCTCTGGGTGGATGATTTGGGCTAAGATCTCCAAACCTTCTACCAAGCGGGGGCCGGATCGATTAAAGTAAGCGCTGCCGTTGACTGCGAACACGCGTCCACTTTGAACTGCGGGGAGTTGCCTCCATCTGTCGAGCTGACGGAGAACTGCTCCCTCGCTAACGGTTCGGCGGACGTCGAAGCCGCAGGGCATGAGCACGATGACCTCTGGTCTAAACGCGCGCACTGCTTCCCACTCGATTTCCCTTGAAGGTTCTCCCTTTTGGCCGAATCCGTCCACCCCTCCCGCCAAATCGACCATTTCGGGGACCCAATGGCCGGCATTGAAGAGCGGATCCAACCACTCCAGACAAGCTACCCGAGGTCGAAGATCCGAACTTGCAGCTTTCTCCCGGATCTTCTCTATGCGTTGCTTCAACTTGCGCACAAGGATTTCCGCTTCCGTTGTTTTGCCGGTTCCTTCTCCGACCCGCTCGATGTCGCGCAGCACATCGGTTAGCCTGCCGGGCGCGAGGGAGATGATCTTAGGGGGGCGCGTGAGCAACAGCGCCGCTCGATGGACTTCGTCGTAATCCACCGCGCACACGTCGCAGAGATTCTGTGTGATGATGAAATCCGGATTGGCCTCGTGAAAGCTGGCAAGGTCAATCGTGTAAATACTCTTCTTCGCGCGCAGCCGTTCGCGGACTATTTCATCAATTTCACGGCTGCCGCGTCGCTCGGGATCGAGGATACTCCTTACGACCACCCGCCGCCTTTTGGCCTCCGAGGGGTAATCGCATTCGTGTGTGACCCCCACGATTTCGTCGCCTAGTCCCAACGCGAACGCGATTTCAGTGGCACTCGGAAGCAGCGAGCAGATCCGCATGCCCGCATCATTAGCCCCGATCCGAAGAATAATCAAGCTATGCGCCATTCTGGAGTGCCCTTTCCAAATTTGCCGCCATAGCCCGCAAAGTCGTAATGATGGTGCCGGATCGGGGTTAGCGCAAACAAACGATTTGTGCTAGTACCGTTCCAACTCTTGCCGCAAACGTCGAATCCATTTTGTAACACTCAAAACAGAGAGTCTCCAAAGACATTTGAAATTTTAGACGCGCACCTTTAATCCTCTGCCTTCGAGGGAGAAGGCAGGTGATTGGATAGCTGAAACCCTGGCACTAGTCGAAAGAAATTTATGGAAGGACCCGTCAAACCCTGGGAAGTTCTCGCCGAGAGAAATTTCGGTCTTTTTTGGTCGAGCGCGTTGATTGCAGCGATTGGAAATCAGATTTCGAGCGTTACGATCGCTTGGCAGGTCTACGTCATGACCGACTCCCCGCTTCAGCTCGGCCTCACGGGACTCTTTTTTGGTCTGCCGATTATTATCTTCTCGTTGACGGGCGGAGTCTTGGCCGACAGGATGAGCCGGCGCAAGCTCCTGATCGTAACGCAGGGTGGAGCGATGATCTTGGCGCTTCTGCTTGGCCTGTTGACGACCACCGGCCTTGTGAAGGTCTGGCATATTTATTTGATTACTTTTCTTACGGGAGCCGTGGCCACCTTCGATCAGCCGGCGCGCGTCGCTTTGATCCCCAGCCTGGTCCGAAGGGATCATTTGGCGACTGCATTCGCCTTGAATGTAACCTTGAGACAGACAGCTACTCTGGTCGGTCCTTTCCTCGCAGGCATCATCATCGCTTCGCTCGGTATCAGCTCCGCCTATTACATCAACGCCATGAGCTTCATGGCCGTGATCGTCTTTCTTGCGGTGATGAAAGTCCAGGAAACATGGAACGAATCCAAGAAGGAATCCGCCCTGCGCAGCTTGCGCGAAGGGATCCATTTCATGCGGCGTAACAGCGGGATCCTGGCGCTGTTGGTATTGGATACATGCGTCAACCTTTTTGGCGCTTACAAGTCGATGATGCCGGTCTTTGCTCGGGACTTGCTCAATGTCGGCCCTCAAGGCCTTGGAGTATTGCTCGGGGCTCCGGCCATCGGCGCGCTGGTCGGGTCCAGCGCCGTCATCCTGATGAAAAATCCACAGCGGAAGGGTCAAATGGTCATCGCAGTGACCTTGATTTACTCAGTGGCGCTGATTCTGTTTGCCGTATCCAGATCGTTCATATTTTCCCTCGCTGTTGCTTTCGTCCTGGGCGCACTGGATTCGGTGGGAGAGACTCTGAGAATGACGATAGTTCAGCTCATGACCCCGGACCATTTAAGGGGAAGAGTACAGGGCCTTGTCCACGTTTTTGTCGCCGGCAGTCCTTTTCTGGGTCAAGCTCAGTTGGGAGCGGCTGCAGCTGTCTTGAGCGTGCCCGGCGCCGTTATTATGGGCGGGCTTGTAGGTGTCGCTGCCGTGGGCGCGATGGCGAAGAGGCTCGCGAAGCTATGAGAAGCTAAGCTGTTGTCGAAGCGGATCCGTCGCCGGTTGCGGTACAGGAAAAGTCCGCGCGAACGGTTTTAAGTACGTCCGAAGTTGACAGCGTCGCTGTGCCGTAGGAGAATGACGCTCCTATTCTATGAGATGGGTAACGATCATCTGTTTTTCAGCGGCCTTGGGATGGACGACTCTCTCTTTCATGGCATACAGGGATTGGGATCTTGCTTTTCAAAGTAGCTTGGTTGCCTGGCTCATTTTTGCAGTCCCATGGGTTGCCCTCCGGCTGAATTTTGCGGGCATACGCAGGCGCGGCCATCCATTCGAGAAGGCGAAGACTCATAAGAAGACTCATAATCGGAGTCGCCTAGCCATTGCCGGGAAAGTGTTGGCTGCTTCTTTGGGCATTTTTGTTCTTGCTGTTTTAACCGGGCAATGGCTGCAAAAAAGCAATAAGTCCAATAAGGAGCGTTCCTCAACTACGCTGAGATCCGCAAGCCAGCCATCATCGAGACCACAAAGGTTACAGCCGTCGGCGAAGGATGAACCCAAAGGCAAAGCGGCGGCAGAAGGGATGGCTCAAAAGACAGAAGGGCTATGGTCGGTTCAAGTGGGGGCTTTTAGGAGCGAGAAAGACGCGGTCAAGGTTGCGACAACCCTCAAAGACAGGGGCTACGAGGCCTATGTGATTCGCGCCGAACTCAATGCTGCCGATTTATTCCGCGCTAAAGTGGGACGCTTTAGGACACGGGAGGAGGCAGAAAACCTACTTGTGACGTTGAAAGACAAAGAAGCCTACACGACAGCCTTTGTGGCAAGGATGTAGCCTTTTTTTGCTTTCGGCTTGTGTGGCCAAAGTTCTCCGCTGACTTGTAATTATTAGGGTGCTCATAGGGTCGATTCACTTTTTGAAGAGACGCTGAAACGAAAAAAGCGATTCTCAGATCGTTCTTGGCCGGTCTCCGATGCTGCGACAAAACTCGGGCCCTTTGATCCTTAATCACTCAGACAGCGTTAGCCGTTACGCCGATTGAGAAAATCGATGACGATCCTGCTGAATTCCGGCGGCGCGTCCACGTGAACCCAGTGGCCTGAATTTGGAACCGTAAGGATTTCAAACCCCGGAAACCAATCTCTGATCCCGGCAAAATCGCTTTCCTGAATGTAATTCGAATTGGCGCCTCTGATGAAGCAAGCGGGCCCTTTGAAGGCTCGTTGCGGTTCTATCGGCTTGCCGAGCGCATCGTAGTTTTTGTGGAGAGCCTCAAGATGCATCCGCCACTTGAGGCCGCGATTATCGTGGAGAAGGTTTTTAAGTAGAAACTGTCGCACTCGGACGTCGGGTATGCTTTTTTCCAATGCTGAATCGACTTCTGCACGTGTGTGAAAATCCCGAAGGTTCAGCGCAAAAAGGGCCTTGAAAATTTCTTCATGCTCGAGCGGATACCCTCTAGGGGCGATATCCACGACAACGAGCTTGTCCACTCTCTCCGGATAGCTCGTCGCAAACTGCATCGCCACCTTACCGCCCATCGAATGGCCCAGGACAAAAGCCGAGTCAATCTCGTGCATCTCGAGAAACTCACGCAAATCCTCCGCCATCGCGGGATAATCGATGATGTCACTGTGCGGGGAACTGCCGTGGTTGCGGAGATCAAGCGCGTAAACCGTGAAAAAGAGGCCTAGCTGCTTACTCTGCGTGCGCCAGTTATCCAGCGATCCGAAAAGGCCGTGCAGGACAATCAGCGGAAATCCCTGGCCCTGAACTTCGTAGTGGAGCCTCATCCTCCGTCGTCTTTCTTGTTAATAAAAACATAACGCAAACATCGGGAGCGACCGCTACGGCAGTATCGATCCGATTTTAAAGAGATGCTGAAACGACCCTCTCGGGTTTCTATATTTATTATCCTTCGTAACAGTTCGACTTGCACCTGTTGCCGGATGTCTATTGCCTAGTTATTGTCTCAAGCCTCTCGCCTAGTTGTTGTCGCCGATTGCGGTTCAGAAAAACTGTCAAGATTGTCGGGCCTGACGCTGATCCTGTCATGGTTCGGGGGTGGGGAGCGTCATCCAGGTTTACTTGTCAGTATCCCGAAAGTCTTTGAAGTCGGCTTAGTCACCTGCTGCCATTTCTGCCCGATAAGTCAATAATCATCGCTGATCCTCGTTCCTCGCGACTGGCCCCCCCTTTGCTAGACAAGAAACGACCGCGCTTCCGCGTTGGAGAAGTTGTAACACTTGAGCTTGAAACAGTCGATTTTCTAGGTGGGTTGTCTTCTGAAGAGCCAAACAGAGAACAAAAACCGACATCATGAGGGGACGAAAATTGAACCCCTGGAAACGAATTTGGCCATGAGTGGATTTGATCTGCCGGTGACGAAGCATCCCCGGCGGATGGTATGACGATGCCGATCGTAGAAGCGGATCCCTGGCGCACTCAGTATTTCGCCAGCATTTTCTGCCCTGACAACGTCGTGGTCCCTACTGATGACGAACTGGCCTATCAGCTCTATCCCAAATATCGCTGGATCTACAACAAGCTTCTTATCTGTGAAACGCAAGGCCTGGAAAATGCCCCGCATGACATCATGCCGCGACACTTTCCCGTTTTTAGTAAGCCGATCTATAATCTACGCGGTATGGGCAGCGGGGGCAAAATTATTGAATCGCCCGAGCAGTTTAGGAGCGAGGCCCAACCTGCGCATATGTGGATGTCGCTTCTGACCGGCGAACATGTGAGCACCGATGCCGCCGTGATCGACGGTGAGGCTGTATGGTGGCGGCACACCGTAGGCAAAGCTTTGGGGCAGGGTATGTTCGACTACTGGGTTATCCTCGGGGAATCACGGCCAGAGATCGAGCGTTACTGCGGCGAATGGCTCCGCTTCCACCTCAAGGGGTATACGGGCTGCGTCAACTTTGAGACCATCGGCGGCAAGATAATCGAGGGCCACCTACGGTTTGCCGACCAGTGGCCGGACCTGTATGGTCCTGGCTGGATCGAGGCCGTGGTCGAGCTCTATGCATACGCACATTGGCGCTTTCGCGACGAAGCGCGTTGCACAGGATACAGCGTCGTGCTCTATGGAGGGCACGGCACCCAATATAAGAAGCCGGACCAACACGCGGTCAACGAATTTCTGCAGCGACCAGGCATTTCAAGCATTCAAATTACCTTTCACGACGACAGACCTCCGGAGACGCATGCGATGCCGCCGGGCGGTTTCAGGCTCGCCATCGTCAATTGTTGGCATCTCGAGGCGGGATTCGAAGTCCGCGAACAACTTGCCCGGATGTTCCGGTCGACCCAGCCCCCTACTAGAGCAGCCGCCTAAATCCAAACACCGAGTTGAAATCTAGTATAATCGTGCCGACGGAGCATCGATGAAGATCGTCGATCGGTTTCCGCGTGCCGTGCGCGTGATCGAAAATTGCTGGATTCTGCTGTCGGACGGTTGTCGTCTGGCTGCGCGCATCTGGCTGCCAGACGACGCGGAGACGACCCCAGTGCCGGCGATACTGGAATATATTCCGTACCGCAAACGCGACTTCACGCGGGCACGGGATGAACCCATGCACTATTACTTCGCCGGCCACGGGTATGCCGCCGTACGCGTGGACCTCAGGGGCTCAGGCGATTCAGACGGCCTTTTGCTGGACGAATATCTCAAGCAGGAGCAGGAAGACGCTCTGGAAGTGATCCGTTGGATCGCGGAACAACCGTGGTGCAGCGGCCCCGTCGGCATGATGGGCAAGTCCTGGGGCGGATTCAACTCATTGCAAGTGGCGGCGCGCCGCCCGCCCGAGCTCAAGGCGATCATCACCGTCTGCTCCACAGACGACCGCTACGCCGACGACGTCCACTACATGGGCGGTTGTCTGCTGAATGAAAACCTGGCCTGGGGCTCTGTGCTGATGAGTTGTAATGCCTATCCGCCGGATCCCGAACTAGTCGGAGAGCGATGGCGCGCCATGTGGCTTGACCGTCTCGAGCACGCCGTATTTTTCCCCGAAGTATGGCTTGCGCATCCGAGGCGGGACGATTACTGGAAGCACGGGTCGGTGTGCGAGAACTACGGCGCCATCACCTGCCCGGTCTACGCGATGGGTGGTTGGGCCGATGCCTACACCAACGCGATTCCCCGGCTCCTGGCCGGCCTCAAGGTGCCGCGCAAAGGCCTCATCGGCCCGTGGGCGCATCTCTATCCGCACGACGGCGTCCCAGGTCCGGCCATCGGGTTTTTGCAGGAGGCGCTCCGTTGGTGGGACCACTGGTTGAAGGGCACCGACACCGGCATGATGGAGGAACCGATGCTCCGCGTCTGGATGCAGGAAAGCGTTCCACCCAAATCCTTTTACAAAGAGCGTCCCGGCCGCTGGGTAGCGGAACGAGAGTGGCCCTCACCGCGTATCTCCACTGAGCGTTATTGGCTCGATCCAGGCCGGCTGAGCAACGCTCCGACAGTGAAGACCCAACTCGACTTTCAATCCCTGCAAACGACGGGGCTCGGCGCCGGCGACTGGTGCGGCTTCGGCACGCTGGGAGAAACGCCTCGAGATCAGCGCGGTGACGATGGTTGTTCGTTGACGTTCGATTCGGAGCCGCTCCGGGACCGGATGGAAATCCTGGGCGCGCCGGTCGCAACGCTCGAGCTTACAGCCGATCAGCCCGTCGCCTTTATTGCTGTCCGCCTCAACGATATCGCTCCTGACGGCGCATCTACCAGGGTGACCTACGGGCTACTAAATCTCACGCACCGCAACGGCCACGAGCATCCTGAACCGCTCGAGCTAGGCACAGGCTACCGTGTACGCGTTGCGATGAACGATATTGCGCACGCAATTCCCGCGGGCCACAAACTGCGCTTGGCCATTTCCACGAGCTACTGGCCAATCGCATGGCCGGCACCGCAGCCGGCGACTGTGGGCATCTTTACCGGCGAGAGTAATGTGGATCTTCCTGTACGTCCGCCGGACCCGAGAGACGCTGAGCTCAAGCCATTCGGACCGCCCGAGCGTGCGCGAGCGCAACAAACCGAGCTTCGACCCCGCCCCCTGAAACGGATCGTCAAGCAGGATCGCGCCAGCAACGAGACGATCTATACCATTTCCAGTGCTCGCGGCGGCTTCGACGGTGAAGCGCTGGCACGCATCGAGGCCATCGACCTGGAGGTCGGGCATACGATCCTCAAGCGCTTTCGCATCGGCGACGATGATCCACTGTCCGCACAGGCGGAGGTCGTGCAGAAGACTCTGTTTCGCCGGGGCGTGTGGAATACCCGGGTCGAGACGTATACTCGCTTTTCCTCGACGCGAGATTATTTCCTAGTGCAGGCTGAACTCAAGGCGTATGAAGGTGAAGAACAGGTCTGCACGCGCACCTGGGAGCGTCGTGTGAAGCGTGATCTCCTCTAACCCCGGGCCACTAGCACCTCACTTAAATCACGAGTCTCTCTCTTGTTCCATTAAGCAAAGCGAGGATTTGAGGCGCCAAGTCTTGATCTTGAATTCTTACTGATCTGTTCGACTAGGCAAGAGGTGTTAGGTGCGAGGTATCAGTGCAAAGACCTGATGCCCCTTTTTTCTTCTGCAGACGGTGTCTGTTTTTGGTGTGAAATTTGCGTTAAGACTATTAAGACGGCTCCTCGGCACTTCCGTTGTGTAGTTTATCAAGCGAACCAGTATTGCATCAGAGTTTGATAGTTGTGTTTGAGAGATGATGCATTAGTTGGTAAACCTGGCGGAAAGGAGTTTCATCCATGGCATTTTGCTTGCTGCAGAACGAAGCCTGGCCGACTCTAATTTGCGCGAGCAGGAGCCTGTAACAGTTCGGTAATTCTAAGAATCATTTTTTGGAGGTGAAAGATCATGAGCAAGGTCAGTGTTCGATACATCGTTAAAGATGTCGATGCGGTGATTCCCTTCTACACCGACATGCTCGGCTTCAAAGTCGACATGCATCCGGCGCCTGGCTTCGCGAGCTTGTCGCGAGGCAATTTACAGCTGTTGCTCAACCGGCCCGGTGCCGGGGGAGCCGGACAGTCCATGCCGGCTGGTCAGGTTCCTGCTCCGGG
>DASYRN010000144.1:0-17983 GCA_036004365.1 Binatia bacterium
GCTCAGCGCGCGCTGGCGTAGTATTCGACCCGTCTTTCGAGAAAGGCGATCGCCTCGGAAATTACAAACGCAAACATGAAGACGATAATGACCAGCGCCCAGAACTCCTCCATTAAAAAATACTGGGAGTAGAGCTCGAAGAGCTCTCCCACGCCGATGATCGCCACCAAAAGCTGTCCGATGACCACGCCTTTTACTCCACGGATCGCTCCCAAGCGCAATCCGGCAAGAATCTCCGGCAGTGCGCTCAGGATCAATACCTTGGTATAGAGCTGGTGCCGCCGCGCGCCGAACGAGCGTGCCATCTCGACCAGTGAGCGGTCCGCGCGGTTTATTCCTACCTGTGTGTCCAGGATGATCACGAAGACGGCGAAGAGGAAGACCGTCACGACGACCGTGGTCTCACCGATGCCGACCAGTGACATCAGGATCGGCACGAGTGCGGAGATCGGAGCGCTGATAAAGATATTCACCCACATCCCGAGGATTCTGCCGATGATCTCTACCCGCGCCATGAGCACACCAAGGGGGATCCCGATCAGTAACGCGAACGCCATGCCGATGGCAAAGGAGCGCAAGGAAATCGAAACCGCCGTGCTGAACTTGTCGGTCGGCAGGATCGTGATTCCCGCCGCGACCACGTTGGTGAAAGGCGGGATGATCGATGAGAGCTTGGCTTGGCCGACCAGTTCCCAGACGACGAACCAGATTACCAGCGAGAAAAAGAGGGGAATTTTTTTGCCGAACAGGATCATATCAAATCACCCTGTTGAAAGAGGCCCACCTGCTTTGTCAGCCTATGTGAAATCCGTTCATGCTTCGACTAAGCTCAGCACGAACGGTCAATGACCGTCATTACAGATACTAGCCGATCGCCCTGAGCAGGGTCGAAGGGTACATTCGCCCCGCTCGCTTCAGGGTAGAAGACTGGAGTATAGGAGTGGTGGAGTAATGGAGTGATGCATTTAAAACCCAACACTCGAATGCTCCCATACTCCAACACTCCATTTCGCTCAGTATGGCGCAGCAAAGTGAACCCTCTAAACATATTTTTTTAAGATCTGCCAAATCTCATCCACGACGTCGAGGTAATTCTTATCACGCCTGATCTCGTCCGGGCTCCTTCCCGTGCGCTCGATGTTCGGCTGGATGATCTTCGAGACCGTCCCCGGCCGTGGGGAGAGAAGAACGATCCGATCGGACAGATAGGTCGCCTCCTCGATGCTGTGTGTGACGAAGATGACCGTCTTTCTCTCCACTTGCAACAGGTCGAGCAGGTCTTCCTGAAATTTGCGACGGGTTTGTTCATCAACGGAAGAAAATGGCTCATCCATGAGCAGAATGTCCGCGTCAACAGCCAAGGCGCGGGCCAGCCCGACGCGCTGTCTCATTCCGCCCGACAATTGGTGGGGGTAGCTGGTCTCGAAGCCTTTCAACCCGACCCGGGCAATATAGTCTTGCGCAAGTTTCACGCGCTCTTCTCTGGAAAGCCCGCGCAACTCGAGACCAAACGCTACATTGCGCAGAACGTTCGCCCAAGGAAGCAACGCGAAGTCCTGAAAGACGAAGGCGCGCTCCGGCCCCGGACCGTCCACCTTTTTCCCGTTTACCCAGACCTCGCCGCGGCTGGGCGGGATCAGCCCAGCGATGATCTTGAGCAGCGTTGTCTTCCCACAGCCGCTCGGGCCCAAAAGTGTGCTGAGCCTGCCACGGGGAAGCGGCAGGCTTACGTCCTTGAGCGCCTCGACGCCGCCGTCGTAGGTTTTGCCGATCCCCCTTACCTCGACAATAGCCTCAGCCGACATGCTCACGAGCCTCGTATTTCGGGAGGAAAGAGCTTCTGCTCGAGCCGCTCGAGCGCATGGATCGTCAACGCCGCGAGCACGATGATCGAGGCGATCGCCGCAAACATCTCCGGGTAGCCGGCCACCGAGCTGTGATAGCTGATGAGATCGCCGATTCCCGTCGGCGTAATCATCAGCTCCGCGATCACGATGGCGATGAAGCCCATCGCCAGCCCGAGCCTGAGTCCTGCGAAGATCAAGGCGCCTGCGTGGGGAAGGATGATCTTTATGACCTCCTGCCGCCTTGTCCCGAGGAAGGAGCGGCACATCTGGATCAGCGAAGGGTTCGTATTGCGTATCCCTTTGTAAGAATTCATCACGATGACCGGCGCGGCAAGGATCACGACCGCCAGCACTTTTGCGGTGAGTCCAATCCCGTAGATATAGGTGATCAACGGTATGATCGCCGCCATCGGCGCTGCCTGCAGGATGATAAAGATGGGCAGGCTGAACCACTCGATGGTGCGGGAAAGTCCCATGCCGATGCCGAAGCCGATCCCCGCTAAGCCACACAGGGCAACCCCGATGATGAGCGGTTGGAGGGTAGAGAGATAGGCTTTAGGAAGGCTGCCATCGGCGATCATGCCGAGCAGCGCCAGAAATGTCTTGCTGAACGGGGGGAAGGCAAAACTGATCGGCCAGCGGCCCGCGAGCTCCCAGAGGCCGAAAAAGAGAACGAAAGAGATCAGTTGCCAGGCGAGGCGATTGCCGATAAGGGTCTTCCGCTCCACTTAGTCTGGTCCCGGGACGCCGAAACGACAGTGCATAACAAACCGGCAGTCCGATGGGATTCGAAAGATCACTTCACGTTGGCGAGCGCCGCCTTGAGCGGAGCGAGATGCCAGAAATCCTCGATTTTCAGATTTTCACCCTTCAGCGCGCCGGAGAGACCGTAGAACTCTAGGTCGTTCTTCGCCGCGCTCTCGGCGCCACCGTCGTTGGGGAAGACGCCGTTCTTGACCGCTTCCTGAAAGAACGGGAGGATCTCGGGCTCCATCTTTGCCGGAAGATCCTTCAGCAACCCGAGCTTCTTGCGTTCTTCCAGCACCCAACTCGGGTTGGCGTTGATCGCTCGGTTGACCTTGGTCAGCTCTTCCAGGAAGATCCTGACGCCCGCCTGATTTTTGTCCAGAAATTCCCTTGTGGCAAAGAGCGCCTCGTCGCTCGCTTTCACATTACCGAGCGGTAGGATGATGAACTTGTCGGGCGCTTCCTTCATGACAAGGTTCTTATTGGGCGCGTCCAAAATCGTCGCTTTGATGTTGCCCTTGATCAGCGCCAGCGCACGCACCTGGGAGCCGGGGACGTAACTGACGTTGCTGTACTTGATCCCGTGCTCCTTGGCCATCAGGAGCATGATCGCCTCGGTTCCCGAGCCGCGACCCTGGACGGCGATCTCCTGGCCGTCGAGATCCTTCCAGCTTTTGTAGGACTCCTTGTTGACGACTGGGAAGAACTGAAGCGCGCTCAACTGGTAGAAGAAGCGGATCGGCACGTTCACTTTCTGGACTGCCGCATAGGGGGTCCCCTGACCGACATCGGCCTGACCGTTGATCACCGCTTGGGTTGCGAGCTCCTCGCTCTTAAACGCTGTGATGTCGACATCGACGCCCCGCGCCTTGGCATGTTCGCTCGCAATCAGCAGCGGCAGCTCGTCAATCGAGATGACATCTCCCAAGGCATAGCGGATCTTTGTACGGCTTTGGGCAAAAGTATCACCGGCGGTGAGCACGGTGATTGTCAGCAGAAGCAGCACTTTCAATAGGGGTTTCATTGCAGAGAACATAGCTCCCTCCTTTTTTTTGTGGACCTCGAAGGATCGTGCCTGGTGACTGAAATATGGCACACCCAGACCCTCTGTCAAGTCTTGCCAGGCCGCTGAAAAAGCCCACCTGCTTCGACAAAGCTCAGCACGAACGGAAAATAATCAATGATTTCCTGACCTCCGTTCGCCCTGAGCCCTTCGATACGCAGGCCGTTCGTCCTGAGCTTGGTCGAAGGAAACGGCCTGCTACTCAGGACAGGCCGAGTCGAAGGGTGAACGAAGAGTTTTTCAACGGTCTGTTGCGAGGCGAAACTGGAGTACTGGATTGATGGAGTCATGGAGTGATGCATTTAAGACGCAAGACTCCAATACTCCAATACTCCCGTACTCCAGCGCCCCATTTCCCTTCACTCCCTACAGATGGCCGTGCTCGCGGTAATAGCGCTCCGCGCCGGGATGGAGCGGGATGTCTAAAGGCCCCTCTTCAGTGCTCCGGCAAAAGGATGACATGGGCGGAATCTGAGCGGCGTCGTAAGGGATCTCCTCGCGGATGCGCTCCAGCGTGGCGACGAACTGATAGGCGAGTTCATCAAGCAGCTCCGCGTGCGTTACGATCGGCCAGCCACTGTAATCGATCACCTCTGTTGACGCATCGAAATCCCCTTTTAACCTGCTGCCTCCAAGCGGAGCGCGCCGGAAGCCGTACCGCTCCATTTTGGTTGCCCCCTTCTTGGAACAGGACAGAAACACCATCCCATGTTTCAAAGCCACGTCGCCCCAAGAATCCAATCCTTCGTCGATGACCGCGTTGACCTCTCCCGACATGATTCCGTCGCGGCGGCGTGGATTGCTTGGCCTTTCAACCGGCTCGACGGAGCCGCCCCATTCGACGAAGTCTTCCAGCTTGAGTCCGTGCGCCTTGAGGAGAGCGCGGATCGCGAAGCTGACGCAATCATTCGCCGCAACGGAGATGCGGAGCTTCGGCTGTTTCCCCTTGAGTTCTTCCATTGAACGGATTCCGAGATTTCCGGATATTGCCATCACGAGGCGATCCCATGAAGGGAAGACTGCAAGCGCGCGCAGCGGATACGAACGGCGAAAGGGTCCTTTGCCGAGGTAGGCCATGGTAGCCACGACCGAAGGATTGAGCCAGCCGATATCGAGTTTTTTCGTTCCCACAAGCCGCGCGCCGTCCAGACCGCCACACCACGCCGGACTTACGGCGAAGTTGAAAGGGTAGGGCGGGCCGGAATGGTTTGAACTGCCGGGCAGCTCGACAACGAGCCGGACGGAACTCGTCATCATCGTGGGCACACGTTCATACAAACCGGCCACGACCCGGGTCGCGATCCGCGCCCGCATCATGCTGGCGCTCATGGGTTTAATGCTTCTGTCGTCGTAGGCCATGTGAAATTTCTCTCCTTTACACGGATGTCGTGGGATAGAGGTAATAGGAAAAGAAATCATCTGTCAACGCGTTTCTGAGTCCGTTGCTAAGAGTGTGGTGGAAAATTGTCCTCATTTACGCTCCCTGAGGCGTCTGCCTTTGATATCTCGCCGATCTTAGAGTAAGAGGGAAAAGAAAAAGGAGGAATCTCTATGAAATGGTTGGCGGCCATTCTTGTGATTTTTATCTCTAGGCTTGCCGCATAACCCGGTGGCGTTCGCCGATGATTCGCCCTCGCCCTCCAAGCCTCAATCTCCGGACCTCGAGGCCGGCAGAAAAGCCGTGGAGAGCAAAGACTATAAATCCGCCGTCGGTCATCTCACCAAAGCGGCCAAGGAGACGCCTAACGATGCGGATGTCCACAATCTGCTGGGCTACAGCTACCGGCATCTCGGGCAATTTGAAAAGGCGATGGAGCATTACCAATTGGCTTTGAAGCTCCATCCGAATCATCGTGGCGCTCACGAATACGTGGGGGAGCTTTATCTCTAAATGGATCAGCTAGCCAACGCCGAGGAGCAGTTACAGGCTCTTTCGAAGGCCTGCCCGTGGTTTGGAAAGTGTGAAGAATATGACGACTTAAAAGCTGAGGTCGAAAAGTATAGGGCCAAGAAAAAGTAACCAGGTAGCGCGCGGATCGGTCGAATCGTGATTGGAGTGTGGCTTGTTCTTGGCTTCGCAGGGGTCAGAGGGGTGAGGGGGGGTAAGAGATTGAAGTGAGCGACGATTCGGGGAGTCAAGCAGAAACAAACGAAGTAGTCCTCAGGCCCTGGTCTTCTCTTTTGATCCGGGATTTTAGTCTGATCTGGACTTCCAGCGTTCTGGCTGCGACTTCAGCCCAGATACGAAATGTCTGCATTCTTTATCAGGTCTATCAGCTCTCAGGTTCTTCCTTTCAGTTGGGCCTCACGGGATTTTTGCAAGCGCTTCCTCATGTCATCTTCGGGCTCTTCGCCGGAGTCCTGGCGGACGCCTTTGATCGAAAAAAGGTCATCCTATGCACCCACTTCTTACATTTGGTCCCGAGTCTCTTGCTGGGGTTCTTGACGGTTACCGGAACCATCCAGGTTTGGCACATCTATCTGTTCGGCACGCTGGCGTCGTTTATTGAAGTCTTTGGTTGGCCGGCCCGCGCAGCGATCGTTCCCAGCCTGGTTCCTCCCTCTCATTTGATGAATGCGATCACCCTGACCTCGATGATCCTCCAGTCGAGCTTCCTTGTCGGTCCGGCGATCGCGGGAGTTCTGATCGATCACACCGGCGTAGCGCAGGCCTATTTTATCAGCGCCGGCTTTTTCGCCCCTGCGATTGTCGCCGTCCTCGCGATGCACGCCTCGGGGAAGCCGCAAGGCGAGAGACGCCGCGTGAGCGTCCGCAGCATGGTCGAGGGTTTAGAGTTCATCTGGATCCAGCGGATCATTCTTTCGCTTTTCTTGCTCGACTTCGGCGTCACCCTCGTCGGATTCTACCGCCCCATCCTGCCGATCTTTGCCAGCGACGTCTTTAAGATGGGCGGCACCGGCTTGGGTGCCCTTTACAGTGCGCCGGCGATTGGATCCTTGCTCGGCTCCACCTCGGTGCTGCTAGTCGGAGATGTGAGGCGCAAAGGAGCGCTGGCCGTTGTCGCCGCGCTCTTCTTCGCGGGCGGGCTGATGCTGTTGGGCCTCTCGAAATGGTTCTGGATGGCGGCGGCATCGGTGGTGCTCTTGGGTTACATGGACTCGCTCAGTGTGGCGGTTCGCCGCACCGTGGTCCAGTTCTTGGCTCCCGACGCGATGCGCGGGCGGGCTGCAAGCCTAATCACGGTCTTCGCTCAGTGCACGAATGCGCTCGGTGCATTGCTTGCAGGAATCGCAGCTCAGCTGTGGGGCGCGCCCAACGCGCTGGTCATCGGCGGCTTTGTCTGCGTCGTCATGATCTTCGGCATTACGCGCGCGATTCCGCAGCTCTGGCACTATCGCTCCGATGAAGGATGAAGGAGAAAGACGGAAGGATGAAAATCAGTTTTGAGTTTAGAGTAAAGATATATTCAGCTTAAATCGCGATTCGCTACGCGCGAGGGGCATAGCCCAGGACAGGCGAAAGCCAGCGCTCCACTTCAGAGATAGTCATCCCTTTGCGCCCGGCGTACGACTCGACCTGATCCCGGCCGATGGCGCTGACGGCAAAATAGCGAGATTCTCGGTGGGAAAAATAGAGGCCCGAGACTGAGGCGGCGGGTAGCATCGCAAAGTTCTCTGTTAACGTGATCCCTGTCGCTTTTTCTACCTCTAGCAGATCAAAGAGAATCTTCTTTTCCGTGTGGTCTGGGCAGGCCGGATAACCGGGCGCCGGGCGGATTCCCTGATAGCGCTCCGCGATCAAATCTTCGGTGGTCAGATTTTCGTTCTTGCCGTATCCCCACTCGCTTCGAACCCGCTTGTGAAGATACTCGGCAAAGGCCTCGGCCAGGCGGTCCGCGAGCGCCTTGGCCATGATCGCATTGTACTGGTCATGTTCCTTCTCATAGCGCCGCGCCAATTCCTGCGTTCCGTGGCCCGCGGTCACGGCGAAGGCTCCAATGTAATCCGTGAGTCGGGTCTCTCGGGGGGCAACGAAATCGCTAAGGGCAAGCTGAGGCTTGGCCGCCTGATTTTCCTTTTGCTGGCGCAAGGTGTGAAACCGCGTGAGCTCCGTGGACCTCGCGTCGTCTGTGTAAATGACTATATCGTCTCTCTCGCTGTTGACCGGAAAAAAACCATAAACAGCGTGGGCAACTAAGAGCTTCTTCTCGACGATCTCTCTTAAGAGCTCCTGCGCGTTTGCGAAAAGCTCTCTGGCCGCAGGGCCTCGTGCCGGATCGTTGAGCAGATCCGGGTACCGGCCCCTGATCTCCCACGTGTGGAAAAAAGGAGACCAGTCGATGAAGGGGACGAGTTCCCGCAGCGGAAGGTCCCGCAGCACCTTCCGGCCGGTGAATTCCGGCACATAGATATGGGCCTGATCCCAATCGACGTGTAGCCTTTTCCGCACCGCCTCTTCATACGTCAATAACTGAAGCGCCGTTTTTGCCTCGTATTGTCGGCGAAGCTCTTCCTGCTCCGTGCGGTTTTTCGCGTCCAGTTCCTTTCGGGTATCGGGAAGGGTCAAGGTGCCGACCACAGGGACCGCGCGGGATGCGTCGATCACATGGATTGTTTCATGCTGGTAGCCGGGCGCGATCTTGACGGCCGTATGCCGTTTGCTCGTCGTCGCCCCTCCTATGAGAAGCGGTACCCTAAGGCCGCACCGGTCCATCTCTCGCGCTACATGAACCATCTCATCCAGCGACGGTGTGATGAGGCCGCTGAGACCGACGATATCCGCCTTTTCATTGATCGCGGTTTCGATAATCCGGTCCGCCGGGACCATGACTCCCAAGTCGATCACTTCATAGTTGTTGCAGCCGAGCACAACGCCTACGATGTTCTTGCCGATATCGTGGACATCGCCTTTGACGGTGGCGAAGACAAGCTTTGCGCGGTGACGGCTCTGGTTGCTGGTATTTTTCTCCGCTTCCATGAGCGGAGTCAGATAGGCCACGGCTTTCTTCATGACTCGGGCGCTCTTGACGACCTGAGGAAGAAACATCTTCCCCTCGCCAAAAAGATCTCCGACCACATTGATGCCATCCATGAGCGGCCCCTCGATGATTTGAAGCGGTCGCTCGTATTTTTTGAGCGCCTCTTCGAGATCCTGCTCGATGTAATCGAGGATCCCTTTGATGACCGCCTCCGAGAGACGATGCTCCACGCTTGCCTCGCGCCAGGGCTGTTCCGCGGCGGAGCTCTTTTCTGTTCCTTTGTATCGTTCAGCGAGTTCCAAGAGTCTCTCGGTCGCGTCGGGCCGGCGATTGAAGAGAACGTCCTCCACGCGCTCGAGCACCTCTCTCGGAATCGCTTCGTAAACGGCGAGCTGACCGGCGTTGACGATCCCCATGTCCATGCCTGCCTGGATCGCGTGGTAAAGAAAGGCCGCATGCATCGCCTCGCGGACGGTGTCGTTGCCACGAAAGGAGAAAGAGATATTGCTGACGCCGCCGGAGATGTGGCAGCGCGGGAAGAGTTGCTTGAGCCGTCGAGCCGCGTCGATAAAATTCATCGCGTATTCGTTGTGCTCTTCGATCCCGGTCGCCACGACCAGGATATTGCTGTCGAAGATGATGTCGCTTTCATCGAAGCCGATCTCTTCCGTCAGAATCTTATGGGCTCGCCCGGAGATCCGAAGCCGGTGCTCCACGGTCGTTGCCTGTCCCTGTTCATCAAAGGCCATGATCACTACCGCCGCTCCGTAGCGCTTCACGAGCCGTGCACGACGTCTGAGCTCCTCCTCGCCTTCCTTGAGCGAAAGAGAATTCACCACCACCTTTCCCTGGACGCACTTGAGCCCGGCTTCGATCACGTCGAAATTCGAGCTGTCGATCATGACCGGAATCCGGCTGATCTCCGGATTGGCCGCGATGTGATTTAAAAAAGTGGTCATCGCCTTCGCGGAATCGAGCATCGCCTCGTCCATGTTCACATCCAGAATATTGGCGCCGCCCTCCACCTGCTCGCGCGCAATGGCCAGAGCCTCCTCGTACTGTTCCTCCCGGATGAGCCGGGCGAATTTGCGCGAGCCTGCGACATTGGTTCTTTCTCCGATCATGATGAAATTGGAATCGGGGCGGATCGTGAGCCGCTCCAGGCCGCTTAAATGCGTGTGAGAATCGCGCTCTGGAGGAATTCGAGGCTTGAGACCGCCGGTTGCCTGTGCCACGGCTTCAATGTGCTGCGGCGTCGTGCCGCAGCAGCCGCCAACCAAGTTGAGCCAGCCTTCCTTCGCCCATTCCCCCACGAATTGGGCGAACTCTTCGGGCCCCATATCGTAGCCACCGAATTCGTTGGGCAGCCCAGCGTTGGGGTAGGCGAATGTGGGAAGAGGGGATTGGCGTGAGAGTTCCTCGATAAACGGCACCATCTGGCGTGGGCCCAGAGCGCAGTTGATGCCGACCGCGGCGAGATCCGCATGGGAAATGGAGGTCAAAAAAGCTTCCAGAGTCTGGCCGGAGAGAGTCCGTCCGCTGCGGTCCGTGATCGTCACGGAGACGAAAAGCGGCAGCCGAATCGCGCGGTCGTCAAAAAATTGGGCGATGGCGAAAAGACACGCTTTGAGGTTCAGGGTATCGAAGGTCGTTTCCGGCAGCAGGAGATCGACTCCTCCATCGACGAGACCGCGCACCTGCTCGTAGTAGGCCTGGACAAGCTCGTCGAAGGTCACTGCCCGATAAGCGGGGTTGTTGACATCGGGCGAGAGCGAGCCGGTGCGATTTGTCGGCCCGATCGAGCCCGCAACGAAACGCGGCTTTTCCGGCGTGCTTCGATTCATGGCATCAGCCGCGCGCCTGGCGATCTTCGCCGCTGCGGCATTGATCGCATAAGCTTCGTTTTCAAGAGCATAGTCCGATAGAGAGATGGCGTTGGAGTTAAAGCTGTTGGTTTCGATGATGTCGGCGCCAGCTTCTAAAAAACTACGGTGGATCTCCTCGATCGCATCGGGTCGGGTCACTGAAAGGAGATCGTTGCAACCCTTGAGCGGCCGGGTATGATCGGCGAAGCTCCGCCCACGGAAAGCCTTCTCGTCGAGCCTCAACGCTTGGATCATTGTCCCCATCGCGCCGTCGATGATGAGGATTTTCTCGCCAAGCCGTTGCTTCAATGTGAATTCGACGTTTTCCACTCTTTTTTCAAATCCGATGACCGACGCTCTTTTTTTGCCGGCATGATGCCGCGGGCAACGAAAATCTCGACCGGTCTTTTGCCGTTTCTGTTGAGTTTGTTTCCCACGTAGCTACCTGTGAGCTCAAATTCGATCCGCGTGCAACCCCCGGCGCGAAGCCATTCTTCGATCAGGGACCTTTCGAAGCCGAGCCAGCGGTGAGCCATCTCTTCGCTCATCCATTTTTGTTGATGGGGTACGAGGTCTAGCAAGATAACCGAACCTCCACGACGCGTGATGCGGCACAGTTCCCGGACCGCTCGGGTCGGATTCTGCAAAAAATGAAGCACCATGACGCAAAAGGCGGCATCCACGGATCGATCCGGAAGTGGCAACCTCTCGGCATTGCCGCGACGAAACTCTACATTGGAGATTTTTTTCTCCGTCGCGAGACGGGCGGCACGCCTCAACATCTCCCGTGAGAGATCGATGCCAACAACCCGCTTGGCAAAGCGCGCCAACTCAAGAGCGAGGCTGCCGGTTCCACAACCGACATCCACCAGGGTCAGGTTCGAAGGCATGAGCTTTTCCAGGGCCAGCGAGGTTACCCGGTCGTCGAAGTAATTCTTTCGAATCCGCTCCCAGTCACCCGCTACAGCCTCAAAGTAGTCGCGCGATCGCTGCATACGCCTCTGGCGGCAGTGGCCCAACCGTCCCCGATCCTCTTTGACTTCGGGCAAGTCACCGAACCGGCGCGCCACGGAATCAAACACCTGTCTAGCGGGCTCCGACATATCCCGGCGCAGAGAAAAGTAAACATTGGTGCTTTCTCTACGGTCCCGCACAAACCCAGCCTCGCGAAGGATGGCCAGATTGCGCGACACGGCAGATTGCACGGAATCGGTAATCTCCTGGATTTCGCCGACCGTTAACTCTTCTTCAGCCAGAACTGCGAGGATACGAAGTCGCGTCGGATCCGCAAGCGCCTTTAACAGCCGGGTGAGTTCCATGGACATCTCTATAAAATCATCACAATATATAGATATTTTGATAGAAGATCAAGGGCCAACGGCTTTCGTTGGTCGCGATAAAGCTTGAACGATCCCGCCTTCAGGGATCGAAAGCGGTCCGGCGCTCAAAAACTATAGAGTAGAGATTTCGTACTTCTCGTGAGGTAGGCTATCGCTGGCCTTGATGATGATTTTGTGATTGATCTCCCGCTCCATTTCATCCAGGCTCTGGCTTTCTTGATCGTAGAGAAGATTCGCAATGTCGGGGTGAATGCGCACGATGATTCTCTTGCCGTCTTCCAAGTGTGTCTTTTCTTGTTTGATCGCCCGTAGGATCTCGTAGGCAATCGTCACGTTCGACTTGATCCGGCCTCGGCCCTCGCAGTAGGGACAGGCGCTCAAGAGCATGTTTTCCAGGCTCTCGCGAGTGCGCTGGCGCGTCATCTCAACGAGGCCGAACTCCGATATCTTTAGGATCTTGGTTCGGGCCTTGTCTTTCTTGATCGCCTCCTTCAGCGTCTCATAGACTTTTTTCCGATTGGACTCTCTCTCCATGTCAATAAAGTCGATGACGATAATGCCGCCGATGTTTCGCAGGCGAAGTTGGGAAACGATTTCCTGGACCGCCTCCAAGTTGGTCTTGAGGATCGTATCTTCTTGGTTTCTCCTGCCTACGAATCGACCGGTGTTGACATCGATCGCCGTCAGGGCCTCGGTGCGCCCTATGATGATATAGCCGCCGGAGGGAAGCCAAGCCTTCGGCTCCAAAGCCTTGGCAATTTTCTGCTCAACTCCGAAATGGTTCATGATCGGCTCTGGCTGGGCGTAAAGCTTGATCTTCGGTTTCAGCCGCGGCATGAACTGGCCAACGAAATCAAGCATGCGACGGTATTCCTTAGCGTTATCGATAAAGACCTGGTGCGTCTCGGTCGTGAAGAAGTCCCGTACGGTGCGGGCGATGAGGTCCAGATCTTGATGAATCAGAGCCGGTGCGGCCGCCGACTCAGATTTTCCTTTGATTCTTCTCCATAGTTTGGTGAGAAAAGCGAGGTCTCTTTGAATCTCCCTTTTACTGCGCCCCTCGCAAGCGGTCCGCATGATAAAACCGCCCTGGTCGGTCATAAGGGATTGGGCGATTTCCTTCAGCCGTTTTCTTTCCTTTTCGTCGTCGATTCGGCGCGAAATGCCCATGTGGCGGGTCGTGGGCATGAAGACCACATGACGACCTGGCAACGAAATGTGAGAGGTCAGGCGTGCCCCCTTCATGCCTAAAGGATCCTTCGCGGCTTGAACCAGGACATCCTGTCCTCGGGAAAGCTGCCTTTCAATGGGAAGACGATGGAAGGAAGGCTTGGGAGTCTCAAAAATAATTTCCTCCTCAGATTCGGTCAGGAGGCGGGATACATCCTCCGGTCCGGAGGAAAAATCGGAAACGTGGAGAAAGGCGGCCTTATCCAATCCGATATCGACAAAGGCTGCTTGCATTCCTGGAAGCACACGGGAAACCTTGCCCTTATAAATATTTCCGACGATGCCTCTTTCCTTTCCCCTCTCAATCAGGAACTCGGCGAGCGAATCGTCTTCCATGATGGCAATACGGCTCTCGTGCGCCGTAGCGTTAATGATAATATCTTGCTTCACGGGGTTTGTTACCTCTTGATCGGCTTGAAGGGCTAGGAAGGTCGAAAAGTAGGATCTCTTCTAACATGGGAGATCCTGAGAACTGTCGGGCCAAGCGGAAATACTTTATTTATATGTGGAAATTTGAAGAATAGCAAGCGTTAACGCGATTGACTTTCTTTTCTCACCCCGATATCTTATAAAACTGTTCTAGCTTTCGTCGCCAGTATCCATTTATGGAGTATGCCCTTTCAATACCGAGCTATTCGGTTCTCAACACCAAAGTTCTTATCCTAAATCGGTCCTATCTTCCCATTCATGTCACGTCGGTCCGCCGCGCTTTTTCGCTTCTTTATCAGGGGATCGCGCGCGCGGTGAATGAAAATTATCAGACGTTCGATTTTGAGAGCTGGAGCGATCTTTCCGTTTCCGTTAGGGATGAGTCGATTGGATTAGTCAATCGGGCTATCCGAGTCCCCCGGGTGATCCTTTTGGTGGGCTATGATCGCGTGCCCAAGCGGCAGGTCCGTTTTAGCCGGTATAACATCTATGCCAGGGACAAATGCACTTGTCAGTACTGTGGAAGAAAGCTCCCGCGCTATGAGTTAAATCTCGATCACGTCGTGCCCCGTTCCCGAGGCGGAACTTCCATGTGGGAAAACGTGGTCTGTTCTTGCCAGGAGTGCAACCGGCGCAAAGGGGGAAAGACACCCCATGAGGCCGGGATGGCTCTGCTGCGCAAACCCTACAAGCCCAAATGGACTCCTTTTATGTTGGAGACCTTCAATCTCTCCCGCTACCACGAATGGCTGCCCTTCCTCAACACCGTCGATGTCTCCTACTGGAATACCGAACTTTTAGAAAAGTAGTTTATTTTGTAGCACGTCGCAATATATTGTGGTAAGTGTCATATAGCACCCCTTATATTGTCATTTTTCTTGACACCTATTTAGCCTTGTGGGATATTACGGCCCGGTATTCCATCCGCTGCCCGATTTTCTTTTCGTCTGTGAAGCACTAACCGATGCGGCTTAAAAGCCTCGAAATGATCGGCTTCAAGTCCTTTTCCCAAAGGACCGTCCTCGAATTTCCGACCCGAGTCGCTGCAATTGTCGGCCCCAATGGCTGCGGCAAGTCCAATATCATGGATGCTCTGCGCTGGGTCATGGGCGAGCAAAGCGCGCGACACCTGCGCGGCCTGCAGATGGAGGATATCATCTTTAGCGGCAGTGAAAGTTTGCCCGCTACAGGGATGGCGGAAGTCTCATTGATCCTCGACAACGAAGACGGACGGGGTCCAACGGAATACAGCACTTTTAGCGAGATCATGGTTACCCGTAGGCTTTTCCGCTCTGGAGAGTCCGAATATCTGATCAACAAGGTTCCTTGTCGCCTCAAGGATATCATTGAGCTTTTTCTGGGGACGGGAGTCGGTAACAAGGCCTATTCCATCGTGCAACAAGGGCGGGTCGAAGAGATGGTCAACGCCAAGCCGGAAGAACGTCGTTCCCTTATCGAAGAGGCGGCCGGCACAAGCAAATACAAAAGCCGCAAACTGATTGCAGAGAGAAAGCTTGAGCGGACGCGAGAGAACCTTCTCCGAGTCAGCGACATTGTCCGAGAAATTGAGCGGCAGATTCGAAGCCTCGAGTTCCAGGCAAGAAAGGCCGAGCGATACAAATCTCTGAAAACCGAGCTCAAGGATAAGGAAATTGCCTGGACCATCCTGCAAAAGGCTGCCTTTCAGTCCGAGATCACCGAACAGGACACGAAACTCAAAAAAGTCGACGACCGGCTGGCTCAGCTTCTCGCGTCGATCCATTCAAAGGAGTCTCAGAGTGAGGAGATCCGAGTGGCGCTTTTGGAGGAGGAAGGGCAGATCCACTCGCACCAGGAGGCCGTTTACCGTCTTAAAGTGCAGGTCCAAACCGGCGAGCAGAAAATTACTTTTTTACGAGAGGATCTCTCCCACCTGGAAGAGGCTGAGAGGAAGGGAGAAATTGAGGTTCGGCAGATCGAAGAGCGGCTCGGTCGCATCGAAGGGGAAATCCGGGAGCTTAAGAACAGCGCGGAGAACTTCATCCAACTTTCCCTGTTTGAGGAGGCCCACCAGCGGGAAAAAGAGACGGAGTGGGAAAAGACCAAGCAGAAGATTCAGGACCTTCGCTCCGAGGTCGATCGTGAAAAAGAGGCTCTGATTGAGCTGTGGAACCAGGTCGCCAATCTCAAGAATGAGCTGGCTGCCGGTGAAAAGAGGCAGGAGGAGATCCAAAAGGAACTTGCTAAAAATCGCGGCGAGGCCGCGGAGAATGCCCAAGTCCTAGAGTCCTGGGAAAAGAAACGCCAAGAGAAGAAGCAGGCTCTGGATCGCATCGCGGAACGAGCGACGACGGCGGAGAGAGAAACCGCCGAGTCCACAGGACGGATCGAAGATTACGCCCGTCGGAGGGAGGAGCAGGAGAAAAAGAGAGAGGTGTTGAAGGAGCAGCTTCAAGAAACCCGGTCTCGGATCGCTTCGCTGGAAGCTCTCACAAGGAACTACGAAGGGGTGCAGGAAGGGGTTCGGGCTATCATGCTCAAGCGGGAAAAAGAGGCGGGCTTTGAGGGTGTCTACGGTTTGGTCGCTGACGTTATCGACGCGCCTCAAACTTTAGAGAAGGCCTTGACCGCGGTACTCGGAGAGCGCCTTCAATATGTGATTGTGCGGAGCCAGGAGGAGGGAATGGAGGCGATCGAATATTTGAAGCGCGAGTCGTCCGGCCGGGGAAGTTTTATCCCGCGCCGGTTGTCCCGCAAAGAAGAACACGAACATCGCCTTCCTTTGTCCGAGCCTGAAATTGTGGCGCCCTTGCTTAAAAGAATTTCTGTTAAGAAGGGCTATCACGAAGTGGCTGACTATCTCCTCGGCGACGTGCTCATTGTCCGAGATTTGAAATCGGGTTTGGATTTGTGGAACCGCAACGGATTTGTCTGCACTTTGGTGACCGCGGAGGGTGAAGTCATAGACTCGATGGGCGTAGTCACTGGCGGAAGCACCGACAGTCTTGAAGGCAGCCTCATCTCCCAAAGGCGACAGCTGAAGGAGGCCGGGACTCTTCTGGCCCAACACGAAGCCGCACTCCAGGCCGAGGAGAGAGAGATCGGCGCTATGAAGTCCCTCTTGGAGCAGGCGGAAAAGCAGCGATCGTCTCTGGTAGAAGAAGGGCATGCTCTCGCCTTGGAGCGGCTCCGATTTGAGCAGGAGCTGGTCCAAATCGACCGCGAAACCCAGCGTTCACGGGAAGCCTTCGGGTTGCTGGACCTAGAGCACAAAGAGTTCTCTGCCAACTCGGAGTCTTTGCTCGATTTTGCCAATAAGAGCCAAGAGAAAGTAGAAGCCGCTCTCGAGCAGAGAAGGATGAGAGAGGAACTTTTCCAAAGAAAACAGGAGGCGCTGGCGCATTCCGAAGAAGAGGCAAAACAGCTCGAAAAGCAGGTCACTGAGTCGCGAATTCGAGGCGTCGCCATAGGAGAAAAACAGCAGCACACCCGCCATAACCTGGAAAACCTGCTGAAGTTTCAAACAGAGCTGTCGGAGCAAGCTCAGTCGTTCGGGTCTGAGGTGGAGCAGACCAAGGCCAGGAAAGATCAGCTGAAAGAGGCTATTGTTCTTGGCAACAAAACGCTGATCGACGAAAGAAACAAGTTGAAGCAGTTCGAGGAGGGTTTGACTAAAAAGCGGGAGAACTACAAGACAACCTCGCGCCGGCTGGCCGAAACGGAGGAAAGCATCAAAGAGCTGCGTCCTCAGGTGAACGAGGGCCAAGAAGAAAGAAGTCGCATTCAATTGCTTCTCTCCGAGAAGAGACTGCACTTGCAGCACCTTCTCGAGGGAATGCGAGAAAAATACGATGTCGATCTCGGGATCTCGGCCTCCGACCGAATCTCGGAGGGTGTACCGGAAGATCTTTCACAACAGATCGAGGAGCTGCGGGGGCGGTTGGAGCGGATGGGAGAGGTCAATCTGGCCGCCATAGGTGAATTTGAGGAGCTTAACGAACGATTCCAGTTCCTGAACCAACAAAAACAGGACCTTGAGAAATCGATGGCCGATCTGCAGCAGACCATCGCCAAGCTCAATCGCACTTGTCGGCTTCGCTTCAGAGAGAGTTTTGAGGAGATCGATCAACGGTTTGGAGAAATTTTTCCGCGCCTATTTCGCGGCGGAAAGGCCCGGCTTGTATTGACGGACGAGAACGATCTGCTGGAGACCGGTGTGGACATTGTCGCCCAGCCGCCCGGAAAAAAGCTCCAGTCGATTACTCTTCTCTCTGGTGGGGAAAAGGCCCTGACCGCGGTCAGCCTGCTCTTTGCGATCTTTTTGACCCAGCCGAGTCCGTTCTGCTTTCTCGACGAGGTCGATGCGCCTCTGGATGACGCCAACATCGACCGGTTCAATGAGATCATCGGAGAGATGAGTCAATCCTCGCAATTTATCCTCATTACCCACAATAAGAGAACCATGCAATCGACCGAGATTCTCTACGGGATCACGATGGCGGAGCCCGGGATCTCCAAAGTAGTCTCGGTCCGAATGAACTAG
>DASYRN010000145.1:0-12960 GCA_036004365.1 Binatia bacterium
TATGGCCACGACCTTGCCCCGAAAGTGGATCTGACATCATTGCTAGAAAGGATCCTGGAAAAGGGCTCTATCGCTCGTCTCCGCCTGAGCTCCCTCGACCCACGCGAGATGCCGGACAGGCTGCTCGACCTGATGGCCCAAACCGATGGCCTTTGTCCCCATCTCCATATCTGCGCCCAGGCAGGAGAGGACAGGATTCTGAAACAGATGCGGCGTAACTACGACACGTCCTATTACCGAGAGCTCATTCTGCGGGCAAGAGGGGTGCTTCCGGACGCGGCCATTGGCAGCGATATCATCGTCGGATTTCCCGGCGAAAGCGACGGCGATTTCCAGCGGTCTCTGGAATTTTTCTCCTCCCTTCCCCTCACCTATTTTCATGTTTTTCCCTATTCCGTTCGGACCGGGACTGTGGCTGCCTCGCTTGCGGATCATGTGCCTTCGCAGACAAAAAAGGAACGGGCAAGGCTTATGCGGGAGCTTGGAACAAAGAAAAAGAGAGAGTTTTACCGCCGCTTTGTCGGCGAACGGGTATCTGTTCTCCTGGAAGAAGCGGCAGTCGGCGCTGAGAGGGTTTACAGAGGCCATAGCAGAAACTATCTTTCGGTATTGGTCCGCGCGGGTGAAGGTTTGGTCAACCGTGAGGTGGGGGTCGCGATCGACGGGCTCGATGGCAGTTGGCTGACGGGAAGAGCGAGTGGTGATGCCAGTTTAAGGGTTTAAAAGTTCAAGGTTACAGGGTTGCGGAATTTCATCGGACATTCAAAATCAAAAATCCAAAATCGAAGGCGGAGGCCAATGGAAGGGGCGGGAAGAGAACCGGAGTTCCTTCGTTTGGAAAAAGAGCTAGGCTACTCCTTTTCTGATTCAGCCCTTCTTCTTCGTTGCCTCACGCATGTTTCCTACGGCCGAGACCAAGAAGCGAGCCACAATGAAACCCTTGAATTTCTCGGTGACGCGGTCTTGGACCTAGCGGTTAGCGATCTCCTTATGCGCCGCTTCCCGGAGAAAAGCGAGGGAGACCTTTCAAGGATGCGGGCCTCTCTGGTCAACTCTGCCGTTTTAGCCGAAAAAGCCAAAGAGTTGGATCTAGGCAAACTGCTCCGCATGGGACGAGGCGAGGAGCGCAGCGGCGGGAGAAAAAAGGAATCTATCCTCGCGGGGGCGTTTGAAGCCGTTCTCGGCGGGGTCTATTGGGACGGGGGTTACGAGGCAGCGCGGCAAGTGGTGGAGAGCTATTTTGCCTCAGACCTTAAAGAGAAAAAATTTGGGCTGCAGGATTACAAAACTCGCCTGCAGGAGATCAGTCAGATGTTTTTTCACGCTCCGCCGGCTTACCGCCTGGTCGCAGAGATCGGTCCGGATCACGAGAAGCGGTTTGTTACCGAAATCAGTATAGGGGGGAAAATTTTGGGCCGGGGAGAAGGTCGAAGCAAGAAGCAATCCGAACAAGAGGCGGCCAAGATGGCTTTAGAGGAATTGCAACGCGCGCCTCATCCTTAAGCAGGCTCCAACATTTTTTTCAACGCCTCCAACTGGTGCTTCAAGTGCGCCACCATAGTGGCTTCGGCCAGCTCCGGATTTTTTTTGAGAAAGGCATCGAGAATCTGGTCGTGCTCACGCATTGAATAATCGAGGCGATGGGGTAAATGGAGCGAAAGGATGCGCGCCTTTTGTATCTCCTGCCGCATCTGGTCGATGAGCTGGTAGAGCCGCTCATTCCTTGCCATCTCGGCTATGAAACGGTGAAAGTTGCTGTTGGCCTCGAAATAGTGCCCGAAATTCCGTTCTTTGTAGGCTTCCCTGAGGAGTTGATGCAGCTCTCTCAGGCGCGAGAGCTCCTCCGCCTGGGCGCGTTCCACGGCCAGCCTTGCCGCCAGCCCCTCCAGGACGCTCGCGATCGTGTAGTAATCTTCCAGCTCCTCCCTGGTGGGCTTGCTGACCGCCACTTCGTTGTTCGGCAGGAAGGTGACATATCCCTCCGCCTCCAGCCGGCGCAGCGCTTGGCGCAGCGGAACCCGGCCTACCTTCAGCGAGGACGCGAGTTTTTCTTCGGAAATGCGCTCGCCTGGAGCGAGCTTGCCGGTGATGATCGCTGTTTTCAGTTCCTCGGTGAGGAGCCTCGTCAAGGATGTGAAGCGCCTTTCTGCCCGGCTGGGCCGTCGGATAATCATGACTTCTCCTTTTTACCGAGCCGTTTCTTCGCGGCGCATGAAGAGCCTATTTAACGCCTCTCTGACTTTTCGCAACTGACTCTTTACGGTAAAGAGATATCGATCTCCCACTTTCTTTAGATAGACCTCTCTGTCGATCTTCAAATGGGTAATATCTTCACCTTGGGCCATGATCAGGCGTCCTTCGCGGTCGCGGATAAGGGCCAAGGCCAGGGGCGAAAGAAACCCATCAGGGGTGACGTAAAGGATCGTAAAGGTCTCAATAACTCCTTCATCATTGAAATCTTTTTCAGCCGGTGGTTGGGACGCCTTGATTGTATGGATTGGGGCTGGCGGTGGCATCTTGAGAGAATTTTCGGCCCTTGGCGGTGGACTGTCACAGCGCTCCAGGATGGTGACGAAGTTGTTGCTCCCCAAACCTCCCGTGCTTTGGGACAAAGCGCGCTTGGGCTCGCGCCTAAATCTTGTTTGCGAGTCTCCCCTTAACCTCTGTACGTTCTCTACGACCTGCGCTACCCCGCTTGCTCCTACCGGATGGCCGCGGGATTTAAGACCTCCGGACGGATTAATCGGCAGGGATCCCTGTAATGATGTCTTTCCCTCCTCGACGGCTTGCCAGCCCTTTCCGGGCGGGAAAAAGCCCAAGTCTTCGGTGCAGATTATTTCGAAAGGAGTAAAGGCATCATGAACTTCGGCGAAATCTATCGCACCGGGCGAGACTCCCGCCATGTGATAGGCCCGCGAAGCCGCGATCTTCGTTGCACGAAAGGACGTAAAGGAGTCGCGCTCTCTAAGAGCCATGGGCCCTGTTCCATGGCCGATGCCGGTGATCGCTATGTCCGTCGGCTCGGAAGTGAGAATGACCGCCGCCGCACCGTCCGTAATGGGAGCGCAATCGTAAAGTCTTAAAGGGGTAGAGACGAGCTTGCTCGCGAAATAATTCTTTTCCGATAGCGGTTCTTGGAACTGGGCGTAGGGGTTGCGAGAGCCGTTGAAGTGGTTTTTTACCGCGACGCGACAAAGAATGTCTCCGAGTCGGGAGACGGAGAGCCGATATTTTTTCCGGTATTTCTCGGTGATCATTGCTGCCAAGGCAGGCATCGTGGCTCCGCACTGCCGCTCCTGCTTGTCGATCACCTCGGCTAGAATTCGCGTGGTTGCACTGGTGCTCAAATGGGTCATCTTTTCGCCACCCAAAACAAGAACGTGTCGGTAGTACCCCGAGGCGACGGCTTGAAACGCGGCATGAAGAGCTGCCGCCCCAGCAGAAGATGCCGTCTCTACTCGGACGGCGGGCAACCCGGTCATGCCTAAGGCGTCGGCGACCAGCGAAGCGATGTTGCTGTCTCCGGTAAACTCTTCGGGATTCATGGTGCCGATGTAGAGCGCATCGAACTCCTGTACAGCGGAGGCTGACAGGGCGTTCGAGGCGGCCTCCCAAAGCAACTCGGAAAGGGTTTGAGAGCTCTTTCCGAACTTCGTCATGCCCACTCCGGCAATATAAACAGGAGACATGGATGCTTAATATTACCTATCTATCGCGGCTCTTTCCACAGCGAGCCGAGGCGTTATCTAGGCTCGGCGACCGATTAGAGCTAAGACGATAGAATATGCTCTCGTAAGATGAGGGTCTCTGGACTTAAAAATCGTAGATGGGTGTGTGCAATGCGATGTGCTTGCCCGACGCGATAGCGCCGACAATGTCTGCGCGGCTGACGATTCCCACGAGTTCTTTTCCGCGCATCACGGGTAACCGCTTGATCTTGTGAGTCGCCATTAGGGATGCGATCTCTTCCAGCGGGGTCTCTTCATTGATCGCGATCACTTTCTTGGTCATGATATCTTTGACCTGTTTTCCCCTCTTGGCGACGATATCGCCCTCTGAGACGACACCTACCATTTGTCCTTTCTTATCTATCACAGGGGCGCCGCTGATTTGTTGTTGGGTGAGGACTTTTGCGAGACCTTTGACTGAAGTCGATCGGTCGACCGTGATGATTTCTTTGGTCATGATATCTTTTGCCATCATGGTGAGTCTCCTTTAGCCCCTTTTTGCAATGAAGGCGGTGAGGTCGCCAACTCTACAGCTATAACCCCATTCATTATCGTACCACGCAAGGACTTTTGCCATCTTACCATCCAATACCACCGTCGATAGACTGTCCACAATAGCGGAAGCGGGGTGGCCCCGAAAGTCGCTTGAGACCAGCGGTTCGTCGCAGTAAGCGAGAATTCCTTTGAGGTAAGTCTCAGCAGCTTCCTTCATTGCCGCGTTGATCTCCTGGACCGTGACAGATTTTTTAAGATTCGCGACTAGATCGACTATTGAGACGGTCGCCGTTGGAACCCGAAGTGAAAGGCCGTGCAGGTGTCCGCGAAGCTCGGGAATCACGAGACCGATTGCCTGGGCCGCCCCCGTGCTGGTTGGGACGATGTTCATCGCGGCGGCGCGGGCCCGCCTCAAGTCCTCGTGCATGAGATCGAGAATCCTTTGATCGTTGGTGTAGGCGTGAGTCGTGGTCATGAGACCTGTCTCAATGCCGAAGCGGTCATGTAAGGTCTTGGCCACCGGCGCCAGGCAATTTGTCGTACAGGAGGCGTTGGAGATGATGAGGTGCTTTTTGGGATCGTAGGCCGAGTCGTTCACCCCTAGCACTACTGTGATATCTTCATTTTTGGCCGGCGCGGTGATGATCACTTTTTTTGCGCCCGCATCCAGATGGGACCGCGCTTTGGCACCGTCGGTAAACACTCCCGTCGATTCAATGACGATGTCGATACCTAGATTTTTCCACGGGAGCTTCGAGGGGTCCTTCTGGTTCGTAACTGCAATGTCCCATCCGTCGATCTCGAGTGTGCCTTCGCCGACCTTTACAGGGCCGGGAAAAGCGCCATAGGTCGAATCGTATCGGAACAGATGAGCGTTTGTTGCAAGATCGGCCATGTCGTTGACAGCGACCACCGACAGTTCATTTTTGTGCCGCTCAAGAAGGGAACGCAGGGTTAAACGACCGATCCGGCCGAATCCATTGATGGCTACACGAGCTGGCATAAAACCTCCTTAACCGATTTTTCAAGTGTGCGCATGGAAATCTGTCACCAGGTATTGGAATTTCTTTTTGAATTCTTCGAGGCTGTAAGCTTGTTTGGCCGACGATGCGGCCTTCGCCAAAGCGTTTAGCTTCTTTGGGTCTTCGAAATCTTCCTGCTCCAACCGGATCATATACTCTCGGGCAATGAGGTAAGAGGTTTTGCTGACATCGACTCGCCGAACTCTCGTTTTTTCCGTCCGGGGATCCAGCAGATCATCGAACTTCAAATACCGAAGTTTTCCCTCGTCGAGGCAAACCATGGCTCCGTCGATCTTAGCAGCCTCATGATCGGGGTTTAAGAGGAACTTGACGGCGCCGTAACCCAAGGCTCGGACGTACTCGCAGTCGAAGGCCACCGGAGGGGCGCAGCGCACTTCGTAGCCGATGGTTTTGTGAACGAGCGTGATTCGTTTTTTCCGACCAGCGGACCTTTCCTCTACCCTTCTCTTCAAAATATAGGCCAGGTCCATCTCGGCGAGACGCAGGTGACCGTAGTCGTCGTGGGTGATGCGCGCCCCTTCGATTACCGCCAACTCCTCAGCGGGGATACGCTCCAGAACACCTTCCGCGATTACGGCGACGCCGTCCGGGCGGTGCCACAACGCTTCGCGCTTCAGTATCGCTCCCTCCAAAATGTCACAAAGGGTGTCAAGATGGACCGCACCAGGGAACTCTTCCGGTATAAGCGTCAGAGTCGCTGCTGCGGCTTTTCCTATGCCCAGTGCAAGATGGCCGGCGGAGCGCCCCATCACCACGATAAAGTACCAGCGATTGGTGGTTCGGGAATCCTCCATCAGATTTTGTACCAAAGTAAAACCCAACTGCCGGGCCGTCTCGAAGCCGAAGGTCGGTATCTCGCCGGGCAAGGGGAGATCATTATCGATCGTCTTGGGCACATGGCATACTCTTATCTTGCCGCCCGCCCGCTTCGCGAGTTGACTGGCGGCGAACATCGTATCGTCGCCACCGATAGTGACCAGGTAGCCTATGCCCAAAGTTTGCAGAGCGGCGAGGACGCGTTCGAGGTCTTCCGGCTTTTTGGTCGGATTTGCCCGTGAGGTGTTTAGGATGGATCCACCCTGGAAATGGATCCGCGAGACGTCATCGTGGTCTAACGGTTTGATTCTCTCTGTGTTTCCAAGCATCAACCACTGGAAGCCGTCGTATAAACCGATGACTTCATGTCCTTGGTTACGAGCTTCGAGAGTTAGAGCGCCGATCACTCCATTGATTCCCGGTGCCGGTCCTCCCCCCACCAAGACACCGACATTCTCTGGACGGCTGCTATTCGATGCTTTGCTTTCTTCCATCACTTTCCTCTTTTGAGTGGATATAGCGACTGATTGCAGAGGCTTCTCATTTACTGAACTATGCCTGCTTGATAGATTTTTACCTCATTCTGCGGAATCCGCAAGATGTTCACGGAGAGCCGGAGAATCCTTCCCAAAGCTGAGAAGAACAAGTGGCAAATTCCCAGCGTTGGGAAATTTTTGGAACGGAGGCTCTAACACCGCTGTCTTTCTCGGGTCTTTTCTTGGCATGTGGCTTGCTCATCTGTTTGGCATGGGTCGTACGTCGCGAGCCCATGCAAGGAAGGAGACAGAATATGCAAAACGAGTCGACTGTTCTGGAGGAACCGCGGTTGGCGAAGCTCCTCTTCGCGGATACAAGGCTAGCATGGCTTTGGCTTCCGCTACGGCTCTTTTTGGGTTGGGAGTGGCTGGAGGCAGGCTGGCATAAATTTACTGATCCAGCCTGGATTCAGACCGGAGAAGCCCTTATGAAGTATTGGCAAAGAGGTTTGCAGCTCAAGCCGAAACCGGTCATCGCGGTAGATTGGTATCGGGACTTCATCCAATTTCTACTCGATACGGGCTCTTACACGTGGTTCTCTAAGCTTGTCATTTTCGGTGAGCTGGCCATCGGCATCGCACTCATTCTCGGAGCTTTTACAGGCATCGCGGCCTTTATGGGCGGCTTTATGAACTGGAACTTCATCATGGCTGGCTCGGCATCGACGAACGGTCTCTTGTTCGCAATTTCCACCTGGTTGGTATTGGCTTGGCGCACCGCCGGCTGGATCGGACTGGACCGCTGGTTGCTGCCGCTTTTAGGCACGCCTTGGAAGCCGGGCAGGCTGTTCCGGGTGAATCGAGAAGCGACGGTGACGTGATCAGGACAGTTGTACCGAGCAGGCTCCAAGAGCACAAAGAAACCAGAAGGGAGAAGAGTCATGGAAAAGAAGCCAGAAATCGATTATGCAGCCACCATGGCTGCGGGATTTGTAGCTTATAGCCCTGAGACAGGCGCGCTAGGTTCGACAGACGTCTCTGAGGTGGAACGCGTGATGAACGAATTTGAAGCTCACGAAAGCGAAGAAGCAAATTTTACTCGACGCTATAAGGAGATCGCTGAGAAATACAAAAATCCCCTTGTCAAGTTCCTTCTTCATCTCATCATCTCCGACGAGGAAAAGCACTATACGGTAACCCACTCCATAGTCTCGACCCTCAAAGGAAGCCTCAACTGGACCAGGCCGGAGGACGCCATCACTGGTCTTTATGAGCTGACCGAAGAGAAAAATGAACTTCTCAGGCTTACTGAGGATTTCATCCAGCTTGAAAAGGAGGGGATAAAGGAATACAAAAATTTAATGAAGGAGTGCAATCATTACTATCGGGGCCTATTCACGTTGCTTTTAAAAACCATGATCGACGACTCGGAAAAGCATATTCAAATTCTCGAGTTTCTCCGGGACAGACTTGAGGAAAGTTACTGACATGCAATTCGATCCTCTGGAGCAGTTCTCGGAGATAGAAAATCTTGTCGGCAAGATCTATTTTCGTTTTTCTCACCTCTTCCTCCCTCGCCCGGAGCTTCGGGATTTCTGGTGGGAGATGGCAGTTCAGGAGGAGCAGCACTCTTCCATCCTCCTCGCCTGTAAGGAAATGATTGAAAATTACTCCGATGAGACTCTGGATCCGAGCGTAACTCGACAGAAGGCCGATGAGCTGCGCGAGAAACTTCTCGACTTTCTCAGCAAAGGGACTCCATCTCTTACCGTAGAGCAAGCCTTTAAAATCGCCTTGGAGATAGAGACTTCCGAAATCGACGCGATCTACAGCAAGCTCCTTCATCTAGGAGGTCCCAAGATCGCCCAAACTCTGGAAAACCTCGGCGTTCCAGCAAGCGTTCAAAGACAAAAGCTCAAATCCGCCCTCCGCCAATACTGCGACGATCCGGACCTCTTGGCTTCCGCTGAACAACTCTAACTTTAGAGACTTGTTGAAGTCCCGCCTCCCGCACTGAGTGAACTAACTCTTCTGCCGCGTTTAGATTTGTCATCTGTACCAAATCTGATGTAAAGGTATGATTTGGTATTTATCGCTGGAGGCCGTGGGTGGAACACAGCTTCGGAGAGATCATCGGCAAGAGCAAGGCGTTACGGGACGTTCTTGAGATGGTAAAGAAGGTTGCCCCCACCCAGGCGACGGTGCTCATCACCGGGGAAAGTGGAAGCGGAAAAGAGGTCATTGCGCGGGCCATTCATGCGAATAGTGAGTGCAAGGATCGGCTTTTCCTGCCCGTCAACTGCGGGGCTCTACCTGAAACTCTATTGGAAAGTCTTCTTTTCGGTCATATCAAAGGTTCATTCACGGGCGCATTCGCGAACCAAGAGGGGCTTTTTGATCGCGCCCGGGGTGGGACGATATTTCTAGACGAAATCGGTGAAATCCCGCACCATCTTCAAGTTAAACTGCTGCGTGCGCTGGAAGCGAAGGAAATCCTGCCGATAGGCAGCACGAACCCGCGCCGCATCGAGGTGCGAGTCATCGCGGCTACGAATCGAAATCTCCACAAGGAAGTCGAAGAAGGGCGCTTTCGCGAGGATCTCTATTTTCGTCTGAATGTGATGGAGATTCACATTCCTTCCTTAAAGGAAAGGCCAGAGGATATACCCCTTCTGATCGAACATCTCATCAAGAAGCATAACGCAGAGCTGAAGAAAAATTTTAAAGGTGCGGAAGAAGCGGTAATTTGTCTGCTGATGTCGCTTCCTTGGAAAGGGAATGTCCGTGAGTTGGACAATGTGATCGAGCATACGATGATACTGGCAGAAGGTGATTGGATCACGCTTAAGGATCTTCCGCCGTCCGTTATTGCGAGCCAGAAGGCACAGCCATCTTTTAGCTACAATCTTAAGGAGGCTCTGAAACAGTTCGAGAAGCAGCACATCCTTCGGGTCCTGGAGCAAGTAGGCCAGGATCGTAAAGAAGCCGCTCGTCTCCTCGACATCAGCCTCTCCTCTCTGTATCGAAAGATGGAAGAGCTGGAAATCTCTTAACTCCACCGGCTTCTGCAAAATTCCAGGCAGTCTTTTTCTACCTCCAGCGAAGAGCGGGTCGTATCACTACTTTATTCTCCTAATGGTTGAGGTTCAGGAAAGCCAGCTGCCTCGGCAGCGGACTGATGACCGGTGCATTGACGGTAATTGCAGTTGAGACAGAAAAGTCGGAGTTCCCCGAGGGCGGGCACCTGGAGTCCTGCGGAAGGTCGCTCGCAGTATCCCAGGATCGGATAGGCAGTTATGTTCGTCAGCCGTTTGAAATAGGGACAGCAAACTGCCGATGGAACTTTGTCAGCCGAATATTTGGTATGAGTCATGGTCAACTCCTTTCAAACGCTTCTCTTAACTCCTGGCAATCCAGGCAAAACTCACTTGCAGGGAAATTCTCCAAACACCGCTTTTCAAACCGTTTCCTCTTTCAGTGTGAGCAAAAGCTGTGCCTTAGGAAGGGGTCGCATAAGGTCCGCAAACGTTGCACTTTTCTGCCGAGAGGAGCTCTTTTTGCGTAACTGAGAGTTTATACCCGCTCTTTTCCCATTTGTGAGAAGCACTCTTTTTGGTTCTTCAGCCAAACGTCGGAAATCCAAAGATTGGATGGTAGGGAGCGCAGGCTTCGAATGGGCACGCAATGTGCGTGGTAATAGTTTTCAGAACTCAGAGCTAATCTTTAGACTGTAGGAGGCAAGCGATCAATGGCGACCAAAAGAATTGAAACCTTTGAAGATTGAAAGGTTGTCGGTTAAACCAGGAGGTGAGTATATGAACACTGCGATCTTTAACAAGACCTTGGAAAAGACACACATTTGGCTCAGGGATCTTATGCTGGAACTGGAATGGCAGGACGAGCACAAAGCCTATTTGGCCCTGAGGGTGGTGCTTCACGCATTGCGCGACAGGCTGACAGTAGAAGAGACGGCGCAGCTTAGTGCTCAGTTACCCATGCTGGTTCGCGGCTTTTATTTTGAAGGCTGGGACTCAACCGGAAAGCCCGTGAAGGAACGCCACCAGACCGATTTTCTGGTCCGGATCAGCAAGCACTTTAGGGACGATGAGTTGGTTGTTCCCGAAAAGGTCGCTCGCGCGGTCTTCAAAGTTCTTGCCAAGCACGTGACTGAGGGCGAGATTAGAGATATTAAGCACATTATCCCGGGAGAGTTGCGCAGGCTGTGGCCAGCAGAGAGGAAATACGAGCTGACCCAGTAGCGGGCTCGTGAACCCGCGAAGTTCAGAGGTATCGGCCGGTCTTTCGAGAACGGGCATACGGGGTAGTCAGATGGAAGACGAGAAGGATCGATTTGGCGAGAAAATGAGGCTTTTGGAGCGGGCGAAGGAGGATATCTACTTTGCCGAGAAGGATCGTGAGCTGATCGAGAAGCTTAAGGCGCGGCTGAGAAAAGTCGAGAAAACTGAGGGGGCAGGTTCTCCCCTGCGCTGCCCGAAGTGTCAAGGAAATTGGGAGACCTACACTTTTATGGGATTTGTTCTGGAGCGCTGTACGGGATGCGAAGGGATTTGGCTTGATAAAGGAGAACTGGAAGGGGTCTTAAAAAAAGTGACCCAGGGCCCGCTGGCGGCTCTGATCGAGAAGTTTATCGGTCACAAATGAACTGAAGCTGGGAGGTGCGGGACATGAGTCGACAAAGAAAAAGATACAACACGGCTTACAAGAAAGAGGCGGATGTGGAGCGGGACGTTTATCTTTTCAAGCGCTCCCCAAAGGGATTGCTCTCTTGCCAGGGTTGCGGGGCGGTTTACTACCGTCAGCGCTGGACGCTCGAGCCCCCTGCAGAGATACGCAAGCGCATCGCGCTCGCAGACGGGGTAAGCCTGATATACTGTCCCGGTTGTCAGAAGATACGGGATCACTACTGGCTCGGTGTGGTGCAAATCTCGGGAGTGGACTCAGCGGAGAAAGTTGAACTTCTTAAGTTGCTGAGGAATGAGGAGAGAAGGGCGAGAGAGAAAAACCCTTTAGAGAGAATCATGCGCATCGTAAGTGAAGACGCTGACCTGAGGGTCGAGACCACCACGGAGAAGCTCGCGCAGCGCCTGGGGCGCTGTTTGTACAAAGCACGAGGTGGAAGAATCGACTACAAATGGTCGCATAGGAACAAGTTCGCCCGTGTGATTTGGGAAAATAAGCGTTCGGAAAGAGACCCGATAAATCCGGTAACGCGTTAATTACAACTAATACAACTGAAGTGAGAGGAACGGCAGCTCTGAAGAGAAGCCAGAAAGCCGATCTGGAGCGGTATCGTGCGAACTATCTCGCCGAGATGGATGGGATCGCTTTGTACCGCGCTCTGGCTGCGGCGGAGAAGAATAAAAAGCGGTCGGCGATCTTTGAGAAACTCGCTCGGGCTGAGGAACGTCACGCAAATCGGTGGAAGGGTCTTCTTCGGTCGGCGGGTGAGGCGGTGCCCGAGTATTCACCCACAGCACGGGTTCGGCTTCTCGGGCTTCTGGCGCGGCTCTTCGGCACACAGCGAGTGCTGCCCATAGTCACTGAGTTAGAGAGCCAGGACGAGAACCGCTACGCGGGACAGCCCGAAGCTTTGGGTCTTTCCGAAGAAGAAAAATCTCACCGTGAAACGCTCCAGGCGATGGAGTTAGGTACCGGACCAAAGGCGATCGTGGGCCGTGAACGGTGGCACCATGTTGGCCGCAGCGGCACTTTGCGAGCAGCGGTTTTTGGAGTCAATGACGGTCTTGTCTCGAACTTCAGTTTGGTCATGGGGTTTGCAGGAGCTGTGGCCGGTTCAGACTATATCTTGCTTGCGGGAGTTGCCGGTCTCCTGGCCGGCGCCTTTTCCATGGGTGCGGGGGAATACGTGTCGATGGCTGCACAGAAAGAGCTGTTCGAGAAGCAGATCGCTCTGGAAAGGCAAGAGCTGGAGATGTCACCCAAGGAAGAAGAGGAGGAGCTTTCGCTCATTTATCAAGCGAAAGGAATTCCCGAAGATGAGGCGTCCAGGCTAGCACGGCGAATTATCAAAAACCCAGCGACGGCCATTGACACCTTAGCGCGTGAAGAGCTGGGTTTAGATCCTTCGGAATTGGGCTCGCCATGGGCAGCGGCGATCAGTTCCTTTTTAGCCTTCGTGACCGGAGCGATCATTCCGGTGCTTCCCTATCTGGTGACTTCAGGGAGGAGCGCCCTAGTCGCGAGCGCTGTCTCGAGTTGCGTGGCTCTCTTTGGCATTGGAGCGCTTCTTTCCGCTTTCACCACGCGTGGCCCGCTCGGCAGCGGCATGCGAATGGTCGGCATCGGGCTTCTTGCCTCAGCTATTACTTATAGCGTGGGCTGGTTGGTCGGAGTATCGGTAGCAGGGTAATTTAGCTCACG
>DASYRN010000146.1:0-12734 GCA_036004365.1 Binatia bacterium
ACGCCTAAGTCTGTGAGCCCACCGACGATAAGAACGATGATCGGCAAGAGGAGCGTGAACTCGACGATGGCCTGCCCTCTGGATTTTCTTCTCGTGCACGCCTGCATAAAACGTCTACTAGGCGATTGTAGGGCAGATGGCGGCGCTCCGTTCATACTGCATCCTCGCGCTGCGCGTTATGGGTGTCGCCCTAAACCCGATGAGGCTCATAAAGGAATATCTAAAGGTGCCATTGGCTTGAACGGTTATGAAGGGTTTACCACCTGACACGGCGCACGAGACACTAACGCTGCGCCTGAAGTCTTCAAAAAGTGGCGTTTCAGGAATTCTGTTATTGACTTCAGTGATAACGGCAGATTGCTTAATATCGGCGCGCGTCACTGCCCAGCGCGCTCCTTCCTGGACCGCATTTTGCACGATGTGAGAAACAAAAAGCAGTAGTCCCCCGTCGATTGCTGCTCCCACCAGCAGGACGAGCAAGGGAAAGATCAGGGCCACTTCAACGACGGTCTGCCCCTTATTTCTGCGGGGGATTTTTGTCCAACTCGTGAAGAGCATCAAATCGGTACCGAATGAGTTAAGGGATTGTGATTTGGAAAATGACCAAAGAAGCATGGAGAGTAGGTCTTTTCCTGGCTTCGACAGGAGCTTTGAGATTCGGGATGTGGCTCGATTGTGGTGGGAACTGGAGCGGGTGAAGGAGGAGCATTCTAGAATGGAGCTTACTCTACCTAGGAGCTCCGGGGAAGCGCACATTGGAGCTCATCAGGATCAGTCTAGAGTGTCTACAATCTGGGAAACGATTACGCACTAGTCCTAGGCGATATTCTGGCTAGCCCGTGCGTCCAGATCTTGGCGTAATCGGCAAAACGGAGGCCTGCTCGAAGAGACCTGCAAAGTCATGAGCGCGGGGCAGGCTGCGTCGCAGAACGATCAAGGACGCGGCGCGGAGTGATTAAGCACCGAGATCTTTGAGAACGTGGAGCTGATTCTGTCTCACCCCCTTCGAAATCTCTTAAACGAGCGTTTGTGAGTTGCGCGCCGCTGCTAGGGTCGATGAATCGCTGCGTTCGTTTTTGTTATCGGTCGACTCATTCCTAGGATTACCCGCTCCCAACTTGATGATCTTATCCTGGAACTCTTCCAATCCTTTGGTTGCATTTCTCGTGTCGACGAGGATCTTGGCCGATCCAAGAATCTCACGGAGATTGTACGAGTCATGATTGGTCAAGATGACGACGCAGTCCTGAGATTTGATCAGAGCCTGGGATACTTCCACAGATTCAACAACTTTTTCTCCAAGGGTCAGCCGTGGTACCAGGGGATCGTTATACGAGATGCGCGCTCCTTTCGCCTCCAAAATCTGCATCACGTCAATGGCCGGAGATTCTCGACAATCATTGACGCCCTTCTTATAGGCTACCCCAAGGATGAGGACTTTTGCCCCCCTGACGCTCTTTTCGAGGCGGTTCAATGCTTCGGTCACCAAACCGCCGACTACGGAAGGCATCATGCCGTTGATCTCCGCCGCTAGGGCGATGAACCGGGCCTGGAAGTTGAGCGCCTTGAGCTTCCAGGCTAAATAATGGGGATCAATGGGAATGCAGTGACCTCCGAGGCCTGGTCCTGGGTAGAACGGAATGAAGCCAAAGGGCTTGGTCGCTGCCGCGTCGATGACTTCATAGACGTCGACCCCTAATAGATCACACATGAGAGCCATCTCATTGACCATGCCGATGTTGATGCTTCGGAAAGTGTTCTCCAGGAGCTTGACCATCTCAGCGCACTTTGGGCTTGAGACGGGCACGACTTGCTCTGTGAATTGCGAGTAAAAAGTTTGGACGAGGTCTTTGCATTGGGTCGTCACGCCACCCACGACTTTGGGTGTGTTATGAGTGGCGAAGCTCTTGTTTCCAGGGTCGATCCTCTCCGGGGAAAAGGCGAGAAAAAAGTCTTTGCCTACCTTGAGTCCGGTGGATTCAAGTTCAGGGAGAATCAGTTCTTCGGTCGTGCCTGGATAGGTGGTACTTTCCAGGACAATGAGTTGGTCTGGCCGAAGATGCTTCTTAATTTCTTCTGTAGCGCCGAGAATGAATGAGATATCTGGGTCTCTGCTTTTGCTGAGAGGAGTCGGCACGCAAATGCTAATGGTATCGGCCTTCCGTAGCACCGTGTAATCGCTCGTGGGGTAGAATTTCTTCTTCCGCAAAGCATCTTGGATCGTTTTGCTTGGGGCATCGATGATATAGGATATTCCTTCCTCGAGGCTTCTTATCTTTTTCTTGTCGATGTCAATGCCGATTACGGTGAAGCCCGCCCTAACCATCTCAAGAGCCAACGGAAGGCCGACGTAACCGAGACCTATAACCGCCGCAGTTGCGGTATGGTTTTCTAATTTTTCTTTCAGCGTTGCCAATTTGAGTTACCTCCGTTTCTTTATCAATTGTTTTGTTTGGTTTGTAATGCCCGCGCGCTGTCATTGTGACGGTGTGGTCTCAATCGCTTGAATTCTTCGGGATTGATCATGTACTTGGCGATAAGCTCATAGAGATTCACTCGGCTGATGCCTAGATCTCTCGCAGCGCGACTTATGATTCCATTGTTTTTCAACAGGGCTCTGCGAACATAATCGACCTCCATAGCCCTCCTGGCATACTTCAGATTTACGTCATAATCGACTTGATTCAGATCAAATCCTAGATCGCTTGGGCCGAGGACGGAGTGATGGGTTAGCACTACTGCCCGGTGAATCAAATTTTCCAACTCCCGGACGTTGCCCGGCCACGAGTAGGAAAGTAGCTTTTTCTCTGCCTCGGCAGAAAGCGGAATAGGAGGTTTTCGATTCTCCAGACAATGTTTATGGAGGAAGTATCGGGCCAGTTGGAGGATATCTTCTTTCCTCTCGCGAAGCGGAGGAATGGTGAGTGGGGCGACATTTAAGCGATAGTATAGATCCTCACGAAAGGCTCGATTGTCCATCTCTTTCCTCAGGTCCCGGTTGGTCGCAGCTAGGATTCGAACATCCAGTTCGGTCTGCTGATTCCCCCCGACCCTTTCAATCTTTCGATCCTGGAGAAAGCGAAGAAGTTTGACCTGGAGCGATGGAACCAGCTCTCCGATTTCGTCGAGGAAAAGCGTTCCGGTATGCGCCAGCTCAAATTTTCCTTTCTTCTGCGCGTAAGCTCCCGTGAAGGCCCCTTTTTCATGGCCAAAAAGCTCGCTCTCCAGAAGCGTTTCAGGAATGGCTCCACAATTGACAACCATAAAAGGATGATCTCTTCTAAGACTTTTCTGGTGGATAGCGCGAGCGACGAGCTCTTTTCCGGTGCCGCTCTCACCACAAATCAATACGGAAATGTCTGACATGGCAACTTGCTGGATGAAGCGGTAGATCTTCTGCATGCTGTTGGATACGCCGACGAGTTCTTGGAACCCAGGCGCCGGGATGGAATAGGAAGCTTGCAATTGTTTTTGCATTTGATGCATGTAAAGAGCGCGTTTAATCATGACTTTGATTTCATCTAGGATAATGGGTTTGGAATAATAATCAAATGCCCCTAGTCGGACAGCTTGCAAGGCGTGGCCGTCATCGTCATGGTCCGTGACCATGATCACGCGTGTCAAAGGCTCTTCCGCGAGCATTTGCTCCAGAAGGCGCAACCCTGCCAAGTCACCCGGCACGTGAGGGTTCAATGAGAGATCCAAAGTGACAACCGGGGGCTTTTGCCGCTGAAACATTGACAGGGCTTCGCTTTCGCTGACGGCAGTGAAGACTTGATAGTCCCGTTCGAGTGCGCGTCGCATCAACCCGAGAACATCTTGCGCATCGTCAACGATAAGAACTTTAGGTTCCGAAATGTTTCTCACAGCTTATCTCTGCGCTCTGTGTACGATCTAAAGTTTGGGGATTACGATCGGGCCGAAGCCCACAGCCGCACGGGAAGCGCTTTAGTCAAAGACCGGCTTCAAGTCTCCGATAGAGCCATTGATGAGAACTTCTACGACTGCTGGGCGGTTACAGTCCAAGGCCCGACGTATAGCGGGTCGGATGTCTAGTGGATTTTCAACCCGTTCAGCGTATGCCCCCAAACATAGGGAAACATCAGCCAGGTCCGGATACTTATGATCTACGCCGATATATCTTCCGTCATGGAACTGCGTCTGAGTCGCCTTGGCTCGGCCATAACAACCATTGTGCGCAACTATCGTTAGAATAGGGACGTGATGCTCCACAGCTGTTGTTATTTCGTTGAGAACGGCCATAAACTGGCCATCACCAAGAAAAGCCACCACCGGGCGGTCAGGAAGTGCCAGTTTGGCTCCCATAGCGAAGGGAAGGTGAGCTCCCGAAACGGGAAAGTCATGAGACTCGATAAGCGGGAAAAAGGAAGTATTAAGGCAGTGCTTCCATTCTAGCTCGCCGAAGATAATGCCTTCACGCCCTAGCTCATCCACCAGATCCTTGAGAAGACGCAATCGATGGATCGGTTTATCAGCGGATCGCGCAGGACGACTCCACTGATTATTCCAGGCTTCTTTTCGCTTCCAAACCATTTGCATGCGTTGGATGACCTTTGATGGCCATTTCTCAATGCCCATCTCACGCAAGCGTGCGAGGATACCGCGCAGGACCCATCTAGCGTCCCCGACAATTCCTATTTCAATCGGATAAAATCTGCCAATCTGGTGCGGATCGATGTCGACCTGAATCATCTTCATATCTGGCGAAAATAAATCTTCGGCGGGGCCAAGTGTTGTTCGATGGTCAAATGTACAGCCGAAGGATATCACCACATCGGCTTCGGCCACGGTCTCCAATGCGATCTTGTTTGCCTTACTACCCAGTCTCCCTATGGAAAGCGGGTAGTCATCCGGGACGATGCCGGATTTACCGTTGGACATAGCGATGGGAGCAAACAAAAACTCGGCCAGATCCATGGCTTCTGTTGCCGCCTCGGACCAAACGGTTCCTCCTCCTAAAAGGATGACGGGTCTCTGGGATTTTATGAGCAGCTCGGAGGCTTGGCGGATCAATTCAGGGTCTGCAGGATTGAGGCCGAGCGACATAAACTTGCTGTGGTGGCGGATTCTCTCGGAGGTTTCCTGCGCTAGGAAATCTGTTGGAATTCCGCAATATGCCGGTCCCTTTCTGCCGGACATAGCACTCCGGTAAATTTGTTCCAAATCCCGCACGGCGCTACGCGGATTGGCGACTCTACACGAGTAACGAGTAAGATTCCTAAAAAGGAGGCTTTGTTCTATTGCTTTCGACCCTTCTCTGGCGACCTGAACGGCGGGAGACTCGCTGGAAAAGAGAATAACAGGAGAGCCGTCATGAAAGGCTTGCCCCAGGGCAGAAACGGTCTGAGCGGCCCCACTTCCGCCGGAAACAAGAGCAATTCCCGGCTGTCTTTCCGTTCTGGCATATCCGTCCGCCATAAGTACCGCAGTTTCTTCTCTTGAAACGGAGATGAACTTGATGGAACTCTGGCTCGCGAGGCTATCGAGGATCGGGAGTACGCCCTCGCCGACTTTGCCAAATACATAACGAACACCCTGAGTCTTTAAGAATTCGACAATAGCTTGAGCTAATGGAATCATAAAAACGGACCGTTCATGGATGAGAAATCATGCCGAGGCATGCACGGAGTCGCTGCCAATCAGGCAAATTTCTAAGGATTTGTGAAGCAACAGAGTGTAAGAAAATATGACACTGTTCTTGACATTGGTCATCATTAGTGGCACAAAATCTAGTTTGTACGATTTCGTACATTGAATTCGGAAAGGGAGACAAGCGATTGTCTACTTCAATAGTGAGGTTGCCTATTGCTCGTGACCTGGCCATTGATCTAGAAGGGTGGGTCGCAGAAGGGGAGACGCTGGGGAATTTTCTGGATAACCTCCCTTGCGTGATCTATGAGTGTAACCGGTCTCTGGAGTTAAAGTTTATCTCGAGTAATATCTCTAAACTCATCGGGTTTGAGGCTAAAGAGCTCATTGGAAAGCGATCCCTATGGGACGAGAGAATCGTTGTTAAGGACCTGAGCTTGGTTCGGGAAAAACTCGATGAGCTCAAAAATTTAGAGTCGGTTTCTCTCATCCATCGGCTCTTGGATCGTAGAGGTTTGCCGGTTTGGGTGTATCATAGTCTTCAAGCCGCTTCCGGGACAGAAGAGCTGTTCCGCGGTTGCCTCTTAAGGATGGATGGTGAAGCGGCGGATCAGGGGCTGAGCCGCAGCTCGGTAGATCTTTTTCTGCACAAGATAGGCAATCACTTTCAGCTTCTGAGGCTTGTTATTAATTCCCTGAAGAAAGTCCTGCCGGAGTCGAGGGAGACCGAGGTCCTGAACCAAACCATAGACAGCGCTATAGAGCTCGCGCGCAGCTTTTCCGATTATAATCAGGCTCCTGCCTCTTGGTCTGCAGCACTTGATATGACGGATATTCTGGAGGCCGCCGCCGTTCGGAGCCAGCCAGATTTCCTACAAAAAGGGGTATCCTTTGACCCAGAGATTGAATCGTCTCTTCATTCGGTATGCGTGTCGGGCGATCCATTCCTGCTTGAATTAGCCATAAGTCATGTCTTGCAAAACGCCTTGGACTCCACTTCAAAGGGAGGCAAAGTTACGCTTTCCGCTCGCGCTCACTCTGAATCCGGCGTAATCCCGGTTGTCAAAATCCGTGTGCTTGATTCGGGATGCGGCATTGAAGCGAAAAATTTGGATCGAATTCTTTCTCCATTCTTCACGACCAAAGACGGCCGGTATGGCTTGGGATTAAGCACCGCGGACCGCTTCGTTACAATGCACTCGGGTCTCATGCAAGTCAGAAGCATCGTTAATGAAGGCACAGAAGTAACTATCGTCCTCCCCGCAGCTAGCTTGGAAGGCCTTTCTCCAAAATAAGCAGAACATTGCCCAGTATGTATTCCTGCTAATTTGGTGTTACCCACTTATGTACAATATCCTCATCGTTGAAGATCACGACCACCTCAGGGAACAACTGGGCCGATTCTATGAACAGGAAGGCTATCAAGTTACTACGGCTGCTTCTGGGGAGGAGGCGCTTGAGAAACTCTCCAAGAAGCAGTTTGCCATTGTGGTCTCTGATGTAAAGATGCCTGGCATTGATGGGTTTCAGCTTACCCGTCACATCCGAGAAAGTTATCCTGAAACGGACGTGATTTTGATAACAGCCTTTGGGAACATCAAAGAAGCCGTGCAAGCCGTAAAGCTGGGAGCAAGGGACTATATTACGAAGCCTTTCCAGCCTGAAGCTATCCGTTTCGTAAGCGAGAAGCTCATCGAGAAAAGACGCCTCTTGGAAGAAGTCAGAGAATTGCGCCAGATGGTCAGAGGGGAATACGTTCTTGAGAACATAGTGGGCAAGAGCCCAAAGATGGCTAAAGTTTTCGAACTAATTAAGTCATTGGCGGAAACGGATTCTGGAGTGTTGATTACCGGGGAAACCGGTACGGGTAAAGAGTTGGTTGCTCGGGCCATCCATAACCTGAGCAGGCGCAAAAATGGCCAGTTTGTCGCTATTAATTGTGGAGCCTTTCCGGATACGCTTTTGGAGAGCGAGCTTTTCGGATATGAGAAAGGGGCCTTCACGGGAGCCGTCGGGAGTCGTCCCGGAAAGATCGAGCTGGCGGATAACGGAACGCTCTTCCTGGACGAGGTGGAAAGCATTACACTACCGATGCAAGTGAAGCTGCTCCGCGTCCTTCAGGAGAGAGAAGTCGAGCGGCTTGGTGGCAATCGGAAAATCAAGGTCAACATGCGCGTCCTTGCGGCAACCAACGTCGATCTCTCCGTCTCCCTCGCCCGCGGAACTCTGAGGGAGGATTTCTACTATCGGATCAACATTATCCCCGTACATCTCCCACCACTTCGGGAGCGATTGGAAGATCTAGCCCTCCTCGTTGAGCATATTCTTCACCATCATTCTTTTGCGCTAGAAAAGAAAATTCAGAGAGTTTCGCCCAGAGTATTCGATCAGATGCTTGCCTACCACTGGCCCGGAAACGTCCGGGAACTGGCCAATATCCTTGAGCGAGCCATCGTAAAATGCTCGGCTGAGGTTATAGACGAGGTCGACTTGCCTGCCCCACCGCGCCCTGCGGCCGAGCCTTCGTTTCAGGGCAATGGATTGGCTGGAGTGTCATTAAAGCAATGGGTATCCAAAAGCGAAAAGGATTACTTACGGGAGCTATTGATTAAACATAAGGGAAAGATTGGAGCAACCGCCAAAGAAGCCAAGGTGGATGACAAGACGCTGTACCGAAAGATGAAGAGATATGGGTTAGATAAAGAATCCTTCAAACCTTCGTCGTAGAGACGTTTTGTCTGATGGCCTTTTCTGATGTGACTTTGATTTAGCCAATCCTGTTTCGTTTGTTCAGCGTTGTACCTGTCGCGTTTTATCTCCTGTTTCTCCCGCTAGGTTTTCTTGGCGAGATTTGGATTCGCTGAGGTACCTATAGGTCTCATTAAGTCCTTGCTCAAATTCGGCTTGCACTTTGTAACCCAACATTTTCCGAGCCTTGGAGATATCGGCCAAGGTATGTCGGACATCTCCATGCCGACTCGGGGTGTGGACCCACCGCAAGTCCTTTCCTAAGATTCTGGAAAGAGAAGCAATAAGATCCAGGATGGAGTAGGCTTTACCGCTGGCCACGTTGAACATCTCGCCGGCGCCTTTCTCCGCTGCGGCCGCTAAGACATTGGCCTGGACGACATCATCAATGTACGTGAAATCTCGACTCTGGAGTCCATCTCCATGTACCTCCAGAGGCTTTCCTTTTAGGGCGCGACTGATGAATTTCGGGATCACGGCAGCATATTGGGATCCCGGATCCTGTCGGGGGCCGAAGACATTAAAATAGCGCAGTGATATCGTTTCAAGGCCGTAGACTTTGGTGAAAACGGAGCAGTAATTTTCGCCCGCAAGTTTTGACACCGCGTAGGGGGATATGGGAGCGCAGGCTTGGTCCTCAGTTTTCGGCAGTCGAAAAGAATCACCGTAGACGGAGGAGGAAGAGGCATACACGACCTTTTTCACTCCAGCGTCCCGTGAGGCCAAAAGAATATTTAGAGTACCCCGGATATTCACATCATTACTAGGAAGAGGATCGTCCACCGATAGGGGAACGGAGCGGAGGGCGGCCTGGTGGAAAACAACTTCTACTCCATCCACGGCTTTCCTGACCATCTCCAAGTCGAGGATATCGCCCTCTACCAGGTCAATTTTCTCGATATCATTTTTGAGATTTTCCCTCTTGCCTGTGACAAAGTTGTCCATCACTCGAACTCTTTTCCCGTCGCGGACAAGACGCTCCACGAGATGAGAACCAATGAAACCTGCACCGCCTGTTACGAGAAGCATATTGTCTCCTTTTCGTTATTATAATGTGGTAGACGTCCTTGTTCGTCAATCTTTCTCCTCATCAAACTAAGGAAAACTAAGGAAGAGATGAAAGATCGGCATTGATCTGTTAAGTTGTTGCTCTATGCTCAGCCCAGATATTCTTTAAGATGCTGGACCAAGACCTGGACATGGGGTTCTTTGAGTATGTCGAGATGCTTACCCGGTATCTCGTGGACGCGCAATTTCCCGGCGGTCAGTTTGGACCAGTCCCACTGAGAATCATAGGATTTTCTTTCAGTTCGGAAGAGAATTGTACTGTCGGTATAGATTTGCGGCGTATACTCGCGTGCGGCCTGGTAGCTGATTTGGAAGAAATAGAACATTCGAAGTTTAAAGGGCACGCGGCGTCCGGTATCCAGGTAGAACTTACATACCATCATCTTGAGGATTCTTTTAGTAGCTTGGAATCTCCACATCACCCTTTCCCAGAGGTAGGCTAGCTTTTCTCGAAGGCCGAGCGCGGCAAGATTTCTCAGATGTTGAGCGCCCTCACGCAGTAGAGTCGTAGGGGGTAGGAATTGGGAAGAATGAGGACTCAAAGAAGGTGCCTCGCGGTAAGCAGGTTCTGTAGGATCGAGCAAAGCTAACAAAGCTACTTGCTGTCCCTGTTGTTGCAGCTGCTGGGCTACTTCAAAGGCTACCATGCCGCCGAAGGAATAGCCTCCTATGAAGTAGGGGCCCTCGGGCTGAACCATTCGGATTTCCTTTACGTAGTCAGCCGCCATATCCTCCACCTTGCAGGGAGCTTGTCTGCCGTCCTGACCGTGGGGGTGTAGCCCATAAAGGGGCTGGTCTGTACCCAGAAGTTTGGCCAATGGCTCACCCCCTCCGTGAATGCAGAAGAAAGGAGGTTTGGAACCCCTGGTCTGAAAGGGCACCAACCAGGACCAGGCCGATGAGTCCTGGTTGCCCAGGAGGCCGGCCAATTGCTCGATGGTGGGAGCCTTAAAGAGAGTGGCTAAAGGAAGATCTTTGCCAAAACTCCCTTCCATTTGTGCTATCAAGCGCACTGCCAGTAGGGAATGTCCGCCGAGATCGAAGAAGTTGTCTTTGACGCCGATAGGCTGGATGCCGAGGAGCTTTTCCCAAATCTGGGCCAGTTGACGTTCCACAGAGTTTTGGGGAGCAACAAAGCCCTCTTGCGGCTCGGCCCTTGTCTTGTCCGGCAGGGGAAGCGCTTCGCGATCTACTTTGCCATTAGGAGTCAGCGGCAGAGCATCGAGAGACACCCAGGCCGAGGGCAGCATGTACTCGGGCAGTTTGGTTTTCAAAAAGCTCCGCAAATCGCCCGCCGTTGCCGTCCCTGGCTGGTGGGGAACGACATAGGCCACAAGACGCTTTCCCCCGGGCGTGTCTTCTCGAGCCACAACGATGGCTTGTTGTACCGTGGGGTGTTGCCCGAGCACGGCCTCGATCTCTCCCGGTTCGGCTCTGAAACCGCGGATTTTAACCTGATAATCCTTGCGACCGAGAAACTCGATGTTGCCGTCCGGCAGATAGCGAGCGAGGTCTCCGGTTTTATACAGACGTGCCTTAGGATCATCGCTGAAGGGGTTAGGGATGAATTTTTCAGCCGTGAGTTCCGGGCGGTTGAGGTACCCCCGGGCCAGACCGTCCCCGCCAATGTACAGCTCTCCCACGACGCCTATCGGGACAGACTGAAGGTTCGAATCCAGAATATGTATCTGCGTGTTCGCAATGGGACGGCCAATGGACATGCGACCGTAACTAGAATCTACCTGCCAGGTTGTGGACCATACGGTTGTTTCGGTAGGCCCGTAGAGATTCCATACCGCAGCCGCTTTTCCCACCAAGCCTTTTGCCAAATCCCAGGATAGCACCTCGCCGCCACAGAGAATCTTGAAGTCTTCCGTTCCTTTCCACCCGGCCTCCAATAATATTTGCCAGGTGGCCGGTGTTGCTTGCATCACCGTCGCTCTTGAACTTTCAAGTTGTTCTCCCAGACGTCTGCCATCGGATGCTATCTCCCGGTTAACAAGCAAAACTTTCGCCCCAACCACAAGCGGCAAGAAAAGCTCGAGAGCAGCAATATCAAAGGAGAGAGGTGTTACTGATAGCAGGACATCGTGCTTGCTTATGCCCGGCTCTTGCCGCACGGAATGGAGAAAATTGACCAGTGCTTTATGTTCGATCTGGACTCCCTTGGGCTTGCCGGTAGATCCGGAAGTATAGATTACATAGGCCAAATTCTGTAAGTGACTCAGCGATATCGGATTTTCAAGGTTCTTTAGGTCGGGGTCTTCTGTCAAACGGTCCAAGGGTATGACTTTAAGGTTTTCTTTCTGCGGGAGGTTTTTAAGCAGCCGCTCTTGAGTCAGCAAAAAACGCATACCCGTGTCTTCGATCATGAGGCGTATCCGCTCCGACGGGTAGGCCGGGTCGATAGGCACATAGGCTCCTCCGGCTTTAAGAATTCCCAGCAAACCGATCACCGTTTCCAAGGAGCGGTCGATGCAGAGTCCGACAAGGGTCTCGGGCCCCACTCCCAATGACTGTAAGTAGGACGCCAGCTGATTCGCTCGTCGATTAAGTTCTCTGTAGGTGAGTTCTTCCCCTTTAAAGGCTACGGCTACGGCATCAGAAGATTGTTCGACCTGTTCCTCGAAGAGTTCATGGGTGCACTTGTCGCGGTAGTTTCTGTTCGTCTCATTCCACTCTGTGAGCAAGTGACGTTCGGGTTCCGTCAGAATCTGAATTTTCTGAATAGGTTGATCAGGGTTGCTCAGGGCCTCTTCGATGAATTTTTTGTAGTGCTTCAGCAAGCGCGCGATCGTCTCGGCGTCGTAGAGGTCAGTGTTATAGCCCATCCATATTTTCCGAGTGATTTCGGTGTCGATGGTCACGGAAATATCAAACTGCGATGCCCATTGGTCGATCTCGAACGGGACCCAAGAGAGGCTCGCCAGATCGATATTCCCGGGTGGTGCATGGTGAAAGTTGAAGAGTACTTGAACCAATGGTGGGCGGGTCGTTTCACGCTTGGGCTGTAGCTCTTCAACGAGTTTCTGAAAGGGGATTTCCTGGTGGGAAAATGCCTCGAGAATAACTTTTCGCACTCGCTGCAAAACCTCCCGGAACGTTGGATTCCCGGAGAGATCCGTGCGCAACACTAGGATATTAATGAAAGTTCCTACGACTTCTTCCCATTCGATCCTGTTTCGATTGGCGATCGGGGAACCGATCGCAATGTCTTCTTGACCGTAGTATCGAAGCAGGAGGGCTTTAAAAGCCGCGAGAAATGCCATGTACAAGGTCGCATTCTCTTGCGCGCTCAGTCTTTTTAA
>DASYRN010000147.1:0-32618 GCA_036004365.1 Binatia bacterium
GCTACATACACCCGTCTCTCCCCGTTCTCTGTCGCCGTCGACTTCAAATCCCTCAGAAGGTTGTCCAGGTCCGTTTTGAATTCTTGAACGGGACGAAAACGGGAAACGTCGATGGCACCAAAGAAGTGCCCCCGAACCCCCGTTGCAGGAGGAGTCAAACAAGCCACGGTGCCTGACAAAACGCCACAAAGAATCTCGACCATAATGGCCAGGCCGTATCCCTTGTGGCTGCCTCCGTCGCGCGTGCTCCCAAGAGGCAAGAGCTTGCGCGCTAGCTGTGCCGCTCGGGGATCCGCCGTGGGCTCTGACTTCTCATCGAGAGCCCATCCCAGAGGGATCGACTTCCCGATTCTCGCTGCGACTTCGAGTTTCCCTGCCGCTGCAGTCGTAGTCGCCATATCCAATACGAACGGAGGCTCTTCAAGCGTCGGAGCAGCAAGGCAGAGCGGATTCGTCCCATACTTAGCCTCCAGCCCGAAGGTGGGCACCACCTGACGTCCGGCGTTGGTCATCGAGATGCCGATCATGTCGTGCGGCAGAGCGAGCATGGCGTAATAGGCCGACATGCCGAAGTGGCGACTGTTGCGGACCGCCACGATTCCTACCCCGGAGTGGCGCGCTTTTTTGACGGCGAGCTCCGCCGCCTGATGACCCACCACCATTCCCATGCTTCCGTCTCCGTCGATCAGGGCCGTGGTCGCCGTTTCGTTGACGATTCGGATTTTCGGACTGGAATTGATGACGCTGTCGCGCAGCGCTTTGACATACCATTTGTCCCAGCTCATGCGGATCACGCCGTGAGAATCGACTCCCCGGAGATCGGCCATCACCAGAACTCTCGCTGTTCTCCCAGCGTCCACTGCGGCCATTCCCAAGCGCTGGAACACAAGGCTGACAAAACGCTCCAGCTTCTCGTGCTGAACCCTTACGCTTGCGTCCATGTTGCTTCCGTTCCCCCGGAGCTCAAAAAGGCCATGAGCCGCGCTTGCGGCCCAGTGTTCCTGCCAAGAATTAGCGGAAATCTCGGCGCGGCGTACTATACAACACCAACGACTTCCCTTGTCAACGCCGCAGTCTAAATCGATAGGACTTCTGAACCGTCATAATCTAGCTGAGCCGTAGGCCAATGAACAAAGAAGGCCAGCGGAAACCAGTCTGAGCTAGGTGAACAAATCGAAGATGTGATGCTGGGTCACTTGGCAACACCCGGTCTTGCAGGCGCGTACATTTCTTCTGCATATTGCTTCAGCATTCGCCGGGCGCTGAAGTGCGGGGTAACAGACCGGATTGCTTCCTTCACCATCCCTAGCCAGCGCCCTGGCACATTGAGGGCGTCGCGTTCATAGAAAGCGGGCACCACCTTTTCTTCTAGCAGTCGATAGAGCGCTTCCGCGTCCGCCGCGTCCACCGCAGCCGGATCACCGTGGGTGACTCCCCCATCAATGAGCCACCCGTTTGATCCGGTGTAACCTTCTACCCACCATCCATCGCCTGAGCTTAAATGGAGCACCCCATTGATAGACGCCTTCATACCACTGGTCCCGCTCGCCTCGAACGGTCTGAGCGGCGTGTTGAGCCAGACATCGCACCCTTGCACCAGGAAATGCGCGACATGCATGTCATAGTCTTCGATGAAGGCGACGCGACCGCCAAAGGATCGATCGATCGCGCGCTTGTAGAGTCGTTGCAGATGCTGCTTGCCGCCCTCGTCTGCCGGGTGAGCCTTCCCGGCAAACACGATCTGGACTGGCCTTCTCAGTACGAAAAGTATGCGGGCTAACCGCTCCGGATCATGAAAGATAAGATGGGGACGCTTGTAATTCGTAAAACGGCGGGCGAACCCGATTGTGAGTGCGGCCGGATCCAGCAATGTCCCCGCCGCTACAACTCGAGCGGCACCCACTCGTTCTTTCATCCACAACTGCCGGGCGCGCTCGCGAATGAACGCAATGAGATAGCTCCGCAGCGCTTGGCGAACCGACCATAGCTCTTCGTCCGGGATGGTAAAAATTTTGTCCCAAAAGCTTGACTCGTCGTGATGGTGTTGCCAATCCGCGCCCAGGTGACGCTCGAACAGTCTCGCCATCTCGGGTGCGATCCATGTCAAGACATGGATGCCGTTCGTCACAGCCTTAACCGGACGCTCGGCCTCCGGAACTCCAGGCCATATCGGCGCCCACATCTCGCGCGTTACTCGGCCGTGGACCCGGCTTACTGCGTTCACAGCACCCGCGCTGCGCAAGGCCAGAGCCGTCATGTTGAACATTGCCCCGCCGCTGCCATCGTAGGTCCCGAGTTTCAAAAAATCATCACGATATTGCTCGATTGTATCCCAGCCGCCTTCCAGGTGCGCTTCCACCATCGCCAATGGATACGCGTCGTGCCCCGCAGGAACCGGAGTGTGCGTCGTAAAGACCGTCGATCTACGGATTTGCTCAAGGGCTGCTTTGAAGCTCTCGCCGCGCTCTACCGCCTCACGCAGGCGCTCGAGCACCACAAACGCTGCGTGCCCTTCATTGAGATGCCAGGCCATGGGATCTCTGCCTAGCGCGCGTAGCGCCCGGACACCGCCAATGCCTAGAATGATTTCTTGCTGCACACGTGTGTCGCGATCCCCGCCGTAGAGCCGTGCCGAAAGCTCACGGTCCCACGGTGAGTTTTCCTCGAGGTCGGTGTCGAGCAGATAGAGCTTCACCCGGCCGAGCCGAACAAGCCATACCGACACGTGCACCACGCGATTGCCCAGCGCCACTCGGAGAATACACGGCTTCCCACCAGGCAAGACGGCAGGTTCGATCGGTGCATCTTCCCAGTCCAGGTGCTCATAGACTTCCTCCTGCCGTCCTTCGGGGGAGATCCGTTGATGGAAGTACCCTTGGGGATACATAAACCCGACGCCAACGAGTGGGAGACCTAGGTCGCTCGCTTCCTTACAAAGATCACCCGCTAGCACCCCCAAACCGCCGGCGTAGATCGGTAATGACTGGTGCAGCGCAAACTCTGCCGAGAAGTAAGCGATCGGGCGGTCCACAAGATGTGGGAAACTTTGCGACCACCATGAATTTTTGGCCGTCAAGGCTCTACCCATGGCCTCAATCGCCGCATCGTAGAGCGCGAGAAACGAGGGCTCCCGGGCGGCCTGCTCTAGCCGCTCGCGCGGCACCACGCGCAGCATGCGCACGGGATTGTGCGCAGTTAACCGCCACAGGAAGTAGTCGAGACGTCGAAATACTTCCCGGCCCTCGGGATTCCAGCTCCACCAGAGATCAAACGCCAGCCTTCCCAATCCGCTAATTCGGTCGGGCAGAGAAGGAAAAGGGGTATAAGATTCCATGTCGACCTATTTTAATCACATGATCGTTGGCTTACAAACCAACTTATTCAAAAAATGGGGCCACTCGTCAAGCAGGTTGACACTCTCTCAAGTCATCGAATAGGGTCGGCCTCATTGGCTGCCGCACTGATCGTCAAATCAAGAAGGAGCGAGACATGGCTACTTTACAAGGTTGCCTTCCTAGAGGGAAACTGTTCCTGGGTCCCTTGGTTGCTGTGGCGAAAAAGAATATTCCGGATTTCGGTCTTGAGAATAATGTTGTCTTCTCTACCGACTATCCGCACCTGGACGTGAAATACCCGCGTGCGGTGGAATCATTCCTAAAGCTACCGTTGCCGATGAGATCAAGAGAAAATATCTCTGTCATAATTGCGCGAGGCTGTATAATTTCTAATCTCGCTGCTTGAAGTCGGTCATTCGGTAGAGCTACGTGATAAAGTTCCTCATCCCGGGCGAGGTAGCAGGTTCGACAAGCCGTTACACGTTTTAAAAAAGGCGTGATCCTTGATACGCATCTCTTGTTCGTGGTTCTTCCCGTGCAAAAACTTAATTGAAAAGTAAGTCCGCCGTCCTGAAAACAAAGAAAAGGCCGAGCTCTTGCAAAATAAACGGATTCGTTTACCGTCTAACGAATTATAATTTTCTTTCTGTTGTGGAGAGGTTGATGCAATATGGCACAAGTAAGATTCTTTTGGCATTTAGTGGATCCGATATGCCGATTTTGTGCGCACCACAAGTGCGGAGAGTGTCGGGAGATCTCGTATTCTAATTTGGCGTGTTGTAAATGCAAGGAGAGAGCAATCAGGCGGCTCAGCAATCTCAAAGAGTTTCAAGAAATGACAGATTCTTGCTAGCGATCCAAGATTTGTGAGAGCTTTTTCACTCCTGCGTTGAGTTGTCCTTGACCGCTCCTTGTTGGGCCTTGTTCAATCTTTCTAGCCCGAGGGCTTCTTTCAACTTAACCTTATACAAAAAGGCAAATCTTCTTCGATTAGCCTGTCCGCCGCTATTTCATGTCAAGAGCCGTGCGGCGCGGGGGCTAGTCCTCCGAAGAATCGGCCGAGATTCGAACGTTTAACTCAAAACAGCTCTTGCGTGGCTTAGTTGCGCCTGCCTATATTGGCTCTACGTCATGGAACACCCTATATCGCCTGACGAATTCATCGCCGAGTTGTGGAGCTACGCTCAAGAGGTGCCGATGGAGCACCATCCTTGGTTTCAAGGAATCCTCCGGCACCGTTGGACCCGCAATCAGATCATCCTGGGCGAAGTCCAACATTATCTGCGCGTGCGCACCAATCCGATCTTCTTCGGTTACATTGCGATCAACGCCGTAAATGAGTCGCACGGGCTGATGGAGGTCGTATTGGAGAATTTCATGGAGGAGCTGTCGGGCCCTAGAACTCATGTCGATGTGATGCTTCAGTTTCTCGAAGAGGGAGGGATTTCGCGCGCAGAGGCGGACCGCGCCGAGCCCGCTCCGGGGACCCTGGCCGCCATCGAGATGATCATTGGTTGTTGTCAGCGCCGATCCGCTTTAGAGGGTGTTGCGATGCTCAGCTTCGTAGAGAGTCAACTTGGCGGCCCAGACAAAGTCTCCGCCAAGGTGTACCGCGAACTGATTGGCCACTATGGTTTCACGCCGCGCGCTGCGGAAACCTATCGGCTCCATGCCGAACAGGATGTCGGCCACGGCGAGCGTCAAATCGAGGCGATTCGCCGCTACGCCATGGACGCCGAGACGCAGCAGCAAGTAAGAGACGCGGTCAAGCTCGGCCTTACAGCATTCACTTTGGAGTGGGACGGCCACGTCCAGGCGATGACCGGACAGCGTGAGTTCTGGAGCGGGAACGCGCCTCTGCGGCTGCGCCAGCCAAAAGTGCGCCTGCCAGAAGGAAGGGGTTAAATAAGGTTTCGAGTTTCTAGTTGTTGGTTTCGAGCAACTCGAAACTGATGACGCGAAACTAGATGGGCCAGTCCTCCGGAAGGTCGCGGCGGATCGCCTGATAATCGGGGCTGTCGCCGTGTTCCTTCCGCAAACGCTCCAGGGTATCCAGAAGATCCTGGAGGTTCATTTTAAGCGTGTTCGAGACCATACCCGTGGTCTCCTCGAAGCCGGCGCCTCAGTTGCTGAATCAACCGCGCAGGCGTTGTAGGATGTAACGATCACGCTCGCTCATCGGCATAAGATCTTCCTCCAATCAGCACACACATCTCTAGTTTTCACTTCTTCCAACCGAGAAGCCAATCCTTTGCGTCGTGACCATTTCGGTTATGGCTCGGGGTGTACTCTCCTCATCGAGTACCACGCGCATGCGGGCGAGAATGCGCCAGGGCTCTTTTGACCAATTTACGCGCAAGATAAGAAAGGCATTTTCGACTGTCATGCTGGGACCCCCATCGCATGCCACTTCAAACTCGAGACGAGCGCTCTCTCCCGGAGAGACGATCGGTCTGGGACTCAGTTCTCGCTCTTCCGCTCGAAACTGGCTGTGGGGCAGACGGCCGCCCACAATCTCGATCGGCCCTTGACCTGTATTTTCGATATTCCAAGCCACAAGCCAGTTTCCGGGAAGAGACCCCGGGTTTCTTAAGGCTTGTTCCACATGCACCTTAGGACCAATGTCCTCTTCTCTGCGCACGATCCAATTCAGAAAGTATCTGATGGAGGACCGCGATATCAAATTTCTACCCTCTTTCCTTTCCTCCTCAATGAGCCAGAGATGAGTCGGATCGAGACTCAGGGGAAACGGCTGCTCGTCCCAGGCACAGTCTGATTAGACGTGGAACCTTCTGGAACTACCCGGAATTGACAGCTTGGCTTTCCCTTGGGCGAAGGAACCCCCCAAGGCGCCGGCAGGGATCGCTACGACGTAGCCTAGAAGCTCGTACCAACCGGCGACAGGACTCTCCTGCCCTGCCACGACAGCTTGCACGATCCCGACGATGAGCGACACCGCGCCCACAAGCGCGCCGTGCTTTACCTCTTCTCCTTTCGCGAGCCTGCCTGCGATATAGCCGCCCAGTAACGTGCAGAGAGCGCCGATGGCGAGAAGGCTGAGAATCCCCTCCTGCGAAGATATCATCTCCATCAATGCCTTCTCGATCGCTTCTTCAGGGGAGCCGCCCTTTTCGAACGGATCTTTGATGTAATAAACAAACAGATAGAGCAGGATAACGACGTTGGTTACTATATAATCCACGACGGCGCCGACAATGATCGGCCGGATCTGCACTCCGGTAAAAAATCCCCGAGGCTCAAGCGGTCGAGGAACGGATCCTTGCGGTTGCTGACTTGGATTCATAAGTGCGGCCAGCCGAGCGCGATAAAAAGGTAGATCGGAAGATCTAGCCGTAAATTGTACAAAAGTTAGCTGAAATTTCGTCCTCTCGTCAAGAGGAGCGCTCTTCTGAGAATTAACGAAGTGTGATATTTGGATCGGGAACGCATGAAGAAAGAGAGCGTTTATTTACTTTGGTTCTTACTCTCCAGCTGCGGTCCTCCGCCGTCTATCAGTCCCGGAATGACATTCTTACAGAGTCTGACGAAATATCGAGCAGGAGTAGAACAGTTCGAGGATAAGCCGGAGCGATGGCCTGAGAGACAAGCGCTGGGAGACTGGCTGAAGAGTCAGTACCGGTTTTTTATAGGAGCATCAAGAGAGTTCGACCGACTATTGGATTTGGACTTTAAGAGGAGAGAGCTTGTCATCGCCCTGAACGATCCCTCTTTGAGACCAGACCGGGCAACGGAGATCAAGCAAGAGCTGGCAAAGATGGATAAGGACGTCGCTGATCTCATCGGTCCGGTAAAGACGCAAATAACGCATGCCGAGCTTCGCGCGCAGCAGCAGCCCCAAAAAGTCGAACCGTTTGCGGCGATTGGCCTTTTGACTTTGGCCATTGAGGCATTTTCCTCCCCTAGCAGACCCGTTCCCCGCTCTACGGAAGTCGGCAGCCGATATATCCTCACCGACTACGCATTATTCTCCACGCTCCAGACACCGGAGGGGCAAACTTATCGCTGCTCCCACATATTCCTAGGAGATGGCGCGGCAACCATAAAATGCGATCCGATAGGGAAGTAAAGAGAAGAGCACGATTTCGGTTCAACCCTCCCGAGGGGGCTCTCTCAATTGATCTCATTGGCACGACCGATCACGCTGCACGCTGCAGACAAATCCAAGACTACAGTTGGTCTTTGATCGGAAAGGCAAAGAGTTCGAAAAACTTCTCCGTAAGGCTGCGCGAGTTCCATTCCTCGTAAGTAACTTTCTTGGCATATTTGAGATCCTCATAGAAGATCCGCTCGAGTCGGCCCGCAAGCTCCGTGTCGTAAAAATTCAAATTCAGCTCTTCGTTCAAAGCAAAAGACCGATTATCGAGGTTCGTGCTGCCTATGGTCGCCCAAATGCCGTCTACGACCATGGTCTTCGCGTGCATCAGCGCCACCATGTACTCGTAGATCTCTATACCGCCGCGCAGCATCCGACCGTAATTGCTGCGGCTGGCCCTATAGGTGATCTTGTGGTCTATCTTGCCGGGGACCAGCACGACCACCCGCACGCCTCGACCGGCTGCGTTCAGTAGAGCTTCCATCATCCGTTCATCAGGAATGAAATAGGAGTTTGTGATTAGGATCGATTTCTTCGCCGATGTGATCGAAAGCAAAAAGAGCATGTAGGATTGGAAACTGCCTCCTAAGGGTGAACTCTTGACGATCTGAGCGGGTACCTTTCCGCGCGGTTCCAACCGAGGGAAATAGGGCGCGCCGCCCAAGAGAACTCCCGTCGCTTCGCGCCAGCTCTCGACGAAAGCCGATTGCAAGTCCTGCACCACCGGACCCTCGACTCTGGCGTTCGTCTCGCGCCAATGATCCTCGGTGCGCCCGTCTCCGGTCCACGCCGCGCTTATCCCATACCCTCCGGTAAATCCGATCCGGCCGTCGATGACCAAAATTCGCCGGTGATTGCGGCTGTTGTAGCGCAGCAACTCCCACGGGGTAATGAATTGCAAGACGTTGATCCGCCGGAAGAACACGACCTCGCACCCTGATTTTTCCATCAGCTCGGGGATTTCCGCAGGGATCTTTCCCGCCCCGTGGCTATCGAGCAGGATGTTGACCTTGACGCCGGCCCGGCAGCGATCCGCAAAAGCCTCGGCCAACTCGTACGCGATGGGACCGTCCTCATAAAGATATTGAGCGAAGGTGATCGTCGCCTTTGCGGTTCTTATCGCGTTTAGCATTGCAGGAAAGGTCTCGTTGCCGTTAAGCAGGATTTCAATGCGATTCCCCCCGATGATTCGCGCGTCGGTGTGCGCTTCAATGGTCGGAAAGAAAGACGGTTCTCCTAATTTGACCTCGGGTACCTTGTAGACTTCAAGGACGCTAGCGCAGCTCACAAGAAAGAGCGCTAGGATTATCCATTTAAAGCATCGCACAGGAATTCGCCGGGAAAGTGACCTCTTCCCCGCCTTGGTTTCCTTTACAAAAAACTTGCCGGATTTCACTTGGCCCCGTTTGAGCGAACATCGGACCCGATTGACTGTTTCTATTTTCTCGATTGATGGGAGTAAGTCAATCATCCTGAGGAACGCCCGTAGGCGGGGAGATGAAAAGACAGGACAACAACGGATCTTGAGATTATAGAGCAAAAAAGACAGCACTTGCTCCGAGATTCGCGATAAAAAGCGCAGAGCAACTCAAGGGCGATGCTGTCAGACCACGAACATGGAGGAGATGGGGGCTTTGCGCGGGATATAGCCCATTTCGAGAAGCATGTCCATTTCGGCCTCGGCGATCTTTCGCTCGCTATCGGTAAAAGTGAACTCAATTCTCGGATAACGGGCCGAGGCCAGCAAGGCTTCGCGATCTCCGCCGTACCTTTCGACAAAATCGAAAGCAATTTCCTCAAGGTGTCCTTCACTATATCTAAAGCAATCCTTGAAGATCTCGAGAAGCTTAGCGCGGAGGTCCGGATATTCCTTCACCAACGGCTCGCGCATCGCGACCATGTGCTTGATCATTTCTGGGAAGCCATAGAGGCTCCGCCAGGCTTCGCCGTCCGTGTAGAGGCAACACACCGCTTTGTCCTGTTCTCCGCGAAAGAAAAATTGATCGAGGAGTACCACTGCGTCGACCCTACCCGTCTTCAGGACCTCGAGAAGCTCCTCCTGAGGATAGGACTCCCAGCGCAAGCTTCTCTCGTCCACTCCGAAGCAATGCTTCAAAAGAAAACGGTGGATCGCATGGGCGCCTTGGTGAGTCGCAATCAGGCGGCCGGCCAAATCCTCGGGTTTCTTAATCGGCCCATCGACCCGGATGAATACTCCGTTCCCCTTCATGGTCGACTTCCACTCCGTCGAAACGCCTACGATCGGCGCGCCTTCGAGCTTGCGTCGAAAAAAGTTGGGCAGGTAGAGGTTCGCGACTTGGACATCGCCTCGAATCAGCGCCTCTTCCTGCTCGTGGCTGGGAGGATCCGGTAGCTCCACGACCGACAACGTGAACCCGTCGGGCTTAAGGATCCCTTTCGCGAGGGCATAATACGTGCGGTACATGCAAAAGCGGTTACGATAATGGGCAAAAGTAATGTGCATCACCCATTCTCAACGGACGCCGATTTCCTGCCTGGTCTTGGTGCAAACATCCAGAGCAGCCAGAGCGTAAACCTTGGTGCAGTTCATCATGTTCTGAATCCCCACTCCGCGTCTGACTCCGGAGGGATTGTCCCACTCTTTCACTCGCGGCTCCGTCGGATCGATCAAATGAGTGCCGAACCCCGGGCCGTAAGTGATGCTGGGCACGCCGTAGGCCGCGATGCGTGAGCCGTCGCTGGTGATTCCGTAGCGCTTGGGCGCCGCGTACTCCACTGGTTTGCCAAAGACCTCCTGATGCGCCCTCTCCATGACCTTAACCACTAACTCGTCCTTGGAGATTTCGTAGCCATCGGTCGAAAGATAGAGTTCGACTCTGGTCTTAATGTCCGTTTCCTTTTCCTCGACGCGTCTGCAGACCGCTTCCAGCTCTCGTTGAATCGCCATCGTCGGCGTGCCCGGAAGAGTCTTCACGATCACGTAAAGGCTCGCGGCCGGTTGGGTGCCTGGTTTGAATGGGTTGCCTCCTTCGATGGCACCGATCTGAACCGTTGGAAGCATGAAGGGATGTTTGAACTTCTGCTGGTATTCTTTTTCCCAGTCCTGGATCGCCTTCGCAACCTTGCCTGCCTGAAGCACGAAATTTTCCGCCCTTCCTTCCACCGTCAGATCGGCCCATATCAGTCCGCAGTTCCCGATCTGGAGGTGAAGCCCGGTGGGCTCGCCGATTATACACATGTCGGCGGTAACCCCGTGGTCCATCATGTAGCGCGCGCCAACGCCGGCGCCGCGATACTGCTTGCCCGAAAATCTGCTGATAGGAGCCTTTTCGATCTCGCCGACCACTCCTGAGATAACGATGTCTCCTTTGAGCTCAAGGCCCGCCTTCTTGAGCATCTCCACGGCGACGATATAGCAGGGAAAAGCGCACTTCATGTTGACGAGACCCCGACCGTAGATTCGGTCCCCGACTACTTCCGTGGGATGGGGCGTATCGAAGTGATCCATATGGGCACAGAACATCAGCGTGGGTCCTCCTCCAGTTCCCTTCAACGTACCAATCACGTTCGGCCTGTCATCCTCCACATCCTGATACTTGACCGCCATTCCCAAACGTTCGAATTCGCTGCCCAGATACTCCGCGACCTGTTTTTCTTCTCCCGTGATGCTGACGATCTCCGCCAGATTCTTCGCAAGCTCGATTAACCGATCGCGGCTCAGCTGCTCCAAAACTTTTTCCTTCACGCGCTGCTCCTCCTTGCTGTCTGTTTTAGATCAGAATTCCTGGCTCCGTCTAACGTCCCTTCGATACTTTTTCCACGAAGCCTTCATCAATTAATTCTTGAACAATCGAGTTGTCAAAAAATTCTTCCAACTTTCTCCCGTCCGCCTTATCGGCCAAGGCGTTCCTTATGGCGACTGGATCCGTAAGCGGCACCAGAGTGGTGTTCTTAAGAAAGTAGTCGTGCGACTTGGCCATCGCCTCTCGGTCCCGCAGCCTGGCATACTTCTGCATGACCCCAAGAGTGAAGTCCTTCTTTTGCGCGTATACATGCAGCCCCTCAATAAAGGTCATGAGGAATCTTTTGACCGTTGGCCTGTTCTGAGCCACGTAAGAGCGCCGGGCCACCATGACCGCTGACGGATATTTCACGCCCAGATCACCCAGATCCGCCATCACCTTGAGTCCTAGATTAGTTGCTGCGTAGAGTCCCGGAGGCGCCAGCACGGTTGCTGCTACGGCGCCCGACTGCAGGGCTGCAATCCTCTGCCCGTCGGGTCCCGCTTGAATCAAAGTCATGTCCTTCTGGCCCAACCCCAATCTCTCGAAGGTCAGCCGAGCGGCAAATTCTGTTATACCCCCAAGGCGGGAGACCGCCATCCTTTTACCCTTCAGATCGGCAGCCGAATGAACATCCGGATGCACCACAAAACTGTAAGGCATAAGGTTATACGACGAGGCGATGATGACCGGATCGGCTCCCTGCAAGGTCGCCTGAATCGGCGTCGTCCCTGCGGCGTTAGTGAACTGGAGATCATTCGCCAGCAGTGCCTGGATACTTGCCGCGTCGCCGCTGATAAGTATGAGCTCACCGGTCAGGCCGTACTTTTTGAACAGCCCAGCCTCATAGGCAACCCAGATAGGGACATTGTAGCCGGATGTTCCTCCGTAGCTAATTCTGACCGTCTGGGCGTGGCCCAGAGAAGAAACTCCCAGGAGTCCCAAAACAACAATGATCGTTTTGCATCGAGATAACATGAGAATCCCCCTGAAGTGCATGCGAGCAATCTATCTCATGGCTACGTTGAGCCCCTTGTCGATCGCCAAACTTTTAACATAGGCCAGCGCTTCGTTGAGCGAGATCACGGTTCCGTACTTGCTGTTCATCTCGTAGAGATTGACCAAATGGGAGAACGTCGAGCGATCAAAGACGCACTCCTCCACCACGAAAGTGGGCAGGCCGTATGAATAGCCGTCTAAGACCGTCCCTCTGACACAACCTGAGGTGGTACAGCCCGTAACCAAAAGCGAGTCCACTCCTTTTCGGATAAGGTAAGTAATCAAATGGGTGCCAAAAAAGGCGCTGGCCCTTGCCTTGCGTACGATGAACTCTTCAGAAACTGGCCGGATCATTTCGGGAAATTCCATGGCCACGTCTCTTGTTGTCGTGCGTTCCTTCGCTCGCTTGGTAGCATTGCCCATCGCCTCAATAAAGTCCGCGTCGCTGGTAGAGTAGACAACCGGGATCTTCCGCTCACGGCAGGCCCGGAGCAGCTTGCGGATTCGCGGTATGGACTGCCATGCGGTCTTCCCGCAGCTCGTCCTGAATTCTTTGATCGCTTCTAAAGTTTCCATGGGTTTGGTCCCGGTAAAAGCCAAAATCATGTCAATGATAAGCAAAGCCGGTTTGTCGCCGAAACTCTGGCGCCTACCGTAACCGGCTTTTTCATAAATTCTTCGGTCAAGATCCGGTATCACTTTTTCCCATTCTCTCATAATACCCTCCCGTTGTATTCGAAGCCGTTCTGCCTGCGCTAAACCGGATAGAGCTGATGGCCGACCTTGCGCGGGAGATACCGCCCAGATGGCTTTTCATCCAGGATTTTTGCCCGGGGCGCCCCTTCAGGCCACTCCATGATCGCTTGACCCCTGAGAATCGTCATCACGGGCCATCCTTTAAGCTCTTTGCCTTCCCATATAGACCACCCCGCAGAACTATGAATCATATTCCGGCTCACTCTCATGGTCCGGTTCACGTCAACAATGACAAGGTCCGCGTCGGAACCGACGGCAACGGCTCCTTTCTTAGGATAAAGACCAAAAATTCTGGCCGGATTTTCACAACAGACTTCGACGAGCTTCTCAAGGGAAATCCTCCCTTTATGGAACCCCTCGGTTAGCATGACTGGCAAATAGGCCTCGACGCGAGAAGGGAAGCCGCTGCTGGTTTCCCAGACGTTGCCCTTATCCATCTGCTCGCGCGACATTCCCCAGTCCACATGATCCGTGCCGATGCAGTCAATGTGCCCAGCTATCAGCGCTTCCCAGAGTTGAGCCGTTGTCTGCTCGCTTCTGAGAGGGACGTTGATCTTCCATACGTCGTGGTTCAGCGTTAAATAATGGTGCCCGGTCTGGCTGTAGACTTTGACTCCCTCAGCTCTGGCTCTGCGGATCTCGTCAATGGACTCCTTGGTGGTGGTATGCACGATATATAAGGGGCAACCCGTGATACCGGCGTAATAGGTATAGGTCCTGACGTGTCCTGCCTCGCAGAAATGCGGTGAGCGCTCATCCCAGGCGGCCATATCCGTCCGTCCTGTTTTTTTGAGGCGATCTTCAAAGATTCGGACAATCTCATAGTTTTCCGGATGGATGCATATCAGACCCGGTGGACCAATTTCTGCGGCCTTCTCCATTGCCAGATAGATTGTGCCATCGTCGAAACCAAGCCATCCTCCCTTTTGTCGGCCCGACCATACGCTAAAAGTCCGCGGACCTTGCATCATGTGCAGGTAGAATTTGAACGAAGTGACGCCGAACTCATGCGCGACCCGGGGAATATCCAGAGCCTGCTCGTCCGTCGTGATGAATCCGGTAAGAAACATGTCAACGAAGGAGTGAGACTCGACCCCTTCAATGAATTCCGGCATTACCTGAGAAAATGGCACGACATCCTCAAGCTTCGGTTCATCGATGTAATTCCTTCTCAGCTTCGGACTTGCCTGCATGATGCCCCAGGTCGTCACCCCACCTGCAGCGGCCGCACGCGTTTCACTATTCATACTGTCTTTCAACGGGCGTTGCGTGCCGAGATGATTTTCTGGGTCTACGAGTCCGGGAAAAACGTGTTTTCCACGAGCATCGATAATCTCCCTCGCCGACGTCAAAGCTTCGTCCAGAGCGAGCACGGCGATCTTGCCATCCTTAACTCCGATCGCGAGATTTTTTGTTCCCGCTGCCGTAACGACTTGTCCTCCTTTAACAATCATATCTAAAGTGCCGTTTACCATTCGCATCCCCTTTCTCAATTCACAGCCCTACATCAAAAGAAATAAGGTTGTCAATTTTTCCAGCAAACCGGAACGACAATATCATTTCAGAAGGCCATGAAACTGGCTCTTCCCCTTGAATGCTTTTCGGTACAGGTTTCGGAGCGTCAACTCCGCCTCGTCCGGCCCATCTTTTAAGATAAGCCCATAGATTCTGCGCATACGTTGACTTATCGGCTGCACCTTCTGCACGAGGTCCTTTTCCTTCATACGAGTTAGGCAACCATTCTTCACCACGATTTTTCCATCCACTAGAACCGTATCCACAGACCGTCCATCCTCACAAAAGACAAGCTGTTGAACAACTTCATCTAACGGGCTCAGACGAATCTCAGGATTGAGAATTATGAGATCGGCCCGATAGCCCTTTTTGACCCGGCCGATCTTGCCCCTCCACGCGGGAATCGCTTGCGCCCCGTTGATGGTCCCCATCCGCAGCGCATCCAACGCTGTCAGCCAATTGGCAGGATCCGCCACGGTCAGACGTGAAAGAAACGCAGCCAGTCGCATCTGTTCGAAAATAGAATAACTATCACTCGTATCGCCACCGTCCGTGCCGAGAGAAACATTCACTCCCTCCCCCTTGAGCTCCACGACAGGAGCGACGCCGCTTCCCAGCTTGAGATTGCTAGCCGGATTGTGAATAGCGCTGGCACCAGAACAGGCCATGAGAGCCATCTCCCTTTTGTTAAGCCAGATGCAATGTGCAGCGGAGAGCCGCGGCGAAAAGAAAGCGATTCTCCGCAGCCGCTCCGCTAACCCACGCGGGTAGAGCTTCGCTGCCGCCCACTGCTGGAGTCGAGTCTCAAGAAAGTGCGTATGAATCCCAAGGTCATGTCGCTCAGCGATCCGAATGATCTGACGCAACAAGGAATCACTGCAATTGAAAGGCGAAGAGGGACCCAACATCAAACCGGAAATCCCGAATGGCCCTCCGATAGAATCCAGGACCTCCAGTACAGGCTCCTGCCATTGTTGTGCGCGTTGCTTTTGCGACGGGCCGTAAGGGCGCCGGGACGTGCAGAGAATTTGAAGGAAATCCTGATCCGTCAAAGAAGGAGCTAGGACACCTCGGATCCCCGTTTTCTCGAAAGCCCTGATAATCGCCTTCATCTTCGGCACGGAAAGCCCCGGACGCGTAGAAAAATGGTCGACGACCGCCGTGACTCCGTTTTTCAGCATTTCGGCGCACGCCAGTTCAGCCGCCACTCCAATCTCTTCCGCTGTCAGATTAGCCCTCTCCTCAGTTTTCGCTCTGTACCCGCGCCATATCTCCATCCTTACATTATCGCGGAAGCTCCTTTGGAGAATTTCTGTCAGGTGGGAATGAGTATTAATCAAGCCGGGCATCAGGATTTTTCCCGAACAATCAATCCGCTCCTGTATGAACAGACCGGCAGTTCCGACCCGTTCTCCGATATCGGCAATGACACCGTCGTGGATCAGAATCTGCTGCCTCTCGAGAAACGGCTTCTCCTTCTCAAGGGTAACTACTAGGGCATTTTCACAGAGAATTGCCATGAGTTAACCAAAAGTTGAGGGCAGAATATAATATGCTCTACGCTGTTCTGTCCATACACCGATGCAACTGCGAGTTTTCATCTCTGGTTCAGTTGACGGTTAATCGGTTTTCCCTTAGATTGAGCGTCATGAAAGTTGGACTCGATATCGACGGTGTGGTCGCGGATTTTATTTCCCCTTTCTTGCGCGTAGTCGAGAAAAAATTGGGCAACGGCCCGATCCATCCGGAGTCGATCACCGATTTGACTTTCAAAGACCATCCCTATCTTTCGGAAGAGGCCGTGTGGAAGTACATGGAAGAGGTTTCCTACGACCCGGCATTCTGGCACGACCTCTCCCCGCTCATATCTACGCAGGATTGGGAGGCGCTGGATCGCCTCAGCCGCAAAGAAGAGCTTGTCTTCGTCACCCATCGCTGGGAGCGGGAATCCTATAGCATTCACGAAGTGACTTGCGATTGGCTCCAAAGGCACGGTGTCACCCGTCCTGTCGTCCACTTCACCCAAGAATGCAAGAGCGATCTGGTCCGTAAGCTCGACGTCGGCCTATTCATGGACGACCGGCATGAAAACTGCGCCGCCATTGCCGAAAAGACAAAGGCTGTCGTCCTCATGCCGCACCGACTTTACAATCAGTCTTTCTCCCATCCTCGGGTGAAAAGAGTCACGAGTTTTGCAGAGTTGTTCGATTATCTCAAAGTCGAATAACACAGAGCGGAGGAAAACGAAATGTACGGATGGCGTGCGCGGATCGGACATGTAGCTCCGTCACGAGGCGATACCTTGGTCTATGAGTTTTACCGCATGTTTCCCGAAGGATTCATGCTGCTCAACAGCACAGGTACGATTCGCCAGCTCGTGGACAACGATTTCGAGCGCCAGCTCAAGCGCATTGAAGAAGCCACGATGGATCTAGCGGAGAACAACTGCGACGTGATTATCGTTGGCGGCTCCCCACTCTTTACCAAGCTCGGTTATGGCAGCGACATCGAAATGGCGAACAGACTAACGGCAAAAGCAGGAGTTCCCGTAGTCGCAGGAATTACCGGGGAGATGGAAGCTCTCAAAACGATGGGAATCAAGAAAGCGGTCGTCGCCACGCCGCATGAAGATGAGCTCAACCAAAGGATGAGGAAATTTCTTGAAGCCTCTGGTTTTGAAGTTCTTAAGATCGAAGGGTACGGCGTGCGGCAGAACTCCAAAATCTCTGATCTGCCGGTGCATGCCTCTTACAAGATCGCCAAGAGGCTCTACGAAAAAGCTCCTCAGGCTGACGGCATCTTCGTCCCCTGTCCCCGTTGGCCTACGATCAGCGATGTCGACCTGCTCGAGCACGAGATTGGAAAGCCTGTGGTAACAAGCTGCCAGGCCTATATCTGGTACGCGGTCAAACTCCTCCACATTAAAGAGAGTATCAACGGCTATGGCCGCCTGATGGCAAGCCTCGCAAACTAGTTCCGCAAGACAGCCGGAGTTCCTGAGATTCTTCCGACGCCGGCGCCGGCCCCGGAAAAATCTGAAACGGAAACAGAGGGCAGTTACGCGGGTGTCTCCATACCGTCATGAGAAAGATCCCGGGGCGGTGCCCCAGTGGACGACCCGTAGCTGTTCGTGATAAGGCCGTGAATCATGTCCATCCTGCGAGTCGAGGGCCTGGTCAAAAGCTATCGAGACACCCTGGCCTTGGATGATGTGAGCTTCGAGTTCGATAAAGGAATTCTTTCGATCCTTGGACCTTCGGGCTGCGGTAAAACTACTCTGCTGCGATGTATCGCGGGCCTGGAAGTCCCGGAGCAGGGGGCGATCTATATCGCCGACAAACTTCAGACCTCGATCAGCCGAGGGATATTCGTTCCGCCCTATTCCAGAGCAATCGGCTTTGTTTTTCAGAACTACGCTCTCTGGCCCCACATGAGCGTGTTCAGCAACGTTGCCTTCGGGCTCAAGCTTCAGAAGCTTACTTCGGCCGAGATTCAAAAAAGAGTCCAATCGGCTCTGGAATTGGTCGGACTGAAGAACTACGAAACCAGATATCCGTCGCAGCTAAGTGGGGGCCAGCAACAAAGGGTGGCTCTGGCCCGCAGCATTGTCATGGAGCCTCGGTTGATTCTTCTGGATGAGCCGCTGAGCAACCTCGACGCTAAATTGAGAGAGGAAACGAGAGTCGAGCTGAGGAAATTGATTAAGAAAGTGGGGATCAGCGCCCTTTACGTGACTCACGATCAAGAAGAAGCGTTTGTCATCTCGGACACGGTCATTGTGATGGACAAAGGAAAGATCCTTCAATACGCGTCGCCGGATGAAATTTACAACAAGCCCGCCAATCAATTTGTGGCATCCTTCATCGGGAGAGCGGCTGTTGTGGATGGCCGACTCGTTCGTGCCGAGGGACAGGATTGCCTCGTCGAGATTCCGGACTTTAACAACGCGACGTTGGTCTGCCAAAAGCCGAAGGGTGGCGCCGTCGGCGAAGCTTGCAAAGTGGTCATCCGGACCGCCGAGGTGGAGCTTGACAGCAGAAAGTTGAACCACAAAGACAATGTCCTGGAAGGCCTCATGCTCAGCCACGATTACCGGGGTGGATTGACCGACCACCGAATTTTGGTGGGATCCAAGGAAATAGTCGTCACCTCTCACAAGCTCTGCCCGATGATTAACATTGAGGATCGCGGAGAAAGGATCTATGTGTATATCGACAAGTCTGCGCTCAGCATTATCACCGAACCTCAACCATCGTTGTCGCAGCTAACCGAACTCTGAGCTGCCATGGCAAAAAACGTCGCAGTAGAAGCCGCCGTTCACTTTCCACGGGTGAGACTGGCCTACAGCCAGGGCACGCTCTTCCCGCTCTTTGCCAGCATCATCACAGGATCTCTCATTATCGCGCCGGTGCTGGTCGTGCTGTTCCGCAGTCTCACCACGGCGCGGCTCGGGGCCTTTGTCGGCCTCACGGGCGAAAATTACATGCGGGTCCTCGCGGATCCCAAGATCTTCGAGATGCTGTGGAATTCTACTATCTATGCCGCGGGGTCTGCTATCCTCGGCACGGTGTTGGGAGCCTTGCTTGCCTGGATCGTGGCGCGGACAAACACCCCCGGCAAAGCGCTCGTAGAGCTGATGCCGCTCTACCCCATCCTCATGCCGCCGATCATGAAAAACATCGCGTGGATTCTCTTGCTCGCGCCCAACGCCGGTATCTTGAACAATCTTCTTCTAGAGTATTTCGGTATCGAGGGCCGTCCGTTCAATGCCTTTTCCATGTCCGCCATGATATGGGTTTTCGGACTCGCCTGCGTTCCCCTAGGATATTTGTTCCTGCTGCCTGTTTTCCTGTCCTTTGACCCCTCCCTTGAGGAGAGCGCCTACATCGCTGGGAGCAGGCCCATGAACACTTTGTGGCGCATTACCTTTCCACTGGCGATACCCGCTTTTCTCTCGGCTCTCATACTGAATTTTCTACGCGGGTTGCGCTCCTTTGAAACGCCGGTGCTTCAAGGAAGCCCTGGCGGCATTCACGTCTTTGTCAGCAGGGTCTACGACGCGATGTCCGTGGAGTACAATCCCGCGCTGGCCACAGCCTACAGCGCGGTCCTCGTCGTGATTTCAATTCTGGTGCTCCTGTTCTACATCAGGACAACTCGCTTCTCCGAAAGATACGCCACGATTACGGGAAAGGGCTACAGGGTCAAAGTCATCGACATCGGCAAATGGAAGTACGTTACCTTCTTGGTTGTCTTCAGCTACTTCCTCATCGGGATCGCCATCCCCTTTGTGGTATTGATCGTTGTCTCTTTCATTCCCTACTACGACTTCGAGACTTTCATGAAGTTTCCTACGAACATGGTGCTGGCGAATTACTATCGGGTCATGAGGCACCCGAGTTTCGTCACCGGCCTCTACAATTCTCTCACTCTGTCACTGACGATTGCCGTGGTCACAGTGCTCATGGGGATCGTTATGGCATTCACGATGTACAGGACCCGGGCTTATGGCACAAAAATTTTCGAGTTTATCGGCAGCTTACCTTTGGCATTTCCTCCGCTTGTCCTTTCACTGGGCCTCGTCATTGTCTTCCTCGGCACCCCCCTGTACAACACGCTCTGGGCGTTGGGCTTGGGACTCTTCGTCGCCTACTTTCCTTACGCGCTCCGAAACGCTTCGGGCTCCATCGTGAACATCCATAAAGAACTCGATGAAGCCGCTTGGGTCCATGGAGCAAGATGGAGACACGTCTTCTTCAAGGTTACTCTGCCAATCTTGAAACCTTCCGTGGCTGGCGCTCTCTTTTACATCTTCATCGAGTCGATCCGGAACATTGATGTCGCCGTGCTTTTAACCGCTCCCGGAGTTGAATATGGACCCGTCACGCTATTCGAGTACTTTAGAGTAGGTCAATGGGCCGAAGCCGCCGCCGGCGGGGTCATTTATCTCATAATTTTGATTGTTGCGGTTTCGGTGGCGAAGCTGGCTTTTAACGTGAAGCTCAGCTTGTAGACTGACCTTACGAAGAGGCATGAAAATGCTTGAACCTCATCTAGGATCACCGGTAGAATCCGAATTGCTTGAACAGATCGAGGACCGAAAACTGACAAAAAACATCTCAACTCAACAGGAAGGGAGATACAACATGGCGAAAAGAGCTTCGATGGCAATCGTCGTATCTATGTTTTTCTTTCTGGCGTTCTCCGGGGTTGGCCTGGCAGCGTCAGCAGGAGATGACCCGTTCACCAAAGTGAGCGCTGGGCTTTATGAAAAAGCCAAACAAGAAGGCGGCTTGATCCTTTATTCGGTATGGGATGTGGAGCATCTGGTCAAGATTACGGAGGCCTTCTCCAAGCGCTTTCCGGGGATCAAGACAAGCTATTGGCAGGGAAGAAATCCGGAAATCATCACCCGAGTCTTAACGGAGTTCCAAGGAGGTAGAGATAGCGTGGATGTCATCCTGTCCGACAATGCTCCGCCGGTGTTAAGAGCCGCCGGCGCGATTCAGCCCTACGAAACGGTGCAGAAAGATTTCTTGCTTATCCACGATCCGACCATACCGGTCGTCAGCCTGCAGATCCAGGCCTTAGCCTATAACACCAGGAAGCTGAAGGAGCCGGACCTGCCGAAAGACTGGGAGGATGTCGCCAATCCTAAGTACAAGGGGCTGGTGGCCCTGGATGATCCCATGCGGGCTGGGCCGATGAGCACCCAACTGGCCGCGTTCAAGGAACTCTGGAAGAACGATGAAAGGTGGACCAAGTTCGTCAAAGGGCTCAAAGCGCTCAACGTCCCCCTTCATAAGAGCACCAGCGCGTTGTTCCGACTTGTGATCGCGGGCGAATACGGCATTGCCATGCCAGCCCTGCTGCACGATGTCATGCATGAAAAAGGACAGGGGACTCCCGTTGACTTCGTCAAGGGCGCGCCGCCTATCGTCTTTCCCCGTCAGGCGGGTATCTACATCAAGGCGCCCCATCCGAACGCCGGCAAGCTCTTTGCTGAATGGCTCATCAGCACAGAGGGACAGTCCGTGATCGACTCCGTTGGTAGAGAGTCGGCCCGAAAAGGGTTCCCGTCAAAAACTTCCATTGACACGGCTTATCCCAAGGGAACCAAGCCTCTGGCGGTTCGCGACAAGCTATTTCTCGAAGACCCGAAGAAATGGTTGGACACCTATGTCCAACCCGTCTGGGGAAGCTAGTGTTTGTGCTTGCGACTTCGTCGTGAAGAGTCACAAGTGAGCTTTGAGGTCTGGAGGGACGGAATCAAGATTTGACTTTGATTGCAGCCAGAAACTGCTCCTTGCTCGCCGTCGGCGCGACCCGGATCACCTTCTGGAGGATCTGCTCCTTCTCGGCAGCGGTTTTGGAGCGGGCGTACTGCTCGCGCAGCTTCCTTAGGCTCCAGCGGCGCGCACGCTGCCGGTGCAGCTCATTTTGGCGAACTTGACGGGACATAAGGCTCTGACCTTCTCATGGTAAGCGCGTCGGTCCAATTACAAAATTTCTTTAAAGCCAGGCTCGTCGTACCAGAAGATCTTTCGCTTCCCTTTGACCGTTACGGGTCTCTTGAGCAGGTTCTGGTCTTTGAGAATGAGTTGGATAGCCTCCTCTTTGGACGGCGGCTTCTCCTTGATCCTTCTTTCCCGGTAGAGCGGACTCCTCGGATTCAGAAAGTCGGTGATGGTGGCGTCACCGATAATCGCTCTTAGCTCGCTCTCCGTTAAGGGAGACTTTCCGTATTCCCGCTCCTCCAGCTTGGCCCCTTTTCCCTGCAAGAAACTTCTTGCTTTACGGCAGGTCGTTCAGGTGGCTTTGTAATAGAACCTGGTCGATTCGGCCATCGTCCATCGAGACTCTATTTCCCAAAGGCTTCCTTCAGTATCGGTTCAAGCTCGCCCCGCTCGTGGAGTTCATGTACAATATCGCAGCCGCCGACGAATTTTCCGCCGATGAAGACCTGGGGAATCGTGGGCCAGTTGCTGTAGCGCTTAATGCCGTCTCTCACCGCCGGATCGGCAAGCACATCTGCCGTCTCGAACGGAACGCCGTAGGATTGCAAAATCTCCACCGTGTGCGCCGAAAAGCCGCATTGAGGAGCGTTCGGTGTTCCCTTCATGAAAAGCATCACCTTGTTGTTCTTCACTTGTTGGTCAATCTTGGACAATGCATCTTCGCTCATATTTGATCTCCTCTCTATTTTTGCGCAACGCGCTCCCATTGCTCCGGGGTATACGTTTTCAAAGCCAAAGCGTGAATACGCTCGTCCCCCAACGCGTCTCTCAAAATTCCGTAAACCATCTGATGCTGGTCTAAAAGGCTTTTGGCTTCGAAAGACCGTGAAACAATCCACACCTGGAAGTGATCCCCCCCTCCGGTTAGATCATCCACGCGAACCGTGGAGCCCGGAAGCGCTCTTTCCAACGTCATCTGGATCTCCGCTGGGATCATCTAAAGAAGTCTAGTCGCTTAATTTCGATCTTGCAACCTCCTCCATAAGAGCGCCATCCCATGAGCAGCCATCTCGGCCCGACTTGGCCCTCCTGAAACCAGGACACCAGCCACTCGTCGTCTGCTCGCATCTCTCGCCCCCCTCGCTCCGCCGTCGGCCGTCGCTCTCGGACTCGGTCGCGGCCGCTATGCTGTCGGCCAGCAGTCGGGCGATGCAACTATAGCTCACGTCGTTCATGTGCAGGCCGTCGCGCGAGATGATGTCCTCCACCTTGTACTGGCCGCTCGATATCCAGTGTCGCATCACCGCGAAGCGCGGAAACACGGCCACCTTCATGTCGTTGGCCACCTCACGGATGGAATCCACGATGAGCGCGTGCGTGGGCCGCGCGAGCACGCGCGGGGCGAACTGCGGATCCATCAGCACGACGTCGATCTCCGCCGCCTTGAGTCGGCTGATCCCCTCGCGGATCGTGCCGCCGTATCCCTGGATGTCTCCGCTCCTGAGCACCTGGTTGCTGCCGGTCTGCCAGATGACGAGCTGCGGCCGGTGAGGCAGCACGTCGCGCTCGAAGCGCGCCAGCATCTGAAAGGCCATGTCGCCGCCGACGCCCTTGTTAATCACGGTCACCACGAGGCCCGGCCAGCGGCGGCGCAGCTCTTCGGCGAGTAGGGCGGGATAAGTGTGCGCCGAATCCGAGGCACCGATGCCCTCCGTCGAGGAGGAACCGATAGCGATGATGACCAGCGCCTTGCCGCGGCGAATCGCGCGGGCAGTGTTGGGTAGCGCCACCTTGAAGCGCGTCATCTCCTGCGGCGCGGTGCAGTGCAGGGCCTCCTGCGAGGCCGCAGTGTCCGCCGCCGCGACAAACAGGAGCGCCGCGCCGGCGGACACTGCAAGTCGGCGCGCGCTCATCGCCCGCTCCCGGGACTAGACGCGGGCTCCGCGGCCGGGATGCCGTGCGTCAGGAAATCAGCCAACGCGCGGCCGATGCAGTCGTAAAGCTTCGCGGCGAGCTGGCGGCGCTTCTCGCCGTCTCTAGCTCTCAGATCCACTATTCCGCTCTCGGCCCAATGGCGCATGATGCCGTGGCGGCGGAACAGCGGTACGTCATTGGCGTCCGCCAGCTCACGCATCGCGATGAGATAGGGTTCGAAGGGGATCACCGCGTGGGTCTCGCGCGAGAACTGCATGTCCATCAACACCACCTCGGCCCCAGCCACCCGGACCTGGTCGATCCCGGCCTGCACCGTCTCCCGGAACTCGTCGACTTCGATCCCGCGAACCGCCTCCATCGTGCCGGTCTCCCAGATCACGAGCGCTGGCTTCAACGGAAAGACGTCGCGATTCAGGCGGTCCGCCGCCCCTTTCGCCGTCTGGCGCGCCACGGCAAGGTTGACCACCTTGGTGCGCGCGGAGGGGAATCTCCCGGCGAGCGCCGAGGCCAGACGCGCGGGCCAGGCGAGGCCGGCCCCACCCGCAGCATGCCCCAGGGTAGAGGACCCGCCGAGCGCGGCGATGACGACCTCCCGGCCGCCGGCGAGCTTCTTGGCCGTCTTCGTCAGTGGCGGCTCAAACGTGTAGAAGCTCTCGGGCACGGGACACTCTCGCTCCGAGCCTAAGGCCCCCGCCGGCGCGGACAGAAGACCAATGGCCGCCGCAGCGATCAGAGCGATGGCGCAGCGTAGGAAGATAGGGGTCATCCTCGCACTCCTCTGCCCGCCGTCGGCGCCCCCAGGGCCCTGCCACCCGGCGCGCCCTGCGCCGCGGAAAACCACTCCATCAGCGTGGCGACGCCGATCATGATCGCGACCCCTACTGCGGATACGGCGAACTGCATGGGAATACCACCGAAGAATTCGTTGAGCACCAGGTGTCCCAGCACTGCGAGCAGAATGCCGAGGCAGAAGATATGGAGCGAGTTGCGCCCGCAGATAACGAAAGGCCGCGCGAACTGACTAGCCAAAAACCGCGCTTGGGGATGGATCAGGCGCGCGACAAGCAGCGCCAGGGCGACTACGTTGGCGAAACGAAGCGGCCCCAGATCCCCCTTGCTCAAGAACGGCCACAACAGCTTGCCGCCGACCGGGACCGGAATCGGATCGTAGAGGCTGTGCAGTGCCCAGTTGAGCCGGATCAAGAAACCGGCCAACGCGATGACCGTTGCGAGACGGCACAGCCAGCGGCCGCTGAGCCAGGAAACCCCGCCGCGGTTGCCCCGCCAGCCGAGCCATGCCCCCAGGAAGAACAGCGCCTGCCAGGCGAACGGATTGAAAAACCACACCCGGTCCGGGCCGGGATAGGCCGCCAGCGCGATCCGGTTGTCGAACTGGACCGCCAGCCAGAGCGCGAAGGAGGCGAAAAGGACCACCCTCGGCCAAGACCGGAACCCGGCCAGCACGAGGGGAAGGATCGCCAGCAGGACGATGTAGAGCGGCAGGATGCCCATGAAGGACGGCTGGAACTGCAGCGTCAGCGCCTTGACCACGGCCAGGCCCGGCTCGTTGAGGAAGTTGGCGGCGCCGAACTCCTCCGCATAGAGCGAGTTGTTTAGGGTCTCAACCGTGTACGCCATGGTCGCTAAGAACATCATGAACAGAAAAACGTGGGCGACGTAGAGCTGCCACACCCTGTGGTAGACGCGGACCCCGGCCATCAGGAAACCCTGGTGCTCCATGGCGCGGCCGTACACCATGCCGGCCGTGTAGCCGGAGATCAGGATGAACACCTCGGCCGCGTCGGAGAACATCACCGATTGGAGCGTAAACTCCGCCAGGATGTTGTTCGGAACGTGGTCGATGAAGATGGAGAACAGAGCCAGGCCGCGAAAAAAATCAAGCCGGAGGTCGCGCTCCATGGCCGAAGGCCCGCTCGCGATGCTCCTCGGATAAATCCAAGGAGAAAAAACGGCCGGTGATCGTTGAGGTTGCCCCTCCATGAGTATCCAAGGAATTAAAAAACTATGCGACGAAATCCGCTTCCTAAAGCCTGGATATTGATTTTCACGCCTGCGGATCGAAATCGGGCCGGCACTTTTTCATCATCGCGCGCAGATCCTGGCGCAACTCTTCGATCGTGGGTCGGCCAACGGCCCACCAGCCGCAATAGACATTGTGCACGGTAAGATCCGGAAGCAAACAAAACGCGTAGGGGATCGCGATCGTTCCATGAACCTTGTCCGACGTATCCACGATATCGAGTTCTTTGATAGCGACCCAATTCGCATCGCTGAGAAACGGAAAGTTGGCTCCCATCCCGGCCCGGAAAGCGGCGTTGACTTGCGGCGGATCGACACTCACCACCGCCAGCTTGCAATAATTGACCGCCAACTCTTTCTGAAACTCGGTCAAGAGGCGCAACTGCACCTGGCATTTTCCTCACCAATAGCCGCGGTAGAAGATGAGGATCAAAGGGAATTTCCCGGCGATTTCAGATAGTCGGGTTACGCCCCCCGTGTGATCGGGCAGCTCCAAATCGGGAAACCGTTCACCGATAGCCTGATTCATCGATCCACCTCTTAAAATTCAGCGGTATCTTTTCGCCATCTCCGCAAAAAAGCCCTCTTTCTCCAACTCTTGGAGAAGACTCAGATCCACAAATTGCTCCGGTTTGGCAGTTTTGGCCTGGGGCAAGGTCGGCGCAAACTCATCAAGGAGAAACTGGATACCTTTAAGCGTCGGATAGGGCTTTTTGGAAACTCGCTTGACGAACCACGAATAGCTCGCATCGAGCACTTCCGCATCCGTGGTGCGCATATATTGGGTCAGGATCTTCTCAGTATTCCCTCTGTTCTGATGGATATAATGGATGGCTTCCACGTATCCCTTTAGTGCGGCCTTCACAGTAGGCCGGTTCGCCCGGATAAAACTTCTAGAAGTAGCGAAACCATTGCCCTGAACCTCAATGCCGAGATCGTTCATGTCGAAAATCTCGACAAAACCCTGCTTCTTTGCGCGGGGAATCTCAGACGGAGTCAACACGGTAGCGTCAATCCTCCCCGCATCCAGCGAGGCCAATCGCTCCAAAGTGGGGCCGGCGACAATCACCGCTACATCCTTGTTGGGTTCAAGGCTCATCCTTCGGAGCAAAATTAAGGCTGCATTGTGCGATGCCGAACCGAAGCCACTAACCCCAAGTCTTCTACCCTTGAGCTGCTCGATTCTGGAGATGTTTGGCCGAGTGATGACCGAATAGTTATAAGCATTCTCTGAGGAAGCGATAAGCGCGAGGTCATGCCCCTGCAGATTAGCCTGGACTACGGTCCCGATATTGACTATAGGAGGATCGCCCGCAACCAAAGCCTGGGTAGCAACCTGTCCTCCCCGGAAAAAGATGACCTCCGCATCCAAGCCATGCTTCTTAAAGAGTCCGGCCTCTTTGGCTACCCAAATATGCATCTGGTTGTAAGAGATGGCAGGATAGCCGATCTTGATCTTCTTAAGTTCTTGTCCTTCAGCAGCCGCACACAACACAGCCAAACCTATTAGGACGGCCACCACTATGTGTTTACTTTTTTTGATAAATTCTACTTTCTATCTTTACCTTAGCGCGGTTTCTTGCCGGTTTTTTCTAACTCCTGCTGTAGCTCGGCTCTTTCCTTCTCGAGATTTAGCTTTTCGTTTGTGATCCTTCCCAGATTGTTTTCCAGGTCGCCCGTCTTTTTCTTGAAATCACTCATTTGCGACTGAGCAGCGGCCAAGTCCTTTTCCGCGTCGGCCAGTCGCGCTGCCCTGATTCCCCAAATTCCATATCCGATAAGAACCCCAAGGATCAAGGTTCCCATCGCAACGGCTCCCCAATAAGAATCTTTCATCTCGAACCTTCGTCCTAAGTGCGCTATTGTTATAGGAAAACAAATCCGGCGTCAATTCTTCTGGTTGACCCACTCGCGTGCCTCGAATGACTTGCCGGTCACGCCTCGCGACTCTGTCGAGGCGAGATAGACAAAAACTCCGGTGATCTCCTCCGGCGTAGGAAGTGTCATGGGGTCCTCTTCGGGATAGGCTTTCGCGCGCATCTCCGTTCTAGTCCCGCCCGGATTTACGGCGTTGACCCGAATGCCGTAGTCTTTAACCTCGTCTGCCAATACCTGAGTCAAGCCCTCCACCCCGAACTTCGAGACAGCATAGGCGCCCCACCTTGCATTACCCACGCGCCCGACACCAGAAGAGACGTTGATGATCGAGCCTTCTCTGCGTGGCACCATGAGTTTCAAAACTTCTTGGGTCACCGTGAAGACAGAAGTTAAATTCGTTTTGAGGACTCCCTCCCATGAAGCCAACGGATAGTCGACGATCGGCACGCGCGGGCCTAGGATGCTTGCGTTATTAACGAGGATATCGATCGTGCCATAGACGCCAGATGCTTCTTCTACCAGATGCTTCACCTCGCTGGCCGTAGTGATATCCGCCCTGCGCCAGCCAATTTCTCCCCCCTTGCCGCGAATTTCCGAGGCGGCCTTCTCTAAAACGGCTTCAGCCCGGCCGCAGATAAATACCTTAGCTCCCTCCTGCGCGTAGGCGGCAGCGATCGCCTTGCCGATCCCTCGCCCACCACCTGTGATGAGCGCTACCTTTCCGCTCAGTCTTGCGCTCGCGTCGCTTGCCATTCCCGCAACCTTATACCATATTCAGGAACGCCGTGTTGCCCGACAAGCGATCCTTAAGAATCCTGATCTTTTTGCTCTGCGTGCTGGTGCTGACGTGTTTCCTAAGCCCATGGCTAGCGGCTTTGTTAAATTCAATGATGGTGGGGCGGGAGAGCGAGTCCTTTTCCCCTTCTTTCTCCGACATCTTCAATCGGCTTTTCATGGTCCTGGCGATCACTCTTTTCTTCCCTCTTCGCCATACTCTCGGAGTCCGATCACTCAGCGACCTTGGCCTCCAGCGTTTGCAGCGAGCCTATCGAGATCTTTTTTCCGGGTTTTTCCTGACGCTCTTCTCGGTAGTGGCGCTCGCAGCGGTCATGTCGCTCGGCGGCATTTTTACGTTTTATTTCCGGCTCTCCTTGGGAGCCTCTCTGGAGCGCATTGCCACTGCCTTCTTGTCCGCCGTGGCCGCCGGCCTGCTAGAGGAGATTTTTTTTCGCGGCATAGTCTTCAAGGCTTTACTGGAAGATTGGAAGCCATCGATAGCCTTTGTCATAGCGAGTTTTTTTTACTCCGCTCTTCACTTCGTCAAGCCGGTCGAGAAAATTATTCTTTCCGGCCCCGATGCGTGGGCCGGATTTCGCCACCTGGGTTATGCCTTCATGCCCTTTCTCGATCCGGTTACCCTTTTTCCCGGTCTTTTCGGCCTTTTCCTCATCGGAATCGTTCTCGCCTACGCTTTCGTCCGCACCGGCTCCATTTACTTGTCCGTTGGTCTCCACGCCGGCTGGATTTTCGGGCTGAAAACCATCCGCGTGTACGGAGACTACCGAAGGCAAGACCTCGGCTGGCTCTTCGGCTCCTCTGAGCCCAAGCTCGTGACCGGTGTGGCGGCATGGATCGGCATCGCTGTCGTGGGCATCATCGTTCACCTCATCACGCGCAGAAGAACACTCCCTGTTTAGAACAAATTTCTGTAACCCTTCAATCCTTCAATTTTCTCCGGTCTGCTTCTTCGAGCAACGGCCTAATTTTTTCTAGGATTCGCTTCGCTACGAGCTGGTAACCGGCGCCATTGGGATGGATCCGATCGCTCCTGAGCTTTGCATCGGAAAGAATCCCACCTAGAATCTCCGGAACATAGAGAGCTCCCCGCGCCTTGGCGATTTGCTCATAGGCTGGCCCATACTCATCGGAGAATAAGCCCAGCCGAAGTCCGACCAACGTTACCATGGCTCCACGCTCTTGAATCCGGCTCACGATCTTTTCGACGTTCTTTTTCGTCTCACTCAAAGGAAGCTGCCGCAGAAAATCATTTCCGCCGAAAAATACGATAACCAAACGGGGATTGTGGCTCAGGACGTCACGGTCCAAACGCTCCAAGCCGTCTTGCGAGGTATCTCCGCCTCTGCCTGCATTGATCACCGGGTAGGCGAGTTGGCGCGCCAGGAGAGAGGGGTAATCCTCTCCTTCGCCGGCGCCCACTCCTTGGGTGAGACTATCTCCGAAACAGACGATATTCTGGTCCCGAGAATTGAGATTACGAACATAACGAAAGTCACTGCCTAGGTCGCAAGCTAAAAAAATGAAGCCGGCGGATAAACAAATCCAGAGAACAAGACGCAGCGGTCGAGACAGGAGTCTCACTCCTCTTTCACGAGGACGCAATGGGCTGGGTGAGCCAAGGCAAAGAGTTTCTGCGCAAGCTCATAGCGATGCGACGGCGGAGCGACAACGCGAAGCGAGTGGCTATGGAGTGGCAGCTCCACCAGATAGTCTATGGCGTCGCCAAAGTAAATTCGGCGCCGGATAATCCCTGAAAAAAGATTGTATCCTTTTTGATTCCATTCCTGGGCCTCGGCTGCGGTTCCGACCAAAAAGAGGTTGTGCGGCCGAATGCAAACCACGACCTCCACACCCGGCTTGAAGCCGTCATGCCGGGCCACGCGAACGCTTACACCCTCGCCAAAAAAAACCCTTTCTCCGTCGCAGCAAATGTCCGAGCAGATCCGAACCTTCAAGTCGTGTAAGCGCCCTTTGAGGATATTGGTCTTACCGATAAACTCGGCGACGAATCGTGTCTGCGGGTGATCGAAAATTTCCTCCGGCGTGCCGAGCTGGACGATCCTTCCCTGGTGCATGACGGCGATGCGATCCGAAGTCACCATCGCCTCCCCCTGATCGTGCGTGACGTAGATGGTGGTGATCTGAAATTCTTCGTGCAGCCGCCTGATCTCGAAGCGCATCTCTTCCCGCAAATTGGCGTCGAGATTACTCAGGGGCTCATCGAGCAAAAGAATCCGCGGCTCTACCACAAGGGCGCGCGCTAACGCAACCCTCTGCTGCTGACCGCCCGAAAGCTCCGAAGGGTATCTCGCTTTGAGAGGCCCCAGGTGAACCAACTGGAGGAGCCGCTCGACTTTCTTCTCGATCTCTGCCCTGGAAAGTCTCTTAAATTTCAGCCCATAGGCAACGTTTTCAAAAACCGTCATATGGGGCCAGACCGCGTAGCTCTGAAAGATCATCGACATGTTGCGCCGTTCGGGAGGGACTAAGATTGAAGGCGAAGAAACGACTTCTTGATCGACCCAAATCTCTCCAGCCTCCGGCTGGAGAAAACCGGCCATGAGCCTCAAGGTCGTCGTCTTGCCGCAACCCGAAGGGCCGAGGAGCGACACGAACTCCCGGTCTCCGATCTCCAGATTGAGACCGTCGATGGCCGCCGTACCGGAAAACTTTTTCGTCAATCCCTTGAGCGAGACAGTAGTCAAACCCCTATTCCCTCGTTACAAAAAAATCTCTGCCCGCTATCCACTGGACTCCCAGGATGACCAGAAAGGAGACGGCCAGCAGGAGAAGGCCAAGGACTGCGATCGCCCCGATCTGACCTTCCTCTTTGAGATCGAAGATCACCACCGAGACCACCTTGGACTTAGGAGTGAAGAGAAGAATCGAGGCGCTTAATTCGCGGATGACTCCGATAAAGATAAAGGACCATGCCGCGATTAAGCCGGAGCGAGCCAGCGGAACGGTAATGTCTTTCAACGCCATCAACCGGTTGGCCCCCATAACCCGCGTAGCATCCTCCAGCTCCGGATGGATGCTCTTGAACGTGGTTTCCGCCTGGGAGAAACCGATCGGCATCTCCTTGGTCAGATAAGCCACGAAGAGTATCCACACGGTTCCATAAAGAACTATCGGCGGCTTCGTGTAGGCAATGAAGAGACCCACGGCCAAAACGATTCCGGGGATCACCAACGGCGCCAGAGCAAAGAAGCTCAGATAGCGAGCGCCGCGCAGAAGCTGGCGGTTGGTGATATAGGCGATCAGGGCTGCGATGAGTGTCCCGGCTGTCGCCGTGATGATACCCAACTCGAACGTATTGAAGATGGCCCGCTGCGTATCGCTATATTCGAAAAGAGCGAAACCAAAATTCGCCAAGGTGAAATTTTCCCATGTAAGAGGAAGCGCCCACGCCTTAGACAGCGCGGCCTTGACGAGAATGCCATAAGGAAGGAATACGGAAAGAGAAAGGATGGCCAGAACCATAAGCAGAACGGGCACACGAAGCTTCCCGAGCTGTAGCAGCCGTCTTTGTCCTCCTTTACCGCCCACTGTGCTGTAGCCGCGCCGACCGAGGATCTTCTTCTGCAACGCGATGAGCCCTACCGTCGCCAAGAGAAGGGGAACGGAGAAGGCCGCGGCGAGATCCAATCGGGGCGGATATTGAAACAGCGCCCAAATCTGGGTCGTGATCGTGTGCAATCCTGCTGGAAGACCGAGGATCGCGGGCGAGCCGAAAAGCGAGAGCGAATGGAGAAAGGCCAGGATGAATCCGCCCAGCAGCGCCGGCGCCGCCAGAGGAAGCGTAATGGTCAAGGCGATTTTCCATTTGCTGGCCCCCAGGATGTTTGCCGCATCTTCGAGGTCCGACGAGATCAGCTCGCATACACTGGCGATCATGGAAAAAACGTAAGGAAAACTATAGAGAGCCATCACAAAGATAAGCCCTTCCATAGTGAAGATGTTGAACAGGGCCTCTTCCGATCCTGTCAAAGACCGGTATAGGTTATTGAGAAGGCCGGCGTTAGGT
>DASYRN010000148.1:0-4211 GCA_036004365.1 Binatia bacterium
CCCTTTGCGCAGCCGTTTCGCCGACACTCTTCGGAGAATCGAGCAGAGAAAACATGCGCCGCGTCGAATACCAGTAGTCGCGCTGCATCGACCCGTTAAACGTCGCGACAGGAATCACCGACAAACTAAAGCTTGACGCCTGATACTCGCCGGAGAAACCCAGGCTGTTGGCATAAATCACCCGGCCAAACTGGCTTGAAAACTCAGAGCCCTCCGAGTTCGCAATGCGAGTGTCATAGGCGAGGGCACTGCCTTCGGCGTCGCGGGCCAAACGGATCTTTTCTTCCACTGACAGCGATCGGGCGCTGTCGTCAAAGAGAGCCAAATCCGGAAAATCCTGCGCAAGTTGATCTTGAGACGGCAGACCGCTGTACTGATCCTTTGCGGTCAGACGGGCAAACGCACAGGTCTCGTCGATCAATCGATCCATCGAGCTCCGGGAGATATCCGAGGTTGACGCCGTAGCAGAACTCGATCCAAAAAAGAGGCGCAAGCCGAGCCTTTTTTCCTGAGCCTGGCTGATCTTGTCCACCTCTCCAAGGCGCACGCTGACAAAGAAGGTATCGCTCTCTCCCATCAGCACGTCCCCTTGCGAAGCCCCCTTCTCCTTCGCCTTGCGTAAGATATCTTTTCCCAACTCTTGGCTTAAATCTAACCGTTCCATTGCCATTTCAGTTCCGAGTTTCGAGTTTGTAGTTTCGAGTTAGAAGATCCAACCCGAAACCCGAGACCCGAAACTCTAAACTACGTGCTTGTTCCACCCACCGTGATTCCATCGATGCGGACCGTCGGTAGCCCGACTCCAACCGGCACCGACTGTCCGTCCTTACCGCAAGTCCCGATGCCCTCATCTAATTGAAGATCCGTGCCGACCATAGAGACGCGCGTGAGCACATCCGGCCCATTCCCAATCAAGGTCGCCCCTTTAACTGGACGCGTCACCTTCCCTCCTTCGATGAGATAAGCTTCACTTGCGGAAAAGACGAACTTGCCGTTAGTGATGTCTACCTGGCCTCCCCCAAAAGCAACGGCATAAAGCCCTTTCTTCACGGAGCGGATGATATCTTCCGGCGGCGTCTTGCCCGCCAACATAAAAGTATTAGTCATCCGAGGCATCGGGATGTGGGCATAACTCTCACGCCTTCCGTTTCCGGTAAGCGGCATCTTCATGAGCGCCGCATTAAGACGATCCTGCAAATAGCCTCTCAAAATCCCGTTCTCTATCAATACGTTTCGCCGCGTCGGAGTTCCTTCATCGTCAAAGTTGAGCGAGCCTCGGCGCCAAGGCATAGTTCCGTCATCCACGACCGTACAAAGCTCTGAGGCAACCTTTTGTCCGATTCGATCGGTAAAAGCCGATACCTTCTTCCTGTTGAAATCCCCCTCGAGGCCATGCCCGATAGCTTCATGGAGAAGAATCCCGGGCCAGCCTGGCCCAAGCACGACATCCATGGTCCCGGCTGGCGCATCTGTGGCCTCAAGGTTAAGAATCGCCTGTCGCACGGCCTCGCGCGTGTAGCGCTCGTGATCTTTTTTTTCGGTGAAGAAATTAAAGTCTACTCTTCCGCCTCCGCCATAACTGCCCACCTGACGATTTCCTTCCTCTTCCGCAATACAGGTAATGTTAAGGCGCGTGAGCGGCTGTACATCTCCCACCACCCAACCTTGCGAAGATGCCACGAGCACGATTTTGTGTTCGCTCGCAAGTGAGATAAACACATTCTTTATTCTTGAGTCCAGGGCGCGAGCCAGGCGGTCCATCTCATGAAGCAGAGCGATTCTCTTCTCCAGAGGAACATCTTTTGCTGGCATTTTGACCGGATAGAGGTCGTGTATTTTTGTCACCTTACCTTGTAGGGATACGGGAAGGTTCGAACCCCGCTCCTGGGCTATGTATTGCGCCGAGCGAGCCGCCAATTCAAGATTTTTGATCGTGATATCGTCGGTGTATGCATATCCCGTTTTCGACTCGGCCAAGACCCGAACCCCAACGCCGTTTGCGGTGGATTGGGATGCGTTCTTGACCATCCCCTCCTCCAAGCTGATCGCTTCGTTGGACCGATATTCGAAGTACAAATCAGCATAATCGGCCTTTTTTTCCAAAGCTTTTCCTAAGATCTTATCCAGATCCTGAGAACTGATGCCGAAATTTTTATCAAAGAAAGATTCTGCTCGAATTAAGTCTTTTGCCATTTGCTCGACCTCAAATTTATTTCTACCACAATTAACGCTCGCCTCAAAGAGACCCAATAAGTCGTAGCTTTCCCTCGCTTCGAAACTATTGTTAGGTAAGGGTTAGGAGCCTCTAAGAGCCTACTTCTTCCAAGAAATCTGAGTCTCCTCCCTTACCCCTTGCCCCTCACGGTCAGAAGGTTAATCTCTTATCCCTTCCAACGATATTCCTTCGAAGCGGACGCGATCACCGATCTCGATGCCGTTATGCCGAGCTAGACCGCCTTTAATTTCCAGCACGAACTGGCTTGGTGCCGGCACAGACAATGATTTCGTCGAGAACGGTATGGTTTGATGAATGATGCCCGCAATACTCGACTCTCTATTGATAAAGATCATGTCCAAAGAGATCGGGGTATTTTTCATCCAAAAGAATTGGATTTGTTCGCGCGGGAAGAGAAAGAGCATGCCCTGATCATCGGCCAGATCTCGACGATACTGCAGGCCCAATTCTCTTTTCGACGGAGTATCGGCGACTTCCACTCGAAACGGAACTTGCCTGCCTCCTTTCGTATAGATGATCACCCTGGGATCCGAGCGACAGGAGAAAATGCCGAGGGTCAATAGCAGAACAGAAAGGATCAGTGAACTGGCGAGGATGCGGTGCGTCGCCAAATTGACTTTGATACAACCAGCAGGTTCGATAGCGATGCCTTATCTCCGCAGTTTATTTGCGACAATTTCAGCGATGTCCAAAATCTGAGGGGCGGCTGTCGGCTCTTCTTGGGCCGTTTCCTCCGTGAACATCCGCATGCAAAAAGGACATCCCGTTGCCACGGTTCGCGCTCCCGTCGCTTTAAGTTCGCGGTAGCGATTGGAAGGCACTCGCTCTCGACCAGGCTCTTCTTCTTTCCAGAACTGAGCTCCCCCCGCCCCGCAGCAAAAACTGTTTCTCCGGTTGCGATCCGGCTCGTTCACCGTGGCACCGACGGATTCAATGACCTTGCGGGGTTGATCATAGACTCCGTTGTGCCTTCCCAGATAGCACGGATCGTGGTAGGTGACATCACCGTTCCAGCTCGATTGGAGCCTCAACTTGCCGGCCTGGATGAGCTCGTCGATAAATTCGCTGTGATGCTTGACGACATAGTTGCCGCCGAACTGGGGGTACTCGTTCCGAAGAGTATGGAAGCAGTGGGGACAGGTGGTGACGATGAGATCAGGCTTCAGGGCGTTGAGCGTCTCGACATTTTCTGACGCAAGCTGAGAGAAAAGATATTCGTTACCCGCGCGACGCGCCGCGTCTCCGGTGCACTTCTCTTGCAAGCCCAGCACGGCCCATTTGACACCTGCCGCGTTCAAGAGCTCGGCCATGCTGCGCGCGATTTTTTGCGCGCGAGGGTCATAAGAGGCCGCGCAACCTACCCAATAAAGAACCTCGGGTCGAGAACCGCCGTCTACCATGGGGACCGTAAAAGGAAGCCCTTGGCTCCACTCAAGACGGTTTTCATGAGCCATCCCCCAAGGATTCCCAACCTGCTCCATGCCGCCGAACGCCTTTTTAAGGGCATTCGGGAATTCAGCCTGCATCAACACCCTCTCGCGCCGGACATCTATAATATGGAGCATCTGCTCGTTTCCCACGGGACAAACTTCAACGCAAGCGTTGCAGGTCGTGCAGGCCCAAGTCGCTTCTTTATTCAACGCAAAATCGAGCAATGGGCGTGGACTTTCCTTGCCGGCGCTGAATTCATGGCGGATTCGGTTTAGCTCAAACCGTTCATTGATGAGAATCGCCGCCGGGCTGAGCGCTTTGCCTGTGACATACGCGGGGCAAACATCCTGGCAGCGGTTACACATGATGCAGCTATAGGCGTCCAACAGCCTGGGCCAAGCAAACTCTTCGAGCTTCGCCGCGCCAAAAGACTCCTCTTTCTCAAAATCCATGGTTTGCAGCGCGCCCGGCTTTTCCCTCTTTAAAGCCAGATTGATGGGTGCCATGAAAAGGTGGATGTGCTTGGAGCGCGGAAAGTAAGGAA
>DASYRN010000149.1:0-14260 GCA_036004365.1 Binatia bacterium
GCCAAGGAAGTGATCCCCGAGCAGGACGCCGAGCCGGGCAAGATTCTCCACGAAAGCCGTAGAGGGGAGATGGCGGCGTTAGGCGAGGTTCCTTTCGGGTTGTACTACGGCAGCGTAGATGCCACGCCTCTTTTTATCGTGCTCGCGGGAGCGTATTACGAGCGAACGGGGGACCGCGCCTTCATCGAATCGATATGGCCCAATGTCGAGCTTGCGCTGCAATGGATCTCCAACTACGGCGATAGCGATCGCGACGGGTTTGTCGAATACCTTAAGCGGTCCAGCAAAGGTCTCATCCATCAAGGCTGGAAGGACTCAAGGGACGCCGTGTTCCACGCGGACGGAAGCTTGGCAGAAGGGCCGCTGGCCTTGTGTGAGGTGCAGGGGTATGTCTACGCGGCCAGGCAAAGCGCCGCAGCGTTGGCCTATGTCCTTGGACAAACGAAGAAAGCTGAGGAGCTCTGCCGCCAGGCTCAAGAACTACGAGAGCAGTTTGAGCGCTCCTTCTGGAGCGAAGAACTTTCGACCTATGTTCTGGCGCTCGACGGCGATAAGCTCCCGTGCAAAGTGCAGACTTCGAACGCAGGCCATGCTCTCTTTACAGGCGTGGCGACCCCGGAGCGGGCGCGGCGCGCCGCGCAGACCTTGCTCGGAGACGACTCGTTTTCGGGCTGGGGGATTCGGACGGTTGCAGCTTCGGAGGTTCGATACAATCCGATGGCTTACCATAACGGCTCCGTCTGGCCTCACGATAACGCACTGATCGCTTATGGGCTGGCTCAGTATGGTTTCCAGGATAAGGCCACAAAGATCTTGGCCGGTCTTTTTGATGCGAGTCTCTTTGTCGACATCCATCGGATGCCCGAACTCTTCTGCGGGTTTCCGCGCCGGCCCGGGGAGGGACCTACGCTCTATCCCGTCGCGTGCGCTCCCCAATCGTGGGCGGCCGCGGCCGTCTTCTTGCTTCTGCAGGCCTGCCTGGGACTCACCATCAATGCCCCGACGCGGAAGATACATTTCTCCTATCCTTTCTTACCCGAGTTTCTCGAGCAAGTTCAGATCAGGGACCTGAAAGTCGGAAGCGCCTCAGTCGATCTTGTGCTCGAGCGCCACAAAGGGGATGTGGGCATCCACATCCTACGGAAGGAAGGCGATGTGGAAGTCGTGCTCGTCAAATAATAGACAACGCTGGAGGCGAGAATGCTGATCGAGAAGAAGCTGGCCGAGCTCGGATTCAAGCTGCCCAATCCGCCGGTCCCGGCCGCGAACTACATCGGCTGCGTACGGGTGGGCAACTTGCTTTTCGTCGGAGGAAACATCGGTCGCATCAACGGCGAACTCAAGTACATTGGCAAGGTGGGCGAAAAGGTCACACTCGAACAAGCCTATGAGATGGCGCGTAATTGTGCACTCAACCATCTCGCTATCATCAAAGCGGCCATTGGCGACCTGGACAAGGTCGAGCGGATCGTCAGGGTCCTTGGATATGTGAACGTGGCACCAGGATTTCAGGACATGCCCAAGGTCGTGAACGGCGAATCGGATCTGCTGGTCCAGCTCTGGGGCGAAAGGGGACAGCATGCGCGCGCAGCGGTTGGCGTCGCCTCTCTCAGCAGGGAAGCACCGGTCGAGACCGAGATGATCGTTCAAATTCGGGATTGATACGAACCTCTTGAGTTCTTTCGACCCTCACCCTTCCCTCTCCCTAGCAGGGCGAGGGTTACAGAAAACCTCCTCTCCCTCGAAGGGAGAGGATAGAGGTGAGGGTAAAGTGAACCGGTAATGAAGTGGATCTAACGAAAATTCTGACGGTTGGATTAGATCGCAACCGGTCTGCTTATTCCAGACCCATTGCGCGAGCAGGATTGATGCAGCCGACCTGCTTGACCTCCTCTTTGCTTAGCCCGCCTTCGTGGAGCATACCGAGGAACATGCGCATAAGCTCGGGCGGATTTGGGCTGTAGGGACGGAAATAGTCGGTGCTCGCGACAACCTGGTTGAGGCCGATCGCACGAATCTTGCCAACAAGCTCGGGTGAATCCATTCTTCCCGGCGCCAACTGAGTCCAACAGACTTCCACAAAGGCTCCCATTTCTCCGGCCCGCTTGAGAGCATCGAGCGGGGCGTCGATGAATGCGCTGAGCGGGTGGTTGATGACCAGGTTTTTAAAACCTACGTCTGTCGCGGCCTGAGCAAAGGCAAGCGACTCCTGCCAGGAGACGTGTCCGCTTCCGAGAACGAGGTTGTGGCTCTTGCAGCACTCGATCAGTTCTTTCGCCTTGGGGAGAAGCTTCCCTCCCTCGTCGATAAAGACAAACCCGGAATTTTCCATCTTGTCGAAGTTCTTGTATATGGAACGGATCCTATGGCTAAAACCTTTGCGCAGGATATCGTTGCGCGCGCTCCAGGTGGGCAGAAAGACCATCTTCCCTCCCAAAGCTGCGCAGGCCTCGATGACGCAGGTGCTCGGCCCTCCGGCGATAACGTTCATCGCTACGCTGGACCAGAGAAAGACGTTCGTTTTAACTGAGCTGAGGATGTAAGGCACGACGTTGATCGTAGGCCACCAATGAGACTTCAGGACCACGCCGCGCATCCCCATCGCCTCGGCTTTGGAGAGCCAGACAGACTCCGGCTCGCGCTTCGGTTGCGCTTGCGAAAATTCGAGATCGATATGGCAGTGAAGATCTATCGCTCCCTCTATTAACTCGTCATATAAGCTCATAAGGCCTCTCCCTTTAACGCGGGACTTTAAACGCGTCTCCGATAGGCTGTCAACCGGCCGAAGATTTTCTCTTTACCTCACGGTAGTTGCGGTGAGGTCTGTTTTATTGGTAATTAAAAGCACGGTAGATCAACCACCTTTGAAAGGAGACACGTCCATGCGGGCTTGGATTAAAGTATTTGTGTTTGTAGGACTGGTGCTTTCTATCAGCCCAGGTTGCGGAAAGGACGACAAGAGTTCGGCCGAAAGGGATGCCGAGTTAAAGAAGGCGCTCCAGGAAGGGATGCAGAAGGAGAAAAAGATGTACGAGGGGACGCAGAAGCAGATGGAAGATTTGGAAAAGGCGATGAAGGAGCAAAAGGAGAAGAGCAAATAACGTCTTTGACCGGAGACGGCGCATTGGATGAAGGTTTGTTATGTTGGAGCCATTTCGAAAACGGCGCGCTCCAACAAGGGAGGAGAGTCGCGCAGAGTGAGAACTTGCCGGCGAAGGTTTTCTTCCGTGACCTGCCGGGCTCGACAAGCGTAGTGCGAGCCTCCGGCGCTTACTTCCACGGCAGAATTGCGGATCATGTTGCGGCACCAATGTTTGTTTTTGATCTTGGCGGAGGAGGCATAAAATTTTCCATCGAGATAGACCAACCGAAGCTCGACTGTGCGCGGCACGCCGGTTCGTCTGCCGACGGTGGTTAGCTTGGCAACGAAGACCGATCCGTTTAGAAGATTAAATTTTTCATTCACAGCGGTATTCGGCTATATAATCACTCTGCGGCGGATCGTTCAAGCCGGATTCAACTTCGTTCCTCGGAAGACACTTCGAGCGCCTCGGAAAGAGCCAATGAGAACGATGATTAGGACTGCTGGCATGATCCTAATCTCGGCAATTTTTTTCCTCCAAAGCCCGCTGGCCCCTTTGGCCGCGGAGCGCGTGATGATGGCGACGCCCAGCCACGGCCTCTTTGAGTTTCCCGTCGTCATCGCAATGAAAAAGGGATTTTTCAACGATGAAGGGTTGGATTTACGAAAAGTCCAGATGCAGCCCCAGCTCACAGTGAGAGCGCTGGTATCGGGGGATGTTGATTACAGTCTCTCTTGGGGTTCCACCTTGCGCGCGGCGGTTACCGGAGTGCCGGTTAAAGTTATCGCGAGCCTGGCTTCCCGGCCGCTCCATATCCTCATGGCTCGACCGGAGATTAAATCCGGTAAGGATCTGAAGGGAAAAATCATCGGCGTCGATTCCTTCGCCGGCACAGTGGACTATCTGGTTCGTGTGGCGGCACGGCACTACGGCCTCGATCCGGACAAAGATATCCAAATCATTGTTACAGGTGCCAGCCCGCTTCGCCTTGCGGCCCTTCGGGCCGGTTCGATCCATGCCACGGCCATCGATGTGGCTTACGTCGGTAAAGCGGAAGAAGAAGGGCTGCGACGCATTCTCTACCTGGGAGATATCATCGACCTGCCCATTTCAGGTATCGGGGTGAGAGACGATAAGCTCGTCAAGGATAGGGAGCAGGCGAAAAAGGTGATTCGCGCCTCGCTGCGAGGCGCGCGCTTCATGAAGCAAAATCGCACTGAGACGCTCCAGATGATGACCGAGTATCTCGGCATCACGTTGTCTCAAGCCGCCAGCGCCTATGATTCCTCGATCAAATCGTTCACCGAGGACGGGTATGTGTCCGAGAAAGGCCTCGCGCTCGATGTTCAACTCGCTAGAGAGCGCCTCAAGATTGCCAAAGAGATTCCGTTTAGCCAGGTCGTCGACTGGAGCTTGCTGAAAGAGATCAGGGAAGAAAAATCCAGGTAGATCTGACTAGCACGATCCATGCTTGAGTTCCATTAGAGGAAGCATCATGCATAGACCATTTTTGTTGGTCGCATTGGGAGCTATCTTTCTTGGTGGCTGCGCAACAGTACTCCCAATGCCTGAGCATACGCTCGTCGTGGGAGAAGTTGGGCACATCGCCAGCCGCGATGAAATATTCAAGGGCCTGAAGCTTGGGCCCGACAACGTCCCGCCGCCGAAGACATTCGTCAACCAATGCGGCCCCGAGGAAAACGCCATTGTGGATGGTAGTCTTGTTCTCGTTAGGTACTACTATTACTGGCAAAATGTTCCTCCAGGAATAGTGCATCAAGGTGCCAGGTGGACGGTCGTGCCTGATGGACTTGCGGTAGACCTTGGCAACGTGGTCGAGGTTGAATTGTTGGCGGGCAAAACAAATCCTAAGTTTCGATGTGCGACCATCAGCAGGATCCGATTCGAGAACCTCGAGGAGGGTCAATGCGAGTACCGGCAAGACCCATACACCACCTTTGACACTAGCCTTACCACCGTAGATCCCGTCGGCAGGGCGGGAGCCGCGGCCCTTTACTGTCCTCACGTAGAGGCGGAGGGTTGGGAGCGGTTTTCCATGGGTGTTAATGGCGGATCTGCCTGGAGAAAACGGCCTAGTGGCCCTCCCACTGTAAAGTGAGCGACAACGGACCGACCGGATTCGGCCGCTGACTTAGATGTCAGACGGAGAAGGACGTGGGGCAGATGAAGCTTCCGCCGCACATCTACCATCTCGCCGAAGCTGCGAACTGGCCGTCCATTCGTCGAGGCGGCCTGTTGAGCACCAAGGCTCTTCTCGACCTGGCCGGTGTGCGCGGGGATGATCGGCACGGGATTGAATGCCGCCAGCGGCCGGAACACATGGAGTTGCCGAACGGCGTGCAAGTACGCGACCAGAAGCCGATGGCCGCGAATGCATTGAAGGAATGTCTCGTCGGCATGAAGCCCTCGGAATGGTACGCACTGATCAACTCCAAGGTTTTCTTCTGGTTGGACGTAGATCGATTGAATCGGCAACGTGGTGCCTGTGAGCCGCAGCCCCAAGTCGTTTTGGAAGTAGACACCGAGCGACTCTTGGCTCGGCACGCTGACCGGGTCGCGCTATCACCGATCAACACGGGGAACGCGCGCCGCCTGCCCGCGAAACGCGGGCGATGCACTTTCGTGCCCTATTGGGTTTGGGTTGAGTCGGGCTGGTCGAGCGAGACGGGAGGGCTGGGAACTCGTTCGCGGGGGCGAAGCCATCAGCCGGTTGAACTGACCGTCGCTCATGCCGCATCGGACATTATGAGCTTTGTGGTTCGAATATATCGGCTCGGACCTGGTGAGACGCTCTGACCGGGTGTTAACCGTGTTTGACAATTCGGTCATCAGGAAACGCTCAACATAGACGCGCCTGAATCGCGCGCCTTTACCTACAAGAGGAAAAACGGGCCTGATGGAAAGCGGAAGTCTAGTTAGACGCGAGAACTGCCCCAGCTGATGGCTGGGGCTGCGTTGAAGGGAGGAACAACGTGTCAGAGAAGGAACCAGTGCTGTATCGCGAAGAAAAGGGAATTGCCCGGATTATCTTTAATAGACCGGAAGCCCTCAATGCTATGACCAAGGACTTGCTTCAACAATTGGCGGCCCTCCTCGACAAAATAAGGGTAGATGATGCGGTGAAAGCCGTGATAGTTACCGGAACAGGGGAGGAGGCGTTTTCGGCTGGAGCTGACATCAAGTTCCTCAATCGGGCCTTACCTCTCGAGGTACGGGAATTCGCTCAGATGGCCGTTTCAGTCAATCAAAAGATTGAAACGCTGGGAAAAGTCGTCGTTGCTGCCATGAACGGGTATGCGCTTGGGGGTGGCCTGGAGTTAGCGGAGGCTTGTATGCTCCGTATGGCTGTTCCGGCTGCCAGATTAGGACATCCTGAGGTTCGTATCGGAGCCATTGCTGGTTTTGGAGGCACAACGAGACTTCCCAGATTGATCGGAAAAGGACGCGCTACAGAACTTCTTCTTACGGGAAGACTCGTCACAGCAGAAGAGGCTCTACGGGTAGGGCTCGTTAACCGGATCGTTGAGCCTGAGAACTTGCTCTCTGAGGCAGAAAATCTTGTCCTTGAAATCCTTTCACAGTCGGCCATCGCCGTAAGAATGACCTGGGAAGCCATTCATCGTGGCATGAATATGACCTTGGAAGAATCAACACTTCTTGGCGCAGATTACTTTGGTTTGGTGGCCTCTACTGAAGATTTCCGAGAGGGAACCAAGTCTTTTCTAGAGAAGACCACTCCATCGTTTAAAGGAAGATAACTTCGGAGTCGACTTCGAATTGAGAGAGGATGCACAGGCCCTCTGTGCGCATGATGAGAGGATTCCGTCTAGCCGACCGCTTCGCGCTGCGCGCTCGCGCCGGCTGACGTGCGTGTTAGCTGGATATTGAATTTTGCTTCGGTGCGGTCGGTCGGAAGCGCCAGGCGTACCAGGTAGCGCCGAGGCCGCCGATTGCAAGCACCATGAATGCCGGTCCCCAAACTGCGGCGGCAGTATTTTCGGAGCGGCCGGCGAGATCTAAAACGAATCCAAACACGGTGGGCGAGATCGCCCCAGCGCCGAATCCGAGAAGAGAGCGAATCGCCAGCGCCGAGCCGAGGTAGGCTGGCGCCACGCTCTCGGTGAGCGCTGTCGATAGGACCGGGGAATCCCCGATCGCCACAAAACCGTAGATCAAGATTAGGCCCACGAGTATAGGCACGGGCCAACTCACCAACCAACCAAGGGTCAGCGAGAGCGCAGCACCGGCTGCGGCAAGCGCGAGCAAGACGATCCGCCGCCCTAGGATGTCGGACAGATGTCCCATGGTGAACGACGCGACAGCGCCCACGATGTGCATGGCCGCGGTGAGATATGAGGCGGTCTCCACCGCCTGCACGGATGCGGCGCCGGAAAGCACCAAGCTCGCCGCAAGAAAAGCCGGCGCCCAGGACCACATGCCGAGCAGTTCCCAGCAATGCCAGGTGTATCCGGCAACCAAGCTCCGGGCGTTGGCATCTCGCCAAAGCGCGGCTGAAGGCCTCAACTCTGCTGCGCGTAGATGCACGGTATTGGGTGCTCGTCGGAGCGCCGTCCACAGGATCACGGCGCCGAGGCTTGGCAGCAGGCCCGTACCTATGAAAGCCAGGGGATAGCCGCCCCAGGCGAGCAGCGCGCCGGAGACGGCGAGCGAAAATGCATAGCCGACCGAGGTGCTAGCAATCAGCCAGCCGACCGCACTGCCCCGGCGTGACGGCTGATACCGTTCCGCCATCAGCATGACGGCGGGGGTGTAATTGCCGCCCTGGCTCAACGCGGCCACCGTGTAGAGCACAAGTCCGGAAGTATAGTCGCGAGCGAAGAAGCCGAAGACCATCGCTGTTAGCGCGCTCGCTATGGTAGATAGAGCAAAGATTCGGCGCGGCCCGAAACGTTCTGCGAGCCATGACGAAGCGACAAGCGATACCGTGTAACCGAGCATAAAGCCCGAGGCTACCGTGCCGGCCTCAGTCGCCGACATCGTCCAATGCTCTCTCAGGATGGGCAGGCACGCGGCATAGACCATGAAGTTTGCGTAGGCGAAAACGCGCCCAACACAAATGGAGAGCAGCCAACCATCGCGCCACAAGGACTTATTCATTTAAAAGGGAGAAGAATTGCGGTCTCAGACGATTACCAATTGCTAGGAGGCTTGACAAAGACCACTGCAAAGTCAGTGGCATTAGTCTGTGTGCCGAAGACGCTGAGCTACTTCCTTGTAGATTTCTTCTCTTTCCCGCCTTCCGATGCCGATAACAAGCACTACAAGCCTGTGACGTTGGATCTCATATACGATCCGATAGCCTTTTCTTCCAAAATAGATCTTACGATAGCCCGTTAGGTCAATTCCCATCCTCTTCCCCAACGGTTCTCCCAGTTCGGGCCTTGCTGCTAATTTATCAATTTGTTTGGCTGCAATCTTTTTGAGAGAGCCATCCAGGGATTCAAACTCGCGCGCAGCTTCAGGCAGGAACTCGACCTTATAGGCCATACTTGGCCTTTAAAGATTCCCAGGAAACTCTTTTTCCTCTGTCGGCCGACTTTCTTTCTTGTATCTCAAGTGCGGTGAGCAAGTGTTCTAAATCCTCCACGATGCCTTCGTATTCTTCGATCGGCAAAATGACCGCCTCAAGACGGTTATTACGAGAAAGCACGATACGTCCCTTGCGTTTGGCCTCGTTGAGCACTTCTCCCAACTGTTTAGATGCTTTTGAGGACGAGACAATTTCCTCTCTTCGGTAGGCGGTTTCCATTGGGTTCCTCCCTTCTTGAGTAAGTCAAATTATCCGTTAAATTCTCCGTAAAATCAAGCGAATGGACAGATCCCTAAACCCGGTCACTGGTGTGGATAGAAAAGCGCTGCTTCTATTAGCTTCGTTGCGATCCGGACAAGGCTTTGACAAACGCACGGCCGAGGAAGACGCCGACGAGGTGGCGTTTGTATTCGGCGCTGCCTTGGAGATCGTCTGAAGGATCCGCCAGATCAGCCAATATCTTGGCCGCGTCAGACAGTTGCTTCTCAATTTTGTCTCTCGGACCCACGAGCAGGCCTTCGGCTTTATCCGAGCGGCAGGGCTTTAGGCTGATGCAGCCGACGACCGCTCTGGCTTTGGTAATGTTCCTCCCACCTTCGTCAAGGTTTAGCAGGAGAGCGACACCTAGCGTGGGTCGTTCGTAAAACTGAAACTTGAGATAGGCGGCGCGCTGGGATTTATCCGGGATAGGAATCTCGACGGAAGTCAGCACTTCATCGGGAGCAAGGGAAGTTTCGTAGGCGTCGACGATAAGTTCATCCATGGGCACAGTCCGTTCTCCTTTGCCGCCTTGAATCTTCGCACGAGCTCCAAGGCATAACAGAAGGTTGGCCGGGTCCGAATGGGGTTCGGCGAAACAGAGATTGCCTCCCAGAGTGCCAGTTACTCGAACCCGCACGTTGGCGACTTTAGTCTCCATCTCCGCCAAAACTGGAATTCTCTCACGGACGATCTCGGACCTCTCGATCTCTCTATGGGTCGTCAGGGCGCCAATAGAAAGGTAGGAATCTTTCAACTCAATCTTCGTGAGATCAGGAACCGTCTTGATATCGACCAGATGTTCGTAGCGCAGGAGGCCATGCTTCATCGCGAGCAGAAGCTCTGTTCCGCCGGCGTAGAGGCGTCCGGTTTCACCGTAGTGGGCGAGGGTCTCGGCCGCTTCGGCGACCGTTTTGGGCTGATGAATGGTAAAACGTCTTAAAGGCATCATAACGATTTCCGATTTTAGATTTTGGATTTTAGATTAAGGTGAAAGCTCCTATTGATTCAGTTTTTCGATTGATGATCGAGGATCGCGATCTTCTATCCTCAATCCTCCATCTTCAATTTTTGCTCCTGCAATGCGCGCCAGACTTTTTCCGGCGTAAGGGGAGCGCGTCGGATGCGCGCGCCGGTCGCGCTATAAACTGCATTGGCTATGTTGGCCGGCATTGAGTTGAGAGAAGCTTCGCCGCCTCCCTTGGCGCCGTACGGTCCGACGCCGTCTTGGTTTTGCACCAGGTGAAGCTCGACTTCAGGCGCCATGTCGGAAAAGCGCGGCACCCGGTAGCTGAGCAAGCTTCCGTTGATCAACTGCGGGCCGTCATAAACGAGCTCCTCGAAGAGTCCGACTCCCATCCCCATGGTCGCTGCGCCGATGTCTTGTCCCTCGGCGAGCGCGGGATTGATGGCTAACCCGACATCGCCGACGGTTGCGAGCTTCTCCATCCGGATTAGGCCGGTGTCCTCGTCGACGGAGACTTCGACCGCGGTGCAGGCGGTCTCCCAGAAGACCGGCAGCTTGGCGAAGTCGCCGGCCTTGCGAATGTAGGCCCGTCCGATCACCTCGCCGTCCGGCAGGCCGTAGTATCGGCTGATGATCTCCGACCAGGTGAGCCGCGCTTCGCCGCACTGCACGCCATTCTCCACCCGCTGGATCGTTCCAGCGTCAACCTTTAGAACTTCAGCGGCCATCCGGATCATCTGCTCGATGGCTTCGCGGCTTGCCTCCATCACCGCACGCCCCATGAGCGTCGTGGTCCGGCTCGCGCCGGTGGAGCGATCATAGGGGGTGATGGCCGTGTCGGATGAGATGACCCTGACCTTCTCAAAAGGCACGCCCAATTCTTCGGCTGCAATTTGGGGGATGACCGTGTGGCTTCCCTGGCCGAGTTCCGTGCTTCCGATCAGGATCGAAGCCGAGCCGTCGGCGTGGACGCGGATCGCGGCAGACGTCAGCGGATAGGCTCCCGCATCGCTCCCGGAACAAGCGACGCTTCGGCCATGGCCTTTGGGTAAAGAGCTTTTCCAGCCGATCGCCTTGGCTGCAATGGCCAAATCCTGCTCCAGAGTTCCGTCGAAAGGCCGCATCTTGGGAAAAAACTCTTCTCCACGCTTTGCCGTGTTAGCGAGGCGAAACTCGTAGGGGTCTTTGCCCATCTTGGCTGCGAGCTCGTCGATCTGGCTCTCGCCTGCCATCGTTACCTGAGCGCAGCCGAAGCCCCGATATGAGCTGGCCGGAACCGTATTCGTGTAAACCGAGTAGGTGTCGATCTGTACGTTCGGAATGGAATAAGGACCGACGCAACGGTTGGTCGCCTTCTCGCAAACGAGCGGGCTATTTTCTGCGTACGCGCCGGTGTTCATGTAGATTCTCGCTTGGCGGGCGATGATCTTGCCGCTCGCATCGACCGCCGTGCGCATCCAGGTCAGCGCGTCGTCGCTTCGCGTGGTGAGCATCGCCTCATCAACCGTCAATTGAAGCTTCACCGGACGCTTGGCCTTCCAGGAACAGGCGGCAACGAGCGGCTCGATCTTCGTGTAGGATTTGCTTCCGTATCCCCCCCCGACATAGGGAACAACCAGCCGGATCTGGTTGACCGGCAGGTTGAAGACTGAGGTCAGATCGTGGCGCACCATAAAAGGATGTTGTGCCGAAGAGTAGATCGTCACACCGCTCTCGTTTACATCCGCGATCGCTACGTAAGGCTCCATCGCATAGGCATAGACCATAGGAAAGTAATATTCACCCTCCACGACTGCGTGCGCCTTCGCGAAAGCGGCATCAACGTCGCCCCAGCGGAGATGGTGCGCCTGGCAGAGGTTGGTGCCTTTTCCAGCGGTGACCTCGCCTTCGAATCCTCTTAGCGCACCGGCTTCAAATTGCCGTTCGTGGAGAAGGGGCGCCTCTTTGGCCAAGGCCTGCTCCGTCGTCAGAGCCGGCCTTAGCTCTTCGTATTCGACCTCTATATCCGCCAAAGCCTCAGACGCGCGGCCCTCGCTCTCAGCGATCACGGCTGCGACCGGCTCGCCCGCGAAACGGACTCGCTGGATTGCGATCAGCGGATGATCTTTGACCGCGTGGCCGTAGTAAGGATCGAGCCCCATGAGGTCGTTGCCTGTCAGAACGGCAAAGACCCCGGGCCTGGAAGCCGCGCGGGTTGTGTCGATGGAAGCAATACGCGCGTGCGCGTAGGGGCTGCGCAGGACCTTGGCATAAGCCATTCCCGGCAGCTGGACGTCGCTGACATAGGTCGCCTTGCCGGTCACTTTTGCCGTCCCGTCCCGGCGCGGAACGGAATGGTTGACCACGCGGAAATTCCCCTTCTTCTTCGCTTCTTGATGCATCACTCTTCCCGAACTTTAGGACATTGCAAAATGAAGAATGCAAAATGCAAAGTGCAAAGTGGAGAAAAATCTCTTTCATTTTGCATTTTGAGATTTGCTATTTTCATTTTGCCTTGCCTATTTCCTTAGCTGCCCTCTGAATGGCGCGAAGGATTGAAACATAACCGGTGCAGCGGCAGATGTTTCCGTCCATGAAGTGAACGACCTCTTCTCGCGTCGGCTTGGGAATTTCGTCGAGAAGCGCTTTGGTCGCGAGAATCATCCCCGGCGTGCAGAAGCCGCACTGAAACGCGAACTCGTCGATGAAAGCCTGCTGGATCGGATGAAGCGTCCCGTCGGGTTTGGCAAGCCCCTCGATGGTAAGCACGTCTCGGTCGCGCACCTCGTAGGCGAGCAAGGTGCACGAACTGACTGGAAGTCCATCGACGAGAACCGTGCAGGCACCGCAGACTTGCACCTCACACGAGACCTTGGTCCCAGTCAGGCTAAGACGGTTGCGCAGGAGTTCGGCCAGAGTTTCTTGAGCTTCACACTCTGTTTCGGTCGGGCGGCCGTTGAGTCGGAAACGGAGTTTAAAAGTCGTGATCTCGTTAGGCATAATGCGGGATGATCTCCTTCGACCACAGCGTCATTTGCTCGAACATGCTTTCCATACTGGGGTAGATGAGCTTGAGCTCAAAATGCTGCACGCCCGCCTCGATAAATTCGTCGCAGCGGCGCCGGATATCATCCACGGAGCCGATGATGTGCCGCTCGAGAGCGAATTGGATGCTCTCCACGTCCCGCTCGTAGCTCGTGGTGCTCGTCCGGATCGTCGGCAAAGCGAGATTCAAGGCGTCGTCCCGTGTGCGCGCGATCGCGGCGAGCTTTTCTACCGCGATGGTGATTTTGCTCGGATCACGACCCCGCTCTTTGGCCGCTTGGGCCAGGATGTCGCAGCCGCGCTTCATCTCCTTGGGTGACAGCCAGCCCGGGATCCATCCCTCGCCGTATCTCCCGGCGCGGACCGCCGCCTGGTCCATCCACCCTCCCACCCAGACGGGCGGATGCGGTTTCTGAACCGGCTTGGGATAGACTTCGGCATTCTTGAAGCTTATGTGTTTTCCCTCATAGGAGGCGAGGGGCTGCGTCCATACCGCCTTCATGGCTCGAATGTATTCGTCGGTTCTGTAGCCGCGGCCTTTTATGGGGACGCCGAAGACTTCGAACTCGCTGGACTCTCGAGTCGCTTTAGAGCCGAGTCCGACTCCGACGACGAGCCTCCCATCGCACAGGCAATCCAAGGTGGCCGTCTGCTTTGCGGCATAGACCGGATTGCGGCAGGGCATAACCAAGCAGGCGACGCCGAGCTGAATCGTTTTTGTCTCGGCCGCCAGATAGGCGAGAGTGGTGAGGGCTTCAAAAAAGTTCGCTTCCTGGTCTTCCTGCAACGCTTCGTGGGCGCCTGACGAGATGTGATGCTTGTGCATCTCTGAGCTCCAGACGACATGGTCATGGACCCAGACCGTGTCGAAGCCGAGCCTTTCGGCCTCCTGGGCCGCCTTGATCAGATTATTTTTTGCAGCGAGGGGACCTGAGTTGGGGACTCGCACACCGAATTCGATTTTCTTCATAAGCAGCTCCTAGTAATCAGAATTTCCTCTCCCCCTGCGGAGAGAATAAAGGTGAGGATGCCCGCGTCATAAAACCTTCACCCCAACCCTCTCCCTCAGGGAGAGGGAGTAAAAATTGGTACTAGTTTTTTTCTGTTACTGCGATCTTTTCATACCTCAGATAGCGGTTGTAAAAATCGACCACCGCGCCTGCGACGTCGTTAAAGTAGTCGTTATAAATCCCATAATGGGTTGTTTGCCTGAAAAGGATCAGCTTCTTGGGTTCGCCGGCCTTCTCGTACAGCCTGATAGATTGTTCTTCCGGGGTGACCGCGTCGTTTTCGACGGCGATAAAGAGCGTCGCGCGGGGCGCGATCTTATGCACTACGTCTTCGGCACTGAACTCC
>DASYRN010000150.1:0-7655 GCA_036004365.1 Binatia bacterium
GCGGCCGTCGGAGTCGGCGCCCGATGATCTGCGACGAAGTCGGCGATCGTGAAATCTATCTCGTGACCTACGGCAGAGATCACCGGAACCGGCGCGGCGAAGATCGCCCGTGCAACCACCTCTTCATTGAACGCCCAAAGATCCTCCATCGACCCACCCCCCCGTCCCACAATCATGACTTCAACCATTCCCGATTGGCCGAGTTCCGTAATCGCTTGGGAGATCTCCAAGGCTGCTCCTTCTCCTTGGACTCTAACTGGCCGGACGACCATCCTGCGATCCGAGAAGCGGTCGCCGAGAATACGAAGCATGTCCCGGAGCGCTGCCCCATGAAGCGATGTCACGATACCGATCGAGCGCGGGAGAAACGGGAGCGGCCTTTTCCTCTCAGGCGCGAAAAGCCCGTCTTGGCCAAGTTTTATCTTGAGCTGTTCAAAAGCCAGGTAGAGTGCGCCGTGACCTCTGGGCTCCATCGCCTCCACATAGAGCTGCAGATCCCCCCTCACAGAGTAGAGACTCACACGTCCGAAACACAGGACCTCCATTCCATTCTCGGGTTGGAAGGCGAGATTCGTGCCTTGTCGCCGGAACATAACCGCCGCGATCTGACTGTTGTCGTCCTTTAAGGTGAAATAGAGATGACCAGAGGGTGGGATACGAAAATTGGAGATCTCTCCTACAACCCAAAGAGAGTCCAGCGTTCTCTCCAGGGTTCCTTTAACAATCTCGTTGAGTTCGCTGACGGTCAGGAACCCCTTGGGTTCATCCGCTGTCAAAGGAAGTTCCGCTTGATGTCGTGGCTCACTCATCGGAGTCCATAAAAGGTTAGCCCTCCTGGCGGAGGGCTAATCAGCAGCTATCGGAGAGTGCGAAGCGATCGAACCGACTCCACCACTTCGCAATTTCGGAGACTATCCTGTGCTTATGAGTCGGCTCTCTTATGGACCAGCTGTTTAAAGACATCCCAACCCTTAAGCAGCTCCAGAGCTCGTTTGAGTTGGGGATCATTCTGAGTGAGATCATCAGTCGAAGGCTGCGTCGGCACCGGTTTTTGTTGGAGCTCCTGGTTCTGCTGGTTCTGCCGGTTTTGCAAGTGGCCAGGAATATTCTCTTCCCTCAGGTTGGGACGCCTTTTATCATCAGGCTTCACCTCTTGAGCAAGGGCGCCTTCCATAACGATGTCAGGCACAATTCCCAGAGCTTGGATCGAGCGGCCCTTGGGCGTGTAGTAACGCGCCGTAGTGAGACGAAGCGCAGAGCTGTCGTCCAAAGGAAGAATCGTTTGAACCGACCCCTTGCCAAAAGTCTTGTTCCCCAAGATCAAAGCCCTCTTGTGATCTTGCAAGGCACCCGCCACGATTTCGGACGCACTGGCACTTCCCCCATTGACGAGCACAACCATCGGGAAGTCAGTCCAAGTTCCCTCTTTGTGGGCAAAATACTTCTGCTTCTGGTTTTCCAACCGGCCGTCCGTATACACGATCATTCCGGATTCTAAAAAAAGATCGGAGACCCGAACGGCCTGTGTGAGAAGCCCTCCCGGATTATTACGCAGGTCGAGAACCAAGCCTCTGATTCCGCCCTTCTCCGAATTTAGCTTTTCGAGCGCTCTTTGCAGATCTCGGTCGCTGCGCTCTTGAAACTGCGCCAATCGAACGTAGGCGTAACCTTCTTCAAGCACACGGCTCCGGACGCTTTGAACCTTGATCGTGTCTCGGACCAAATCAAAGGTCAGAAGCTCGGGCGATCCTTCCCTCTTGATGGTGACCGTAATTTTGGTCCCCTTGGCGCCGCGCATCCGCTTCACCGCCTCGATGAGAGTCATGTCCTTGGTAAATTCCTCTTCGATCTTTAAGATCTGATCCCCCGGTTTGATCCCGGCCTTAAAAGCGGGAGTGTCCTCGATCGGAGAGACCACCGTCAAAACCCCATCCTTGATCGTGATTTCAATGCCCAACCCCCCAAACCTTCCTTGGGTGTCCATCTGCAGCTCCTTGTAGAGCTCAGGTGTCAGGTAAGCACTGTGGGGATCCAAAGCGTTGAGCATTCCGTTGATCGCCCCGTTAATGAGATCCTTGGTCGGGGCCTCATCGACATAGTTCTTTTTGACTATGGCCAATATACTGGTAAAAGTTTCCAAGCTGTCATAATCCTCTCTGGGAACAGCGGATACGTTCGTTACAGCATGGCTGCTCAGCAAAAGACCCAGCGCAAATCCCAGCAAAGACAGCAAGAGAGGGTAACCATGTCTCTTTACCAAACTCATAGAAATCTCCTTCATGTGCATTCTATAGGAAGGCACATTCTAATTCAAATTTGAGCAAATATCTATTGTTTTTTAAACCACGGGACCGGATCCAAAGGCTTGCCATCTTTGCGGATCTCAAAGTAGAGCCGTGCCCCAGCCAAAGAGTCGCTGTCCCCGACCAGGGCGATCGGCTCGCCTTTCCGGACCGTTTCCCCATTTTTTTTCAAGAGTTCGGAGAGGTGCGCATAAACCGTATAGTACCGGTCCCCATGGTCGACAACCATCATCTTTCCGTATCCCGGGAAGCGGTCAGCAAAGATGACTCTGCCGCCTTCTACAGCCCTGATCTGCTCACCATAGGGAGCTTCGATATCGATTCCCTTACGGAAAAGTTCCGCGGAGAACTCTGGGTGCTTGACCTTTCCAAAGGCAGCCATCAAGGCTCCCCGAACCGGATAATCGAGCTTGCCCCGCATCGCTTCCAAACCTACTCCCCCAGGCGGCTCACGGCCTTTGACAAGAGCCTTCCGGCTGATCTCGTCCATCATCTTCTGCAATCTCTGAGCTGCCTGCTCCAAGTCCTTAAGAGCCTGTGTGCGAGCCTCTTTCTCGCGCCGAAGGCTGGCGAGGATTTCCTTTTTCTTCTCCCTCTCGACACGGATCGACTCCTTGACCCCGACCAAAGCGCCTCTCTGCTGGTCGATGTCTCTTCTTTTCTGCGCCAGTTCAGCTTTTAAAGTTTCTTGACGGCCTGCCTCCTCGCTTAACGAACCGATCAAGCGCTGGTCATAATCCAATACCAACTGCAAATGATGCCTCTGCCGTATCAGATCGCTCACCGAAGAACTTTCGAGCAATATAAAGGGGCTGCCTCCTCTCTGCCATTTATAGAGAGCCAGAGCCCTTTTTTTCAACAGGCTTTTTCTCTTCTCAAGAGATAAACTCAACTTTTTAATCTCCTGTTCTTTTTTTTGTAGCTCCGTGGACAGAAAATCCATTTTGGAGTTGATTCCTTTCAACTCTTTATTCTTGTGATCCAGCGCCTCTTCGATCTGTCCCAAACGCTGGAGGACCGAACTCTCTTCTTTTCGAGCCTTACGGATCCCTTGCCTCTCCTTCTCCATCTTCTTCTTGATGCCCTCGAGTTCCTTCTCGACCTGCGCTGCATGCGTCATCGACGAAAAAACTATAGCGATCAACGCTGCCCATGCAAAGGTCTTCATGTTTCCCCGTCACATCCTGAAGAATTTTCTCAGGGAGAGAAAGCTACCGCAGGTCCCCAAGAGCCAACCCAGCAGGAGCAAGAGAGCCATGCCGTGGCCGTTAAGAAAATGCACCCGGTCGTGGAGAAGAGAAATTCCCAAGAAGCTCGGAAGCTGAGCGCTCAAAAACAGGAACAGCAGCCAGAGGAGAAGGAGAGCGAAGGCGGCGCCCATGATTCCCTGAACCATGCCTTCAATGACAAACGGCGCCTGGATCAGCCCTGGTGAGGCGCCGACTAATTGCATGATCTCAATTTCATCCTTGCGCCCCAAGATAGCCAGCTTCACCGTGTTTCCCACAATCAAGAGCGTCGCAGCGAAAAGGAACCCGCCGAAAATCCATTGGATCCATTGGACCCCAAGAATGATTAGGCTAAACCTTTCCAACCACGCTTCTGGGTACTCGACGTCGCTGATCCCGCCTAACCCACGGAGCCGTTTCGCGACATCGCTCACCGAATCACGGTTTCGGTATGCCATCTTCAGGACGATCTCTAAAGAGGAGGGCAAGATATCAGGCTGCAAGCCTTCGAGGAGACTCGATTGGGGGCCCATCGATTTCTTAAAACTTTCCCAGGCTTGCTCCCGAGAGACGAAACGAACGCTCTCGACCTCCGGGTAAGCGCGGATACTTGTTAAGAGTGTATCCCGGTCTCTAGCAGCTAGCTGGTTGTCCAGATAGGCAAAAATTTGGATCTGACTTCCCCATCCTTTAAGCATGCTTTGGAGATTAACTTGAACAAGCAGGAATCCACCGAAAATAAACAGCGTCATCGCCATGGTTGCGGAAGTCAGAATATGAGTCCAGAGCAACTCCTTCAGGCTTTGGACCGCGCGGCGCAAGATAAAAGAGATTCGTGCCGATCTCACAGGCGAGCCTCTTTCCTTCCCATCCTTGAGTCATCGACCACCTCTCCATGCTGGAGCGAAATAGCTCGGCCATTAAATCGTTTGAGCAGTGCAGCGTCGTGAGTGGCAATCAGAACTGTTGTTCCCCTTTCGTTAATCTTCAAAAGGAGCCGCATGGTCTCGTCAGTCATATCGGGATCCAAGTTTCCCGTCGGCTCGTCAGCGAGCAACAAGATCGGATCATTGACCAGCGCGCGCGCGATGGCCACTCTTTGCTGCTCTCCACCGGAAAGCGTTGGCGGCCTGGCGTCATGTTTTTCTTTGAGTCCAAGCTCACGGAGAAGGTGAAATGCTTTCCTTCGGCTCTCTTGCCTCCGCACGCCCACCACGTCGGCGGCCAAAGCCACATTTTCCAAAGCTGTCAAGGTGGGAAGAAGCTTGAACTCTTGAAAGACAAGGCCGAGGTCCCGCCTGAGTTCCGCCACGCCGCTAGCGTTCAGTCGAGTGACGTTTCGACCGTTGACGACGATCTGTCCCTCGCTGGCCTCCTCAGCGCGGAAGAGGAGTCTCAAGAGAGTCGTCTTTCCAGCCCCGCTGGGGCCGCTGAGAAAGACAAATTCCCCCTTTTCGACATGGAGATGAATGTTGTTAAGCGCAAGATAATTAGGAGGGTAGATTTTGGAGACGCGAAAGAGCTGGATCATTCATACTGCCATGAAACGTGAAAGAAAAGGGCCTTGACACCCTCGGCAACGGTTGTTAGAGTGCCTTAAATTCCTGAGAAATTTCCTCTAATTTCCCTCTATCTATAAAATATGTTCTCAAAACTTACAAGGGCAAGCGATTCGATGAAGACGATGAAAACAAGGAAAGAGATTGAGAAATTTCGGATCGTTTTGATCAAACCTTCCAAGTACGATGACGACGGATACGTCATTCGTTTTTGGCGCGGTGTCCTGCCCAGCAACACGTTGAACGTTCTGCACGGCCTGACCGAGGATGTTAAAGAACGCAAAGTATTCGGCGATCTCGAGATTGAAGTCGTGACCTTCGACGAGACGGCGGAGAAAATTCCCGTGCGAAAGATCATCCGGTGGAGTCAGCGGCGCGACACGAAACTTTTGGTCGGCCTGGTCGGCGTCCAGACCAATCAATTTCCCCGCGCGCTGGATCTGGCCAAGCGTTTTCGCGCCGCCGGGATGGACGTCATCATGGGCGGCTTTCATACGAGCGGAACCGTCTCGATGCTGGGCGAGCAAGAGCCCGATATCCAGGAACTCTTCCGCGAGTCGATCACGGCGATTTCCGGAGAGGTGGAAGGAAAATGGGAGGGTATTCTCTCCGACTGCCTGAACGGCCAGCTGAAAACGCTCTACCACTACGCTGGGGACCTACAAAACCTCGTAGACATTGGAGACGCCCCCCTGCCGGTGACGAGCCCCAAGACCATGAAGCATTTCGCCCAACCGCAGTTCGGTACGGCGGACACTTCGAGGGGCTGCCCCTTCGCCTGCTCGTTCTGCACGATCATCAATGTCCAAGGCCGTAAGATGCGCGAGCGCAGCCCGGAGAGCATCGCCGAACTAGCGCGAAGGAACTACCTCGAGCATGGCGTGTCTTTCTACTTCTTTACCGACGACAACTTTGCGCGCAAGAAACTCTGGAGGGAAACCTTCGAGGCGATCATCAAGCTCAGGGAAGAAGGCATCAAGGTCACCTTCATGATGCAGGTGGATCTCGCCAAGAAGCCCAAAGACTTCGTATCGCTAGCGGCCAAGGCAGGTTGCACGCAGGTCTTTATCGGGATGGAGAGCGTTAATCCGGAGAATCTCAAGGCCGAAGGGAAAGCACAAAACAAGGTCGAAGAGTACCAGGGTATCATTCAAGAATGGCACGACGCGGGAGTCGTCGTTCACACCGGGTATATCATTGGCCTTCCCTGGGACACTCAGGAGGGCGTTAAGCAGGACACCGAATATTTGATGAACGTGATCCGGCCGGACCAGGCTTCTTTCTTCATGCTGACGCCACTGCCCGGCTCTCAAGATCACAAAGAAATGAAACAGCGGGGCGAGTGGATGGACCCCGATTTCAACAAGCGCGACTCCTTCCACGCCACGATACATCATCCTCATATGAGCGCCGAAGAATGGACCCAAGCGTACGAAGACGCGTGGAAAACGTTCTACAGCAAGGAAAACATGATCCGCGTTCTCTCCCGCTGGAGCCACAATCCCAAGGTCTACTGGAATCTCATGTCGGTTTTCTTCTGGTACAAGAACGCGGCGATCATCGAAAAGGAACACCCGATGATCGCGGGCTTTTTCCGCCTGAAAGAGAGGACCGCGCGCCGGCCGGGGTTCGCCGTCGATTCTCTGCTAAGCCATCTTTTCAAGCGCTCCGGAGAGATCGTCCGACTTTTCATCGCCTGGGGCAAGTTCTTAAAAGAGATGGAAGAAGTATGGCTCCAGACGCGTAAGAAGAGCGAACGCGAAGAGCGCTGGCTCGAAGAGATTCAGAGAATTCAGGGGGAGATCTGGCAGTCGCTCAAGATCGCCGAATGGCAAAAAACCTACAGCAACGCGAAGGCGACGCTACCTGCCAGGGCAAAAGCCCTGCTCGATCCGTTTGAAGAATTGTGCTCGAAAGCCCTGGTCAGTCGCGAGGACTTGAATTCGTTCCTACGACAGTGGGCGAGTCTTCAAAAGAGGCTACAAAAATTGCGCACCCGCCTGACACACAACGGAGAAGCCGCCCGCCAGCTGGACGAGATGTCACGCATCCTTAAGACCGCCTGGGCGGAAAGAAAAATACCGGAATGGCAGGGAGCTTACGCTCGCCTGCGGCACGTCCTACCGTCAAAATTAAGCCTGCCGCACGTGAAGTTTGATGCCTTTACCAACCGCGCCATCTACTCGCGTCAGGATCTGCAGCAATTCTGGACCAACACGCGGGGGAATCTCAGGGATCTGCGCCTGTGGAAAATCCGCCCGAGGAAGCTTGTGATTAATCTTTGGAAAGATTTTTTCCTCACCACCACCTTTGCCACTACATTCAAAGCCGCCAACCGGGCGGAGTATTGACCCCACTGATCCCTTTGTAGGGATCGAATCAGAGTACCGCTCCCAACAATTTCAATCCCGCTTGACCCGACTGAGCGTCCCGCTATATTACGGCGGAGCAGTTTCGGTCATGCAGAAGTCCCTTACGAGGTTGCTCGACGCGCTCAAACGCTATCATCCCGAAAAGGTCATACTTTTCGGCTCTGCTGCCCGCGAAGACGCCGATGCGGAAAG
>DASYRN010000151.1:0-21652 GCA_036004365.1 Binatia bacterium
TGGTTCAACACGCCAACCCGCGTCGCGTTTATCAACATCACGCCTCAGATCGAGGCATGCGTGAAGGAAAGCGAGGTCAGGGAAGGACTGGCTCTGGTCAATGCCATGCACATTACCGCGTCGGTTTTCATCAATGATGACGAGCATGGTTTGCATCACGACTATACCGTGTGGCTCGAAAAGCTCGCTCCCCATGAGCCGATCAGTCAGTATCGCCATAACGATACAGGCGAGGACAATGCGGATGCCCACATCAAGAGGCAAGTGATGGGCCGCGACGTTGTCGTCGCCATAACCAACGGCAAGCTGGATTTCGGTCCATGGGAGCAGATCTTCTACGGCGAGTTTGACGGTCGGCGGCGCAAAAGGGTGCTCGTAAAGATTCTCGGCGAGTAATCTTAGCTTCTGTTCTTTATGAGTGCCTAGAGTTTGATCTTTCGCTTATCTAGCGCTCGATCCCACTTGCTTTCCGAGTCGCTGCCGAAAATGAATTCTTCTTCAGCGGGAATCAAAAACCATGCTCCGCTTTTAATCTCCGCCTCTAGTTGCCCGGGTGCCCAGCCGACATAACCCAAGACCAAGAGGCTGCGCCGGGGACCCTTGCCCACGGAGAGAGCCCGCAGAAGCTCGACATCCCCGGTCAGTGCGATGCCGTCTCGGACCCTGACCGTGCTATCGAGCCTATAGTCGTCGCTGTGGAGTATAAAGCCTTTTGAGGGCTCCACGGGACCGCCGTAGTGAAGCGTGATATCACCCTTGGATTCTTCGGGTTCCGTCCCGAATGACTTCAGTAAATCTGCGATAGGTCCTCGAGCGATGGGTTTGTTGATGACCACGCCCATCGTGCCATTCTCATCGTCGCGCACCATGTAGATGACGGTTTGAAGAAAGCGCGGATCCGACATTTCCGGCGAGGCGACGAGCAGTTGGCCGGTGAAGTTGTCTGCCCCAGAAGCTGTATCCATCGGGTACAGGATGGAAATTAGGAAAAGGAGTGCGAGGGTGCTCCACCCCATGCAAGTCCGCGAGAATATCGCCAGATCGTTGGAGAAATTTCTCATCCTGCTCTTCAAAAGCTTATAAAGAGGAATAGAGGAAGAAGCTTTAGCTGTCTAGCTCGGGCTTGGGGAGAATGGCGTAGGGGATACCTTCTTCGTCGAGTTCTTCTGTCTCCTGCGGGGTCGAAGTCCCGTGAATAGCTCTTTTTTCGGCGCGGCCATGAAAAATCGCGCGGGCCTCCTCGGAAAACTGGGAACCGACATCTTCAAAATTTTCCTTGACGTGTTGATGGAGTCGAATGAGGAGTTCCTTCGCATCCGCTTCCGTTAAGGAGCACGAGGCGGTTTTTTGTTCTCGAGGAGCCCGCTTTTCCTTGTGATCTTCTTTACGAGTCAGGACGGCGCAGGCATGCGGCATTTTTTCCACTTTGGTGCTACCGCAGGTGGGACAAGAGACTTGGCCTCGGCCGGCCTGCTTTTGGAACTCTTCGAAGCTGGGAAACCACCCCTCGAATCGATGATTTTTCTTGCAGAGGAGGTCGTAAACAACCATAAACTTGCCTTAACCATTAAGTTCATTCAGCTCAAATGTCAACCCCGACCCTAGCTTCGCTCGAAGTCTCAGACTGCAGTTGTCAAGTTGGAATAAGCGCCCCTTCACACGAGACCTCTCAAATACGTTTTCATGGGGCGGAACTAATGCTAGTATTTCTGGCGTGAGCGATCAACTTACGATTAAGATTATCCGCAAAATCAGTGAAGTTGAGCGCGCTGATTGGGATCGCCTGCTCCATGAGGGATCGCCCTTTATGAAATGGGACTGGCTGGACTCTCTTGAAAAGAGCGGATGCGTCCAAGAAAGAACAGGCTGGCTGCCCCACCACCTCATCGTTGAGAGAGGCGTCGCGCCTGTTGGCGCATGCCCCATGTACCTGAAATTCCATAGCATGGGAGAGTTCGTTTTCGACTTTGAATGGGCTGAGGCGGCGCGGCAGTTCGGAATTGCCTACTATCCCAAGATGCTTGTGGCGGTTCCCTTTACTCCGGTCACAGGTGCGCGCTTTCTTACGGCTGGTCATGAAGAGAGGCCGCAGCTGATCCAATTGATGGGGCGGGCTCTGATGCAGATTGCGAAGGAGAATAAGATTTCCTCCATCCATGTCGATTTTTGTCTCCCTGATGAGGCGGAAGCGCTCAAGCGCGTCGGCTTTACTCCAAGACTTGGGCTCCAGTTCCACTGGCAGAATCGGGGCTACCGGTCCTTTGACGACTATCTTGGTTCTTTTCGCAGCGACCGGCGCACAAAAATCAAGCGGGAGCGGCGCGAGCCCGCGCATCAAGGCATCGGCATTCGCGTGATCGAGGGAGAAGAGTTGGCTTCGACTCATTTGCGCACGATGTTTGAGCTTTATAAAACACACGTCGACCGGCTCTACTATGGTCGTCAGTACCTCACGCGGGCATTCTTTGAGGAATTATCACGCCGCTTTACGTCCCATATCTGTCTTATCTTTGCGGAGCGGAATTCTCGTGTCATCGCCGGGACTTTCAACGTTCAGGACCCGAAGGCGTTGTACGGGCGCTACTGGGGAGCCTTCCAAGATGAGCGTTATCTACACTTCAATGTCTGCTATTACTCGGCTATCGAACACTGTATTCGCAAGGGCTTTGAGCGGTTTGAGGCGGGAGCCGGAGGAAGCTTCAAGCAGCTGCGAGGTCTCGATCCCGAGCCGACGACGAGCGTGCATTACGTCGTGGAGGAGCGATTCCGCCGCGCCGTGGAGCGGCATCTGCGCGAAGAGAGAAATGCAATAGATCACAAACGGGAAGTGCTGCTCGCGAAAAGTCAGCTCAAAAAGGAAGACTTTTGATTGTGCCGCGGCACATTGGACAAACCTGCTTATCCCACGTATGATGAAAAACTCGCCAGCCATACTCGTTCAACCGTTCATGCCTAACACCGAGGGATTGACTTACAAAGAGGCCGGTGTGGATATCGCTGAGGCCGATCGTTGGGTCAGCCGGATTCGGCACATCGCTTCAAGAACCCCGCGGCGCGGGCTGTTGTCAGGGGTCGGGGGATTTAGCGGTCTCTTCGATATCCATAGCCGGAAGTATCGCCATCCCGTCCTCGTCTCGTCAACAGACGGAGTCGGAACCAAACTGAAGATCGCCTTCATGACCGGTGTCCATGACACCGTAGGCATTGATCTTGTGGCTATGGGAGTCAACGATGTGCTGACTCAAGGAGCCGAGCCGCTGTTCTTTTTAGACTATTTCGTGTGTGGCAAACTCAACGTGGATGTAGCAACAGCCGTTATCCGGGGGATCGCTGCCGGTTGTCGGCAGGCGGGTTGCGTGTTGATCGGCGGCGAGACCGCCGAGCATCCGGGGGACTATCCGGACGGCCAATACGATCTCGCCGGTTTTGCAGTCGGGGTCGTGGAGAAGGATAGGATCCCTGACCCGGCAAAAATCATCCCAGGCGATCTCCTTTTTGGCCTCCATTCAACCGGCCTTCATAGCAACGGATATTCTCTGGCGCGCAAAGTCCTGCTGGAGCTGAAAGGGCTGGAGCTCCGAGATAGGATATCCGATTTGGGACGAACACTGGGCGAAGAGTTGTTGGAGCCGACCCGGATCTATGCCAAGGTTATCCGCAACTTGTTTCAACACTATTCGATCAAAGGCATCGCTCACATCACCGGAGGCGGGATTCCAGGAAATCTTCCGCGAATCCTGCCGCGCGGGAGAAGAGCGCTGGTTAGGCGGCAGAGTTGGCCCGTGCCGCCGATCTTTGAGTTGATTCGGAGATTGGGCGATATCTCGCGGGGGGAGATGGACCGGACTTTCAATAATGGCCTGGGCATGATTCTTGTCGTCGGAAAAAGCGACGCGGATGGAGTGGAAAGATTATTAAAAAAAATGAGGCAAGGTTATTCTTGGATCGGCGAGATTAAGAAAGGAGAGAGAGGAGTCGAATTTGTCTCCTGAACTTGTTCTCGTATCTTGCTCCGAAAGCTGAACTCATAAAAAACTATGGCGCGACAGGTTCCATTGGGAGTGCTGATTTCTGGCAGCGGCACGAATCTTCAGGCCATTATGGATGCGATTGATGAAAAGCGGCTCGATGCTGCGATCCGCGTTGTCATCAGTAACCGAGAAGATGCCTACGGACTGGTGCGGGCGAGAAAGCATAACATTCCGACCGAGGTGGTGGATCACCGGAAGTTTGCCACCAGAGAAGGCTTTGATCAGGCCGTGGTAGATATCTTGAAGAGCCGTGAAGTAGAGTTGATCATTTTGGCGGGTTTCATGCGCCTTCTCTCGCCGGTTCTCATCGGAGCTTTCTCCAACCGTATCATGAATATCCATCCCGCTTTGCTGCCGGCTTTCCCTGGCCTCCATGTCCAGCGGAAAGCGTTGGAATTCGGCGTCCGTTTCTCCGGCTGCACCGTCCACTTCGTCAATGAAGAATGTGATCAGGGGCCGATCATCATCCAAGCGGTCGTTCCGGTCTTTACCGACGATACCGAAGAATCTCTTTCGGCGAGGATACTTAAGGAGGAGCACCGCATCTATCCGAGAGCCATTCAGCTCTACAGCGAGGGGCGCCTCCGTGTGGTCGGCCGAAAGGTTTTGGTCGACGGCGTGGAAAGAGAGGAGGATAAGACGCTTATTCACCCGCCCTTAAGATGAAATCGTCTCGCTATATCGTCTCCGCCTGCCTTGTCGGGAAACCTTGCCGCTACGACGGCGGAAGCAATGCCCACGCCGGAGTTATGCAGTTTCTACGCGGCAAGAGATATGTTGCTCTTTGTCCCGAGATGCTTGCGGGATGGAAGAGTCCCCGTCCTCCAGTTGAGTACCATGGCGGTGGCGCCGATGAGGTAGCAGAAGGAAAGGCAAGCATCCGAGACAATCGTGGCAAAGATCGGACGAGAAGCTTGGTTAAGGGCATCCTGAAGGCTCTCAAAGAAGTCGTTTCGTCACGGGCGAAGGAAGCTATTCTCAAGGAGAAGAGCCCGAGCTGCGGGGTGAAGCGTGTCTATCGCGACGGAAAGTTGATCCGCGGGCAGGGGCTGTTCACCTATTGGCTGCGTCGGAACGGCTTCCGGGTGCGATCTGAAGAGAGCTTCGAGGACAAGGGAGGCCATGGGCCGTCCCACCCTTAAGCTGCTGGTCAAAGTACTGGTCAGCCTAGGGCTCATCGCTTTTCTCCTTTCTCGGTTGGAGCTGGCCCAGTTCTTCATCACTTTCCGTTCGGCGCACATCTCCTATCTGATCATCGCGCTCATAGCTTACCTTGTGGGGCAGGTTCTCGCCTCCTTCAGGTGGGCCCTGCTTGCCTGGCCCCTGGGCTTCAGGAATCCGATGAAAGACTTTGTCGTCTATTACTTCATCGGCATGTTTTTCAATCTATTTGCTCCAAGTACCGTAGGCGGAGACGTCAGTCGGGCCTATTATCTTGCTCGGGAGAAGCTTTCCGTTAGGGATGGAGGATGGACGGGTCCGGCGGCTTACGCCGTCGTCTCCGTGGTGACGGATCGAGCCATAGGGATGACGGTTCTGGTTTGGATTGGCGCCGTGGCCGTGGCTCTTTTTCCCGGATACGCTCTTCCTTCGCCCATCCGGTATACGGTCTACTCGCTGGCTCTGGGACTTCTTCTCGCCGGGATGCTCGTCCCTAGAGCCATCCGCTTTGTCCAACGGGCTGAGCATTCTTGGGGAAGAAAGGTGGCTCTGATCGTAAAAAGTTATCGGGGCAACTGGCAGTTTCTCATTCATGCTGCGCTGCTCTCGCTCTTGGTCCACTCCATCCAGGCTTGGATGCAACTCTTGGTGGGGTGGTCGCTCGGCGTCGAGCTGCCGTGGTCCTATTGCTTCATCCTCTATCCTTTGGTCGGAACCTTCAGTGCGCTTCCGTTCAGCCTTAACGGGATTGGTCTGCGCGAAGGCGGCTACCTCTTCTTGCTGGGCTATGTCGGCGTGAGTTCGGAAAAGGGCGTCGCCTTCGGCCTGATCTGGCTGCTCATCGTGGCTCTCGATAGCTTAATTGGAGGCATCCTGTTCGTTCTGAAAAGACCGCGAGATTGACGATGTCTCTCAAGGAACTCATCATTGGTAAACCCAAAGATCCCCTAGATCCAAAAGTCTTTCATCAGATATCTCTCGTTGCTTTTCTTGCTTGGGTCGGTCTCGGAGCCGATGGGCTAAGCTCATCGGCCTATGGACCGGAAGAAGCCTATTTGTCTTTGGGGGAGCATGTTTTTCTCGCGCTGCCGCTTGCCCTTCTGATGGCGATAACCGTTTTTGTTATATCGGCAAGCTATAGTCACATCATTGAGCTATTCCCCACCGGCGGCGGCGGTTATCTGGTCGCCACCAAACTCTTAGGTCCAAAAGTAGGGCTGATTTCCGGCTCTGCCCTGATCGTGGATTACATGCTCACGATCACTATTTCCGTGGCAAGCGCAGGGGATCAAATTTTTAGCTTCCTGCCCGCTTCCATGCACGGGGCTAAGCTGACGATCGAATTTGTTCTTATTTTTTTTCTGATTTACCTCAACCTTCGCGGTACCAAAGAGTCGGTTCTCTTCCTGCTCCCTATTTTTCTCCTCTTTGTCGTCGCCCATCTCTTTGCTATTGGCCTGGGGATCGCCCCCAAAGCTGAGAACATTTCCACACTTGCTTCTACAACCTATCAAAAGACCATCGGAGATATTCAAGGCTTGGGATTGTGGACTACGCTTTTTATCATCCTACGTGCCTATAGCCTGGGTGGCGGCACATACACGGGCATCGAAGCCGTCAGCAACGGACTTCAGGTCTTGCGCGAGCCAAGGGTTCAAACCGGAAAGAGAACCATGCTTTATATGGCCATTTCGCTCGCATTTACCGCCAGCGGCCTTCTGGTTTCTTACCTGTTGAACGAAGTTTCTCCTGAGCCGGGCAAAACTCTGAACGCCAGCCTGTTTGCAAAAGTTTATGGAAGTTTCTTCACGCCTGAGTCGGCTTATGTTTTGGTCATAGGAACTCTCCTAACCGAGGGGGCCCTCCTTTTGGTTGCGGCCCAGACTGGATTCATCGACGGACCCAGGGTCCTTTCCAACATGGCAATAGACTCATGGGTTCCCCATCGCTTCTCGCATTTAAGCGACCACTTGGTTACTCAATATGGCGTCTGGTTCATGGGTCTGGCTTCCCTCACCTTCCTCGTTTATACCAGCGGCCACGTGAGACTGTTGGTGGTCATGTACAGCATCAACGTCTTTGTGACTTTTACCCTCTCTCAGTTGGGCATGTGCCGGCATTGGTGGGAGGTGAGGAAAGAGGAAAGAGTTTGGCTGCGGAACCTTTTCGTCAACGGTTTGGGCCTAACATTCACAGCCACGATCCTGATCGTTACGGTAGTCATAAAGCTTGCTGAGGGCGGCTGGATTACGCTGTTGGTCACATCGTCTTTTATCCTTCTTTGCTCTGTCATTCGCTCTCACTATGACCGGGTTCGAGCTGCGCTGCGAAGGCTGGACGAGACCTTAATGAATATCCCCTTTCAACCGGATCTGAAAAATCCAGTCCCGAAGAAAGATCCCAACGCGCCCACGGCCGCCGTGATTGTAAGGCAATTCGACGGCATCGCAGTTCATACGCTCCTCAGCATTCAGCGATTGTTTCCCAATCACTTCAAAAACGTGATCTTTATCTCCGTCGGTCTTATCGACTTCAGCCAATTCAAGGGGATTCGGGAGATCGAGAATTTGCGCCTCTCCAAGGAAGAAGAACTGAAGAGCTTTGTGGAGTATGCCAATTGCTTGGGTTGGTATGCGGAGTATCGTTATTCTTTAGGGATCGACCTCATCGAAGAGTTGGAGAAACTTTGCAAGTCCGTAGCCAAAGAGTTCCCCAGATCGGTCTTTTTTGCCGGGAAGCTGGTTTTTGAAAAGGAGAATTTTTTTACGCGCTTGCTCCACAACCATACGCCTTTTACCCTTGAACAGCGGCTTCAGTTTGAGGGTCTAGAAATGATGATTCTGCCAATCCGTGTTTTTGCCTCTTCAGCGGGGAGGCCGGCGACGGCCTGACCGAGTGGGCAAATTTCGTTTTTTTCTTTCTTTATCCGGTGCTTGCGCAATTTGCAATCTATCTTGTATGCTGGATGATAGTTCTTAAAAGAACGACTTAAGTCTGATATGTTGGATTGACTATCAGTTTTGGATGAGGAGGGACTCCGATGTCTGAGAATAAGTATCCGTTGAGGATTCTGGCATGGGCGATGGTTGCCTCTTTTTTGTTTGGGGCGGTGCTTTCCCGAACCTCTCTTATCGCTCCCGTGATGGCGACTTCGGCATCCCCAGGCGATGGAATTCCCCCCTCCTTTTCCCACGCCGCCAAAAAGACCATGCCGGCAGTTGTCAATATTTCGACAACGCAGAAGACTACTCGTGCCGGATCGGGAAGCCTCGATCCCTTTGAAGAGTTTTTTAACCGCTTCTTCGGCGAGACGCCGAGAGAAATTCCTCAGCGGAGTTTGGGCTCGGGCATCTTGATCAGCAGGGATGGCGAGATCGTCACCAACTATCACGTAGTCCGGAATGCTGAGGTCATCAAGGTTAAGCTTTCGGATGGGACGGAGGACGAAGCCCGTCTCATCGGCAAAGACGAAAGAACCGACCTCGCGCTTCTTAAGTTGAAGAAAGGAGTCACTCAGCTTCCGGCTGCGCGGTTGGGGAATTCTGCTCATCTAGACGTCGGAGACTGGGTCATGGCCATCGGTAATCCGTTCGGTCTGGAGCTTACGGTCACAGCGGGAATTGTCAGCGCGAAGGGAAGGGTCATTGGCACGGGTCCCTACGATAATTTCATCCAGACCGACGCCTCGATTAATCCAGGAAACAGCGGCGGACCGCTGATCAATATGCAGGGAGAAGTTGTTGGAGTGAATACCGCGATTTTCAGTCAAAGCGGTGGAAACGTGGGCATCGGATTTGCGATTCCGGTCGACCTTACGAAGAAAGTTGTCGATCAACTGAGGAAAAACGGGCGCGTGGTGCGCGGCTGGTTGGGCATCAGGGTTCAGGAGGTGCCGCAGCAGGTAGCTGCCTCTTTGGGTCTCTCACGCCGCCCGGGATCTATGGCACAGATTGCCGAGGTGTCGGAAGATAGCCCGGCGGCAGACGCCGGCATCAAAGTCGGGGATATCGTTCTGGACTACAATGGAAAACCCCTAACGAAGAGCCAGGACCTACGCTCTTGGGTCGCAGACACGGCTCCGGGACAGCGAGTGAATTTGAAGATCTTCAAGGATAAAGCCGAGCGAAATATTGCGGTCAGAATCGGTGAACTTCCGGATGAAAGAGAGGCGATCATACCAGCGGAAGGCAAGGATATCGATATCGGCGTCAAGGTTCAGAAGGTCACTCCTGAGATCGCCCGGCGCCAGGGCCTGAGCATGGCCAAAGGCGTCATTGTCATCGAAGTCCAGTCCGGGACTCTGGCAGATCAGGCGGGCATTGCGATCGGAGATGTTATCCGTGAGGTCAACCAGCGTCCCGTAAATACGGTGAAGGATTTTGAACAGTCGGTACGGCAGGGGAGGAGAGGGGAGCGGATCTCGCTCCTGGTGCAAAGGGGAGATAACGAAGTGTTCTTTGCTTTGAAAAGAAAGAACTAAACGGGAGGGTTCAGCTAACAGCGGTCAGCTTTCAGCGCCCTGCACCCGATGGCCATGGCTGATAGCTGAGAGTTTATTGCCCAAGGAGGTTTTATGTTCGGACTCGGCTTTCAAGAGCTGCTCATTATTTTGGTCATCGCTCTGATCATCTTCGGCCCAGGAAAGCTTCCACAAATCGGAAGCGGACTGGGTAAGGCGATTCGTGATTTCAAGAAGGGGGTCAGTGAGGAAGAGCAAGAAGAAGCGGACAAGGATCAGAAAGCGAAAAAAGAAGATTCCAAAGAGCTTCCGCGTTGAGGCACTAGAGCGTGATGAAGGAACTGACTCAGAGATGGGTTCTCAAGCGTCGCTTCCCTATTGAGGCGGGCTCCGGCTATCTTGGAGGCATCGGGCTTTTAGTCTACGAGATTCTGCGTTGTCTGCGCCGCCGCTGGGAAGGTCAGACGATCTTAGCGCAGATGGAGCAGGTGGGAGTTCGCTCACTTTCCGTCGTGATCCTGACTGCTGTGTTCACCGGAATGGTTCTTGCCCTGCAAATGGGAAGCTACCTTACCCGTTTCGGCGCAAGGCCCTATGGCGGCAGAATCTTGGCTGTCTCGATGATTCGAGAGATGGGCCCGGTATTGACGGCTCTGATGATCGGGGGAAGAGTGGGCGCCGGAATCACGGCGGAGATCGGTTCCATGAAGGTCACCGAGCAGATTGATGCCATGCGCTCGCTTGGGATCAATCCGATCCATAAACTGGTCTTCCCTCGAGTCATCGCGCTGGTCATCATGCTTCCTTTACTGACGATCGTCGCCGATTTTGTAGGAATCCTCGGAGGCATGTTTATGACCATGGTGGAACACGATGTCAGCGCAAGTTTCTATTTAAATTCGATCATCCAGTTTATCAGATTTCAGGATCTCTACAGTGGCTTGGGGAAGACTTTTTTCTTCGGCTTCTTCATCGCGGTCATTGCCTGCTATCATGGACTGGAGGCGGGTGGGGGGGCGGACGGAGTAGGCCGCGCGACCACGCAAACCGTCGTGGCGACTTCCATTACGATTCTCATATCGGACTTTTTTCTCACCAAGCTCTTTATGCAACTATCCTAGTCATGGCGGGAGCGAGCTTCATCGAGTGCCGCAATCTTCACAAGTCCTTTGGCGAAAAGCCGGTGCTGCGCGGGGTCCATCTGATCGTGGAGCAAGGGGAGACGATGGTGATTCTCGGCGGAAGCGGCTCAGGCAAGAGCGTGCTTCTTAAGCACATGAATGGACTGCTGATCCCGGATGCAGGAGAGGTATTTCTGGAGGGTCTCGCAATATCGCGACTGGAGGAGGAAGAGCTTGGGGTGGCAAGAAAGAAAGTTGCCATGGTCTTTCAGGGTAGCGCTCTCTTTGACTCTCTGACTGTCTGGGAGAATGTCGCCTACCCGCTCAACGAGCACACGGATTGGTCCCTCGATGAAATCCAAACTCGGGTAAGGGAGGTTCTCTCTCTTGTTGATTTAAAGCGCACTGAAGATCTCTATCCCGCCGAGTTGAGCGGCGGGATGAAAAAGCGGGCCGCCCTCGCGCGCGCCTTGGCTCTTAGGCCGAAGGGGCTTCTTTATGATGAGCCCACCACTGGACTGGATCCCGCAATGACTCAGCGGATTAACCGTTTGATCCGTGATCTGCAGCAAAGATTGGGAGTGACGTCCGTAGTTGTGACTCATGACTTGGAGAGCGCCTTTGCCGTCGCGGATCGTTTCGCGTTTCTTTCGGGCGGGAAGATCCGTGTCCTTGGCACGCGGAATGAGATCAAGTCCGCCGCGGATCTTGGGCTCGATGAATTTCTTGCCTCTGATTAGATGATGAGATCGAATTCGGCGTTGCAGACTAAGGTCGGCCTGCTCATCCTGGTTTCTCTTGTGATCTTAGGGGCCGCGATCTTTTTGATGGGCAGGGAAAGGCAGCTCTTTGAGAGGAGAGTGTCCTATGAAATCCATTTCTCCCGCACAATCGGCCTCCGCGAGGGAGCTCCCGTCAGTCTCGCCGGCGTTACGGTGGGAAGGGTCGAGAGTCTCGCCTTTCCTCCCGATCCGAAGGAACACTACATAGCGGTCCAAATCCGGGTAGTCGGCGAAGTGGCTTCGCGCATTCGCAAAGACACGGTTGCCCGGATCCGCACGCTGGGCCTTTTGGGAGACAAGTTCATTGAACTGTCAGGCGGCAGCGCCCAGAGCGAGCCGCAGCGCCCGGGGAGTTTGATTGCTTCTATCGATCCGGTGGATTACGAAGCCCTGCTGGGTGAAGGGAAAGATGTGGTGACCAATGTGATCGAGGCCACAAGCTCCCTGAGCACTATTCTAAAGTCGATTGAAGAGGGAAGAGGGCTTGTGGGACAGATGGTATCCTCGGATGCCGAAGGAAAATGGGCTGAGACGGCCAGCAATCTCCGCTCTGCATCTGTCTCTTTGAAAAATATTCTCCAATCGGTTGAAAAGGGTCAGGGGCTCGTTGGACAACTGGTTCGCAACAAAGAAGCGGGTGAGGCGATGATGCAGGACCTGAGGACCAGCCTGAGTCAATTGCGGAAAGTGACCGATTCGCTCCAAAAGACGACCGAGAAGATTGAAAAGGGGGAGGGGACGCTCGGAACCTTGATTCAGGATCCCGAGTCCGGGAAGGAAATTCTTACCAATCTGCGCCGAGCCGCTACGAATCTCGAGGTTGTGACCCGCCAACTCCGAGAGGGAGGAGGATTGCTTCAGAGATTGATCGCCGATAGGCCGTACGCCGAGCGGCTCCTGGGAAATCTGGATCAGACGACAAAGGACCTGTCTGAGATCACCGGAAAGATCGAGAGGGGGGAGGGGACGATCGGCGCTCTCGTGAACGACCCGGCGCTGTACAAGAACGCCAACGAGCTTGTGGGCGATGCCAAGGGCAGTTGGCTTTTCTCTATCTACCGCTTCTTCCGCAATTTTAGCGGTCCGAAAGAGCCTTCCGGCGAGACGCCGCCCGAGGGGGAGAACAAAGGAAAGAACTGATCCTTTTCAACCTTCCTTTCCGTTCCTTGCATGGCCGGAATGATTTTCTCGAGGAGACGCATTCCGGGCGTGAGTTCCATCTTTGTGACCTACTAAAACCGTGTAGAGAGAGAGCTTGGAGAGTTTATAAACCGTCTCGATCTCGAGTCCCGTCGCCTGGATGAAAGGTTTGAGCCTGAGGTTGGTCCGCCAACCCAAGTGACGCGTAAGAGGGTCGAGGGCTTCGGTCAGAGCGCCGAGCAGCGGAATGTCGGTCGTGAAGTGGTTCACGACGATGATCGTCCCGCCGGGGCGGCATACCCGCTGCACCTCTTCCATCATCCTGATCGGGTCCGGAACTACGGTTACAACATGGAAGGCCATGACGTAGTCGAAGCTGTTATCGGGAAAATCGAGGTTCAGAGCGTCCATCTCCAGAACCTGGAGGTGAGTCCAGCCGTTTTCAAGAATCTTTTCTTGGGCGCGGGCCAGCATGTCCGGCGCCAAGTCGATTCCGATAACCTCACAGTGACGGGGATAGGCGGGAAACGAGGTGCCGGTTCCGGCACCGACCTCTAACACTTTTGCTCCCGCGGGAATTTCCAGCTCTTCAATGACCCGCTTGAGGCGGGAAGAAAAAATCTTGCCGAATACCTTATCGTAAAGGGGTGCTAAATCAGAGTAGAGCTTGCTTTCGTGCGCTTCTGTCTCACCCATGATCCCCGCCCCAAGCCTCGCTTTCCGTACCATCTGGGATCAGGCTGTGCCGACGACCCGCGACTGTTTTTTGTTAAAGGCGAAGATATCTCTTTTCCGAAACCGCCACTGCTTGCCCTTCTTGAAGCCGGGTAAAATATTTTTCCGGGCAAACTCATTGACGGTGTCAGGACTCAGATCCAGGATGACAGCAACTTCTCTGCTGTTCAGCAGCTCCTCTTCTCTTTCCAACATGCGCCCCCCTCTAGGTGAAGATTCTCGAGCGTCGAAGGTATGAGTTTTTTTTTCTAGCAAGTTAGCTCGACTGTGTCAAGACGACCTTGGCAGATAACTTGCGCCTTACCCCGAGTTCCTTTAGCATGGACCCCGGTATTTTTGAACTCCTTTTATGGCGAGATTTTTGAAGATCGCGAGCCTGATGGCCATTGGCCTGCTGCTTTTTTTTGCAGCTCTGCTTTTTACGTTTTATCACCTCGTACAAATCGGCGAGTTTCGTAACTTTCTCATCGCTGAAGTTGAGAGACAAACTCAGTTGAAAGTCCGAGTGGGCGAAGGGACACTTCGCGTAGGGAGGATCATAGGGATCACCTTCCGTGATGTCGCTCTGCTCGAGCCTCAAAATGACCGGCCCGTTATCGAAGCCGAAAGAGTCCTGCTTCATGTTGCTTTGTTTCAGATCCTCCAGCGCCGTCTAGTCTTTGACGAGATCCTTCTGTACCAACCAAGGGTCCAAATCGTCCGGGAGGAGAAGGGACGAATCCCCCTCTTGGAATGGATACTCAGCCTTCCCTTTCAGAAGCGGGCTGATGTCCGCTTCGACTTGGACTTGCGCGAGATCAAGATCGAAAGAGGAGAGGTTCTGTTTCTCGATTACCGAAAAGAGGGGCCGGCAGTGACACGTTTTCGCGAGCTTAATCTGGAGCTTCAACGCAACAGACTCAAAGAAGCGCTTCTATCGGTTTCTGATGTCGCGAAGGAATTCCAGTCAGATTCGCTAGGGACCTTGTATTACAATCTGAACACAACCGTTGAGAGGAACGGTCAGAGAGCGGCGTTGACTTCAAAAGGGAGAATCGTACTGCCCAAGGAAGGATTTGCGCTTGCTGAGTCATGGCTGGACGGGGACATTCGGGCCGAGAGACTCCCGGCGGATCTATTCCATGATTATTACGGCCATCTTCTGCCGGTGAACAAAATCCAAGGATTGCTGGACGCCCGTCTCTCTTGGCGGGGGAGTTTAGCGCGCGAGGGCCAAGTCAAAGGAGAAATCGGTTTCAAACGGCTCGAGGTGGTTGCCTCCGATCTCTTTCCTAACCCTCTCGTTCCTGGGGATGGCCGGTTGGAGCTGCAGGCGGACTGGTCGCCCAAAGCTTTCCGTCTCTCGCGGCTTGATCTCCGCTCGAGGGAGATCAGCTTGACGGCCCGGGGTTCGGCGCGACTGCGGGAAGGGGGTGACCACGATGTAGAAATGCGTCTTTCGACTCCGTTCCTTCCAGTCGCTTACGCGAGAAAATACGCTCCTTTGAAAGCTTTCGTCTCACCCCCTTGGGAGCGTCTCATTGGTTCTCTGAATCAAGGCGAGGTGAAGTTGTCCCAAGCCGGAATCTCCGGCCGACTCTCCGAGATCCGCCGTAGCTTCCAGTCGGGGTTGGATAGCCGCCTATGGCTCGATGCCGAGGTCCGGGAATTGGGCGGGAATCCGGGAGAGCCGTATCTTCCTTTACGCGCGATTAGCGGCCGCATTCGCGTTGAGAAGGGAGCTCTTTATTACCGGGGATTCAAGGGCGCCTACGGACTCTCGCAGTTTGTAGAATTCGAGGGAAGTCAAAGGGCCTCTATCGGCGAGAGTCTGTTTGAGCTTCGCACCAGAGGGGAAGCGGACCTTGGGGAGTTGCGGGGACAGTTAAGACTCGGCTTTTTTCCTCCTAATGCGGCTAAAGTGGTGACGAACTTAGACGAGCTAGACGGAAAAGCTAAGTTTGAGATGAGCCTGCGCAAGGATGCCGCGTCGTTTGATTACAACGGCCAGCTCTCGGCGGAAAATGCGCGCCTGCGTGCCGGCGATCTTTCTTTTGCCCAGATCAAGGGAGAGATCTCTGTTTCTGCCACAGAGATTTACGCCGAGAGATTGACCGCGCTGTTAGCCGGATCACCTATCCAGGTACGCATGGCATTGAAGGAATATCAGACCGAGAAGGCGGCCTTTGATCTCGTGGTCGAGTCATCCGGCGTCAGGGCAGGAGTCGTCACGCGAACTCTTCTGTCTCAGGGTTCTCTCCAGGACCCTGGAACCGTACGGGGTACGATCCGATACCAAGGCCTCCTCAACTCCGCGGAGGAGCGAAAGCTCAGCGGCTCATTGGAACTGATCGGGATCGAACTCCCGGTGAAGTTCTTCAGCCAATCTTTGCGCAACGTTGCCGGGAGGCTTAATTTCGACGGAACCGGAATGAGCTTCGAGAGCTTCAAGGGGCAGGTGGCGGGTTATGGCTTCGACTTCAGCGGCCAGTGGCGGTATGCCCAGAACCCCGAAGTCGTCTTTATCTTTAGCGCGCCGGAAATGGACTTAGCGCGTGTCCTGGCCCGCCAGACTACGGTGATCGACGACTGGTATGAGCGACTCCGAGCCAGAGGGAAAATTGTTATCGATAAGGGAAGGTATGAGGGATTTGAATTTTCCGATCTGAGGACCGACCTCACCATTGAGAAGCGGGTGTGGCATCTAGAGAAGGTTTTCGCCCGGTCAGAAGGCGGCACAGTCCAAGGCAGCATGTCTTTGATCGACGGCCGTGATGATGTCAGCCTTTCTGCTGAGCCGAATATACAGGGAGTGCCGGTTCAAGCCGTTCTTCGATGGTTCGACGTCGAGGCACAAGAGATCACGGGCCAGGTCTATGCGACGGGCAGGTTCGAATCGAACGGCGCCACGCGGGTCGAGAGGAGGCAAAATCTGAGCGGCGATTTTCGTCTCGAAATCAGGGACGGCGTCATCAGGAGAATGCGCCTGCTGGTCAATATTCTCAACGTCATGGATCTGACCCGGTGGTTTAGTTTTCGTTTGCCCGATTTCACTCAAAGAGGAGTCCGTTTTCGAAGTCTAACCGGCGATTTCAAAGTGAGTAAGGGGGTCTTTAGGACGGGAAACCTTGTTGTGGACAGCGACGATATCAGCATCACCGGTGCCGGCCAGTATGACCGCCCGAACGACTCCATCGATGCCCTGGTCGCGCTCCGTCCTTTTCCGAGAATGGGATCGGTCGCGAACTACATTCCTTTGATCGGGCCTGGGATCGCCGCGATCAAGGATACCGTCATGGTGGCGAGCTTTCACGTCAAAGGACCCATGGACAATCCCATCATTACTCCAGCGCCGCTTAGCACTCTCTCGGAGTTTTTCTTCAGCGCGCTCAAGATCCCCCAGAGGCTCATTACGATTCCCGGCACAGGAAAGCCATGAGCCTACGTCTTGAACTCTACACAAAACAGGACTGTCATCTCTGCGAGGAGATGAAAGAGGTAGTCCGGCAGGTGGGCGAAAAGGTTCCCTTCAAGATCGAGGAAATCGACATCGATAGTTCGGAAGATCTCAAAGAGAGGTTTGGCTCAGAGATCCCTGTCCTCTTCATCAATGGCCGGAAAGCCTTTAAGTATCGGGCGACCATCAAAGAACTTCAAAAGAGATTGAGTAACGCTGATTAGAAAATGGGTAGTGACTCATTTTAACCCAGATCCTTCACTGCGTTTAGGATGACAACCCTCAAATGTCATTCTGGGCAGAGCGAAGAATCTTTCTTTAAAGCCCTTTTAGCTTAAACGGGTCGGTATTCACCAAAATGAGTCGTTACCAGAAAATGAGTGTTCTTGCGGGAACCGAGGGCGAGCGTATAATAAGATGTAAAATGAGATACAAATGGAGGAGACATGGCTACAAATGAGTTTCTGACCGATATCAAGACCCTGCGCGACCGGGCCCGGCAGCATATCGAAAAGGGAGCCGTAACAGCCGGCTACCGGGGCGATCGCGAGACCGTCATCAAGCTGCTGAACGAATCCTTGGCGACGGAGATCGTCTGTGTCCTGCGCTACAAGCGCCATTATTTCATGGCCTCGGGGATTCATGCCCAGAGCGTCGCTCAGGAGTTCCTACAACATGCCAACGAAGAGCAAGGCCACGCCGATCAAATCGCCCAGCGCATTGTGCAGCTTGGAGGCGAGCCGAACTTCTCCCCCGAAGGGTTGTTGAGCCGCAGCCATGCGGAGTATGTCGAGGGAAAAGACCTGGCCGACATGATCAAGGAAGACTTGGTTGCCGAGCGGATTGCGATTGACAGTTACCGGGAGTTCGCTATTTATCTCGGCAACAACGATCCGACAACGCGCAGAATGATGGAAGGCATCCTCGCCATGGAAGAAGAGCATGCCGATGATTTGGTCAATATTCTCAAAAAGCTGGGTGCTTAACCGAGCCGAGTCAAGGTAGCTTCCCATCTGCGCGTCCTCCCAAAGCCGGAATTTCTTCATTGCTAACCGGTTTTTCATTCCCGTGCGCATCGGTTTGACTCATGACCGGAATCGGAAGACTTAAAAGTTATCTTCCGCGCTACTGGAGGCGTTACCTCCTCGGCGCCCTGTGCCTCTTTGGCACGGCAACCTTGATCATGCTCATCCCCTGGTGGATCCGTCAGGGCGTGAGAATCCTGGAGCAGGGTGGGGCGATCGAGGAGGTAACGTTCTATGCTTTGATCATCGGCGCGGCGGCCATACTCCAGGGGATCACCAGGACCTTTTCACGCTTTCTCATCTTCAATGCGGCTCGAGACATCGAGTACGATATCCGGAACGATCTGTTTGCCCACCTCCAAAAGCTTCCGCTTTCTTATTACCACTCTCAGAAGACCGGCGATCTCATGTCGCGGCTCATCAACGATATCTCCGCCGTGCGCATGCTCTTGGGACCGGGATTTCTCAACCTCGTTAATGCGCCGCTCTATTATTTTTATGCGATGGTCTTGATGTTTTCGATGGATGCACGGGTGACCTTAGTTGCTTTGCTCCCGTATCCGATTTTGATCTGGGCGGTGCGCAGTTTCCGCGGAAGGGTTTTAAGGACCTCTCTCCGCGTCCAGCAGCAGATGGCTGAGCTTAGCAGCCACATTCAGGAAAATCTGAGTGGGATGCACGTCGTGAGGGCCTATGCGCAGGAGCAGTACCAGATCGCAGAGTTCGGCCGTCTCAACGACGAATACCAGCGAAGGGGCATGGAGCTGGCGGTGCTGAGGGGCCGGGTAGAGCCCTTCATGAAACTCATCAACGGTTTTACGATTCTGGTTATTATTTGGTACGGCGGGGTTCGGGTAGTCAGGGGTGATTTGATGGTCGCTGATCTGGTCGCTTTTATCGCCTATCTCAATACCCTCGCCTGGCCCACCGCAGCCTTCGGATGGACGCTCTCTCTCATCGAGAGAGGACGTGCAGCGATGGAGCGGCTGGAGGAGATCTTCAAGGTCGAGCCCGAGATCGCGAATCCTCCCGCTCCGCGTCCCCTCAACAAATTTAAAGAGGGCATTGAGTTCCGCGATGTTTGGTTCGTCTATGGCTCCCAGATCAACGGACAGGGCATACTCAAAGACGTCAGCTTTGCTCTTCCACGCGGAAAGACACTGGCCATCGTCGGCCGCACGGGCGCGGGAAAAAGCAGCTTGGCGCAATTGGTTCCCCGTCTTTATGATGTCTCGTCGGGAGAAGTCCGGATTGACGGAAAGGATATCCGCACTTTACCGCTATCCGAGCTGCGGCGGATGATTGGCTACGTTCCTCAAGATCCTTTTCTCTTTTCAGCACCCTTGAGGCGCAATCTCTCGTTTGGGCGCGAGGAGGTATCCGATGCAGAGTTGGAAAAGGCGATTCGTATAGCCGGACTCGATCGGGACATAAAGGCTTTTCCTCAAGGGCTCGATACCCTTGTGGGGGAGCGGGGCATCACTCTTTCGGGCGGCCAGAAGCAGAGGGCGACCTTGGCGCGAGCGCTGCTGATGGACCCGCCGGTTCTGATTCTGGACGATTGCCTCTCGAGCGTGGATGCCGAAACCGAGCAACGAATTCTTTCGGGTCTGAAGGAAGTCCTCAAGGAAAAGACCTGCATTCTCGTTTCGCACAGAATCTCGGCCGTCAGAAACGCCGATAAAATCTTGGTCGTCGACGAAGGAAGAATTGTCGAACAAGGAGATCACCAAACCCTGATACGCGAGGGAGGCCTGTATGCCGAGCTTTTCCATCGGCAGCAACTCTCCGAAGAGCTGGAGCACATTTAGGAGTAGTTTTGAGTTGGGAGTTTGTAGTTCTTAGTTTTCGGAGAAGTCAAAATTAAAATCCAAAATCTAAAATCGAAAATCGATGGAAAGCTATCACCAGGAAGAGATATTCGGCAAGGCATATGATCTGAGGCTCGTCAGGAGATTATGGCAATACCTGACGCCTTATCGGAACCTCTTTTGGTTTTCGCTCGCCCTTTTGCCGCTGCAGCAGCTCTTCGGTCTTGCGCAACCTTACCTCATGAAGGTCGCGATCGACCGTTATATCGCAGAGAGGGATCTCTGGGGGCTGGCGGGTCTGGCCCTTCTCTTTCTCGCAGTCGTGATCGGCGAAGCTGTGGCTGTCTATTATCACTATTTCACCACGATGCGCGTCGCCCAACGCTGCCTCGCCGACATCCGCATCGCTATCTTTTCCCACATCCAGAAGCTTCCGATGAGCTATTTGGATCGAAACCCGGTGGGTCGCTTGGTTACCCGGGCGACCACAGATGTCGATGTCCTCCAGGAGATGTTTGCCTCGGGAGTGCTCACCCTGCTTTCCGACTCGATCATGATTTTTTGGATTGCAGGCCTTATGCTCTACATTGATTGGAGGCTAACGCTTGTCTCGCTGGCGCTGCTTCCCGCGATGCTTTGGGCTCTCAACTTCTTCCGGCTCAAAGCGCGCCAGACCTACCGGCTCATTCGGGAAAGGATCGCAAGGTTGAACGGCTATTTAGGAGAAGCGATTTCGGGGATGGCCGTGATTCAGCTTTTCGTCCGTGAGGAGAAAAGCTATCGCGAATTCGAGGAGCTCAACGCAGCGCATCGGGATGCCAATCAGTGGTCGAACACCTATGAGGCCGGTCTATATTCGATCGTGGAGGCCGCTGGCTCCGTAAGCGTGGCGCTTCTCCTATGGTATGGAGGCGGCGAGGTCTTGCATGCAGCGATCGGCATCGGGACTTTGGTGGCTTTTAAAGAATATATCCATCGTCTTTTCGTGCCGCTCAGGGATTTCGGCCAAAAATACACGATCATGCAATCGGCCATGTCCGCGGCGGAGCGCATCTTTCAGCTCCTCGATACTCCCATCGGGATATCGACTCCGTCCAAGCCGGTCATTCCGACGCCGTTTCGCGGCGAGATTTCGTTCGATGACGTCTCGTTCAGCTACAAGAAAGAGGACCCAGTTCTTCGCGGAATCTCTTTTCGCGTCGAGCCGGGTGAAAAGGTCGCGATCGTTGGAGCGACAGGTTCAGGGAAAACGACAACGATCAAGCTGCTCAGCCGGTTCTACGATGTCGATCAGGGATCGATCCGGGTGGGCGGCGTGGATGTCCGCGACTGGGAACTCGAAAGGCTGCGGCGGCATATCGGAGTCGTCCTCCAGGATGTCTTTCTCTTTTCCGGAAACGTCCGTGCCAATCTCTCACTTGGCGATCCTTCCGTTCCCTTTGAGCGCATCGAAAGCGCGGCTCGGTATGCGAACGCGACGGGTTTTATCGGCCGTTTGCCGGGAGGCTTCCATGCTCCAGTCAAAGAGCGGGGAAGCAATTTTTCGAGTGGGCAGCGGCAACTGTTGGCGCTCGCCCGGGTGCTCGTCTATCAGCCTGAGATACTGATCATGGACGAGGCGACGTCCAGCGTGGATACTGAGACGGAGCTGCTGATTCAAGACGCGCTTGAAAAGCTCATGAAAGAGCGGACCTCTCTCGTCGTGGCACACAGGCTCTCCACGATCCGAAACGTCGACCGGATTATCGTGATGCATCGCGGAGAGATCCGAGAAGTGGGTTCTCACTCGGAGCTCATGCAGAAGCAGGGCATCTACTTTCGTCTCTATCAGCTTCAGTACGAGAAAGAGGAGCCCCGGTTGGCCCATTCGGATTCAGGGGTGAAGCAAGAGGCATAATGTGTTAGGTTTGGCTTGGGATGACCTACGAGAAGTTTGCTGACCCCGATGGGA